>CAYRKU010000137.1:0-2592 GCA_964425055.1 uncultured Lawsonia sp. | reverse complement strand
CTATGGCATCTGCAACCTCATCACTTACGGGGATTAGGCTGATCTTTCCTAACAATGCGGCTGTGTTTTTGATAAGTTCGCTGATGGCCTGGATAAACATCAAACCGGCCCCCAATGG
Source organism: uncultured Lawsonia sp. (assembly GCA_964425055.1). Classification (GTDB taxonomy): domain Bacteria; phylum Desulfobacterota; class Desulfovibrionia; order Desulfovibrionales; family Desulfovibrionaceae; genus Bilophila. Next base: position 2,474 of record CAYRKU010000137.1, on the reverse strand, counting down.
AACCCAAAAACGCATGGTCCACATAGGGGAAGCCCAGACAGATGAAATCCGTTCATTACGCTGGAAAGATACACTGAACATATTCCAACCGTATTTGAAAACAAGGGCCATACAAACCAGAACCATAATGGCTGTAATAATCCCAATAAGATATTTCCCCTTAGGGGAAAATTTATTGTAAAACACATCGACTTTAACAAAGCCGCCTTTCCAGTAACAGTAGCCACCGCAGGCCATAAGCATAAGGCCCCATATTTGAATGATGAGTTCCCATGCCCATATGGTAGGGCTGTTGAGGACATATCGGGAAAAGACTTCAAAAGATGTCAGGATAATCATGGGTAACAGTATCCATGAAAAAATAGTGCCGATAGTCCGGTTGATGGCATCAATGACAGTTGAAATCTGCAGGAGTATTTTCATGGACTTCCCTTTCTCTGCGGTTCCAGGTCATGGGCTTGGGGAAAAGCCGTTATTAAGATTATGAGTTTCCGGTATGGCGGGAGAAGGCCATACCGGAATGGTAGAGAGGGAAATCAGTAATCTACTTTGCGGCCGTAATCACGGTTCTGCTGTTTGATGATTTCAATACCGCGCGCCATACGTTCGCTCTTGGCCGCAAGTTGTGTCCATATTTTGGTAACGGCGATCTTACGCAGGTCTGCAACGACATCGTCGGGAAGGGTCACAAGTTGTGTGTATCCCTTCTGGATAGCGTCACGGACGCTCTTTTCAGTTCCGGCCACATGGTCTTGCCCGACAACCCCGATATTAACCAGCCGAAGGGTTTCATCAACCAAGTTCTGCATATCTGCGGGCAGCTTGTTCAGGCTGTCTTTATTCACGATTGTGGCCATCTGGCAATAACTCAGCGAAGGTTGTTGGAATCGCTCAATGAAGACCAGCCATAATGAGCGCCATCAATGGTTCCCAGCTGCATGGCCTGATAGACTTCAGTACCGGGAATATTCACCGGCGAGGCACCAATGGCGGTATAATAATCCCCCCATACGCCAAGTGCCCGAATTTTTTTGCCGGCGTAGTCAGACAGCTTGGTAACTTTGAAATTGCACAATGTGTTATAGTTGGGTTCGTGAGCGTTCCAGTAGTATTTGATATTCAGTTCACTGTACGCGTCCTGAATGACTTTCAGCAGGCCATAGTTTTCCATGGCATCATAGATTTCAGAAGAGCTTTCCCAGGCAAAGGGGATACCGCAGCCAAGGTCTGCTTCAGGCAAAACGCCGGCATAGGTGGAACCGAAAATAACAGCAAGGTCAAAGGCCCCCTGGGACAGATACGTCACAATATCTGAGGCCTGGCACAGGGCACCGGGTTCGTACAGTTCGATCTGGAGGCGGCCATTGGTGGCTCTTTCCAGAGCTTTCTTTACGTTTTTTGCCATCATTCCTTCCAACGAATCCAGAGCATAGTTGCTCTGCAAACGCCAGGTAATAGTCTCAGCCCCGGCAGCAGCTGGTGCCTTGGCAGATTCCTTACTCGCTGTACTGCCTCCTTCATTACATGCAGTAAGCAGGGCCGTGCTCATACCGAGAGCCAGCATAAGTGCCATAAATTTTTTACCGATTGCCTTCATAACTCCTCCAAAATTTTAGGTACATCGCTGTACTGTTCTTTAACCTTATGCAAAACCCGCATAACAGCTGCTGTTCGCTAAGGTTTGTTCCAACGGTTGTCGCACTTATTTATTATGAAAATGTGGATCCCGTTTTTCCAGAAATGCAGCCATACCTTCTTTTTGATCCTGTGTGGTAAAGCAAAGGCCGTGCAGCTCACGCTCATAAATTCTTGCTGCAGCCAGCGGCATGCTGAGCCCTTCATAAACAGCCCGTTTGGTAAGCCGTACCGCAATAGGCCCGTTAGCACAGATCATCCGGGCCATTTCAAGAGCGGAATCCATCAGTTGTTCATGGGGAACCACCTTGTTGACTAGCCCCATGCGCAAGGCTTCGTCAGCTTTGATAAACCGCCCTGTCGTCAGCATATCCAGCGCATTGCCCACACCAATGATACGGGGGAGGGTTTGCGTCCAGCCAAACCCGGCCATAATCCCCAGTTTAACCTCAGGCGCACCGAAAATGGCTTTTTCCGATGCAATACGGAGATTACAGCTTGTGGCCAGCCAGGCGCCACCACCAAGGGCATATCCATTGACTGCGGCAATAACCATTTGCGGCATTTCCTCAATCTTTTGCCCTGTTACGCCGCCCAAGACACCCCAGTCACGGCCTTCCCACAATCCCATGTCAGACATGATGTCGATATCCGCACCAGCTACAAAAGATTTGTCCCCAGATCCGGTAATGATCACAACATTGATATCGTCCATGGCACCGATTTTCTCGGTCATGTCGCTAAGTTCCTGCATGGTTTCAATAATCAGAGCATTTATCGCTTTAGGCCTGTTCACTGTTACCTTAATAATGCCACTATCAATATTTTCCACGAGAAGG
>CAYRKU010000136.1:0-2632 GCA_964425055.1 uncultured Lawsonia sp. | reverse complement strand
GTACCCCACTTGATGTCCTCTTGCGGGAAATAGCCGCGCTCGATCAAATGCCCCTAAACCCGGACGCTAAAGTACGGCTAAATTCACTGATCCGAACAGGAAAAACACTAACATGGCTTATTGGAAACATGTCCCGCACTGCCATTCAACCGGAAAAAGTACATGATCCACAACTGACTGAAACTTTTGACCTGAATCAGCTCTTACTGGAAGTTCATGACGCAGTGGAAGAGCAGGCAGAGAACAAAAACCTCAGCCTTACATGGTTTACAGCACCTTACCTGCCCCGATATTACGAAGGGCAACGCATTCAGCTGGCAGAAGTCCTTAAAATGTTAGCTGAAAGCGCCATTCTGGCCACGGAGCATGGCCTGGTACAAATTCGTGTCCAGCGTGTTCCAGAAAGTACGGATCCTGGACATTTGCTGTTCACCATTTCCGATACAGGTACAGGAACACCACCGTTTACCCGTAGCTCCCTCGCGTTTACCCGGGTCTGGGAACTTGCCGCAGCCGGTGGGAACGAAGTGTCCCTAATCAATAAATCAGAAGGAACTACCATATCCTTCAGTATGCACCTGTCTACGCGCTCCGCCGAAGTACCTATGGCCAAAACCAATGTTCAAAACAATGCACTAATCTCCAAACTTCCAGCTAGTTCCCTACGTATCCTCGTTGTCAGCTCGGTTCCAGCCAATCGCCAACTTCTGGCCTATTATCTGGATGAACTGCCACACGAAATTCTTGAAGCCCGCAATACGGAAGATGCCCAACAAACATATTTCAATGCTCCTGGGGCGCTGCTTATTTTTGATGATGATATTCCTGAAGGAGATCTTGCAAAGACCATTGCGGCCATTCGCATCTTTGAAGGAGAGCACAATTTTCCCCTAGTCTCTATTTTGGCTCTGGTCTCCAACGATGAGCAAGCTGCCCGCCTGCGGCGTATGGGCTGTACACACACGCTCATGAAACCAGTTGCGCGTAAAGATCTCAGACATCTGGCTCTCCGTCTTGCGCCCGTACCCCGCAAAAAAACTGCCCAAATTCCCATCACCCAGTCGGCGGAGCCGGAGCAACCTGCCTCCCAGGCGGTTGAAACGCCCATACAGCCCTCAGCAGATCTACCTCTGTCCGAACAACCACAGACACTCAAAAAACGTCCTGGATTCCTGGCCCGTCTGTTCAAACGTGACAAAAAGCCCGGTAATACCACAATGAGAACACCTCTCCTGCCGTCGGAATCACCTGTACAGGAGAACATCAAACTCTCCAGCGTGGGCGATCCAATGCCCATAACCAGTACAGCAGCAGATAAACAGGCTCAACCTGAGGCAGTGCAACGCGTATCCCTTACGCAAAAAATTCATACAAAAGCGCCGCATACAGGGCATGAAAGACATCGGCCATCCCAACGGCATCAACCGGCACCTGCTGTGCACACTTCCATACCAAACAAGCTGTATCTATCTACCGATGAATGGGTGGGGGAACCAACACCCATTGTTAGCAAACCAGATGCAGCCACATCAACGGCTACTGTTGCACCACAACAGAAAAAACCTGTTTTCGCAGCCCCACCAGACAGTATTGAATGGGTAGGGGAACCCATGCCTATCCGGAAACAGTCAATTTCTTCTTCCCAGGAAACACCCCTATCTCTGTCACCACAGAAAAAAGCCGAGGATGGCAAAAAGGAAGCAGCCCAACCCTTCCGTTCAAAAGCACCAGACAATTGTGTGGAATGGGTGGGAGAGCCCATGCCCATTACTTCCCCAAAAGAACCACCCCTGACATTGCAGCCGCCGACCGACACAGGACGTGAACAATTTGATATATCGCCCGATCTCCATGAGGGCACACCTTCCAATCATATCATTACTCTGAGCAAAGCTATTGAGGAGATACAGCTTACCCCTGATTCTCCAGCAGCCACTCCCAGTGTACCGGATCTATTCGATCCACTTCCTCATAATTCTGTAAAAAATGTATCTCTGACAGAACATATTGTGGAACTTGATAATCCTATACAGGATTCTTCCATCCCGGAACCGGATCCATCAGCAAAGCAACAACACGATGAACATATTTCGGAAGAACCAGCTGCAGACAATCCCACTGCAACTACTGAAAAAACTTTTTGTTCCAGTGGGGAAGAACTCACCTCAAACACTGATACTGACGCAACAATCCACCGCCTGCTTCAGGAACTTGACATGGCCATGGAACAGATCATTGCCGGAAAAAAATCCAATGATTCAAGAATGATACACAAATCGGCAACACGCATTGTAAAGCTGGCTGAGACGTTTGACCTCCGTGTTCTGGATGATCCTGCTCACTGCATTGAGCTGGCTGCTGAAAAAGACGACTTGGAAGAGGTTGCCCAATTTATTCCTGATCTGGCTGCAGCCATAACCCGTAATCGAGCCTCATTTGAGGAAACAAGTTAAAACACAGTCGGAGTAGCGTCTTACTCCGACTGTATATGCAGCACCTATACCTCAACTGAAATCTAACAGTTCAATATCAAACAGCAAATTCTCTCCAGACAGAAAGTGATTGGCATCAACAACAATCGCCTCATCGGTAATGGCCACAACTTCCGCTTCCATATCTCCGGTATCGGTTG
>CAYRKU010000135.1:0-2670 GCA_964425055.1 uncultured Lawsonia sp. | reverse complement strand
TCCCCCACACAGGGAAAATCTAGCCCCCACACTGCCTCCGCAGTGCAGAAAAATCCTTCTATCCTCCCACTCATAACTCTGTCAAGATGTTTTTTACAGTTTGACGTGACGTTATGGCCATCCTGTTAACGGATGGTCACCTCTATGGTTTTGGCATCTATATTACGGGCTGTTGCCGCCTTCGGTTTCCGTCCCAGATCAAATACGATACGGGTTGTGTCTTTTGCGCGGCCCTGGCGAATGCCCTTAAGCCACAGACCAGCCGGTACTTTGGGGATACCTATACCCCAATTGCCCTGCACATCCACCACAAAGCGATCGGGGCCGTTCAGCAACAGTGTATCGGCCTTCATGGGGCCGGAACCCTGTACCCGAAAGACAATGTCTTTACCAATTTTCAGGCTGGAAGAAGCGCCCTTTTGCCCAGGGTTAAGTACTGGCGCAGCTGCTGTGAGTGTAAAGGCAGCGGAACGGGACCCTGTCCCGGTAGTTACATTGTTGCTATTGGCAGGTTGTGCAGTGGAGGCTGGCTTTGCCTCAGTATTCTCCGGCGTTACCGGATGGTCTGGTACAGTTTCAACCGGTTTGGGTACAGCCGGCAGGTCAGGTACCGCTGCTGCAGGATCAGAAGCGGCAGAAGAAGGCTCACCTTTTCCTTCATGGGGTTGTGCATCTGCCTCCTGGCCAGAAGTCTGGCCTGCCCTGCCGCCGGTCATATCCAGAAAGGAACCAGATTCGCCCCGCAATGTACCGTTATCCAGAGGGACCAAAACTCCGCCGGCAGAGGATGTTTCCCGCCGTGCAGGCATGTCTCCTGGCACAATATTTTTCATCTCCTCACCTGAAAGGATCTGTTTGTCAATCGTCCCAGTAACCATCTGGCCTTCGGTTTTCACCGGTACATCACTGTCCCATTCAACCCCGGCCAATACTACCAGGGAGAGCATGAAAACCCCAATAGCCAATAAAATTCCCATCCGAGTCATGCATTACTCCTTATAAAAGCACATCATCAGGCCTTTTCCCCGCGTTCAGGAAACAGCGAGGCCACAATCCCCACCACCAGCAGCCCCAGAACAACTGCAAGGCTGATCATTGGGGGAATGTGGGCTATGCCGCTTACATCTAGCATCATCTTGAAGCCAATATAGGCCAGGATCACCACAACGGCCTTTTCCAGGTGGCGCAGGCCACGTTTTGCCGCCGCCAGCAGAAAATACATGGACCGAAGCCCAAGAATGGCAAAAATATTACTTGTGTACACCAAAAACGGATCTGGGGTAATGGCAATAATGGCCGGTACCGAATCAAAGGCAAACATTACGTCTGAAAGTTCGATCACCACCAGGCATACAAACAACGGCGTGGCTTTGTATATGATCCTGCCATGTTCCGCCACCTTCACAAAAAAATCATGTCCGCTCAACTGCGGATGTATGGGAATAAAGCGTCTGGTATAGCGCACCGACCAATGGTTGGCGTAGTCCACCTTTTCTAATTCATCTTTTTTGATACGAATATTCTGGCCCATTTTCCAGGCAGTCCAAAGAACAAAAATACCAAACCCGGCCAGGGCATACGGCCCAAACAGGGCTACAAGCGTGCTGCCCACCGCAACAAACACAAGCCGCATGATCAGGGCGCCAATAATGCCATAATACAACACACGGTGCTGCATCTCATCTTTAATTGAAAACGATCCGAAAATGGCCATCATTACAAATAAATTGTCCACAGACAGGGATTCTTCCAGCAGATACCCGGCCAGGAAAAGCTGCGCCTGTTCCCCCCCAAAGCGGAAGCCCACATAGGCGGCAAAGCCCATGGCCAGACACACCCAGATACATGTCCAGATAGTGGCATTACGGGCAGAGACAGGTTTATCCGCGCTATGTGCATGCAGATCGCACCACAGGCACAGGGCAATGCCCAGAAAAAAAAACACAAATTCTATCAGAGAATGTTCCCCAAGCATCAGCGTCCATATCCCTAATCAAATAAACATTTCCGAAAAAATAAAAGACCTCAGGCAATGACGTTGCCATGAAGGTCCGCACAGCAGGCAAACGCATCCGGGTACCGCATTCCGGCAGCATACGTACGCATGGCCTGTTTTCTGTTACAAAAATACAATTTATGCAATAGTCCGTCTGGCGTCAATACCTTAAGGCAAGCGGATACGCTTTGGCTTTCCCGCCCCGGCAGTTTCCTGTATCCGAAAGGATTTTCCAAGCTGAAGGAAGAAATTCATGGCGGGCGCGATACAGCGAGGTATCTGCGTATCCTGGCGGCTATACAGATAAATCTGGCGATCCGCCCTGCCTTGGTTAGAGGGCCGGTTTGCAGCATAAAACAAAACGCTATTGCCGGCGGGCAGAACTTCCCGCCGGGGAAACGTCTCAAACCTTTTCTACTGCGCTGCCGGGGTTGGCTGCTGTTGGAAAACCGCCTGGTTATATCAGTGTTACACCCTAAAAATTTTTGCGATCGCCGTGAAAACAGCCTCTACATCTTCCCCTGTGTTATCTTTCCCCAGAGAAATACGTACAGTTCCTTTGCAGAACCGGTGGTCCAGCCCTATAGCCTGTAAAACATGTGAGATCGCAGTATTTCCACTGTTACAGGCCGAACCTGTGGCGATACATATTCCGTCTAAATCCAGCCTGTGCA
>CAYRKU010000134.1:0-2946 GCA_964425055.1 uncultured Lawsonia sp. | reverse complement strand
GGGATATGCAGGATTATCTTGGCCGGTATCAGGACTTGCGCGACGAATGGAACGAGAAGCGTAAGCGTGGGGAAAGTACGGATATTATCGATGATATTGTTTTTGAGATTGAGCTGATAAAGCAGGTGGAAATCAATATCGACTATATCCTCATGTTGGTGAAGAAGTACCAAGATAGCCATTCCGAGGACAAGGAAGTTCTTGTCACCATCCGCAAGGCCGTGGGCGCCAGCCCAGAACTGCGCAGCAAAAAAGAACTGATTGAAAATTTTATAGCCGGCTTAAACGATGTGGGCGACGTTATGAACGGCTGGAACAGCTACGTTGCCGAAGAGCGGGAACGCGAGCTTACCCAGCTTATCAGCGACGAAAAACTGAAAGAGGAAGAGACGCGAAACTTCCTGGAAAACGCCTTCCGAGACGGTGAGATAAAGACCATCGGTACGGACATTGACCACCTCATGCCGCCGATTTCCCGTTTCAGCGGCGACGGGGCAAGGGCGAAAAAGAAGCAGGGCATTATCGACAAGCTCAAGGCCTTCTTTGAAAAATTCTTCGGCATCGGCGGCGGGTCGTTTGTGGGAAATTGAGAGCTGGAGGGGGCCTTGGTCAACGATATAAGGACGCCCTACTTGAGATTTTCACGTTTTTAGTGAAATGGTTCTTCAACTATTTGAAATCAAAAACAAAAAATTTTTAGCAATTGTAAAAAAAAGACCCTCGTTTTTTCTGAGAGATGAGGCAGTATTTTCAGACGATTATAGTCTTAAAAATACTGCCTGAGAAATTTTTATGGCGGAGGGGAAGGGATTTGAACCCCTGGACGCCTCACGACGTCAACGGTTTTCAAGACCGCCGCAATCAACCGCTCTGCCACCCCTCCAAAACATATTTCGGTGTGTAGCCGGTAGCCCGGGCAAGGTCAAGTTTTTTGGTGATTCTCCCCAATATTCCCGAAGATATGCAGAAACCCCTTTACAATGCCACCGTAGGGCTTTTCAAAACATTCATTTTGCGATAGCGTAAGGCACTTCTAGGTAAAAGCTGTGCCTGTATGTTATCCTGGGGCAATTAGCCGGTTGCTCTCCAAATATCAGGCAGACTGGCGCCGGGTTCAGACACAGAAGGGAAACAAAACACGGACAGCATTACTTTCAGTCTTGACATAGCGTTATTCTATCGCCTAAGCCTGAAAGAGTACGGTACGTTTGCAGCAGGATCTGCTCCATCTGCAGGAAGAGTTCACAGTACTGGCAGTGATAGCGGTGGCCTGTATTGAACACAGCTCCCCAATCTGCCTGTCTGTACGTGTTATATTGGCCTACTGGGGCCGATGGGTAAATGGTTTTTAGCAACGCAACCATTCAAGAGGCAAAAGGTATGGAGGACAGGCAAAACAACACGCCTTCCCATGAGGAGGCAGGCAACCGTACAAAGTCCATGGCAAATGGCCTTGCGCCATTTATCGTGGGCGTTGTCGTTGCGCTCGTCTTTGGCTGGTGGCTTTTCCCTGAACTTTTGTTCAGCGAACAAGAACAACCTGTCGCATTCAGCCACGAGACACATCTGCTGGATGCCTCACTGGACTGTACTGTCTGTCACCATCTGCGTGCGGACGGATCATTCTATGCATTGCCCACTACGGAGGACTGCGCCACATGTCACAGCCATATGATGGGCCAAAGCAAAGCCGAGCGCGACTACGTCAACAATTACGTAAAGACTGGCAAGGAAGTAAAATGGCTGAAATATCAAAAGCAGCCCGACAATGTGTACTTCAGCCATACCGTGCACTCGTTGCAACAGTGTAATACCTGCCACCAGTTCTCCGACCGTGAACTGTGCGCACAGTGTCACATTAATCTTAAGGGTAAACAGCCGCCTGTATTCGAGGAGAACCGGCTTACCGGCTATAGCCGGACTACTATGAAGATGTGGCAATGTGAACGGTGTCATGCCAATCCCAATCACCTGGGCAGCACCAATGCCAGTAATGCCTGCTTTGTCTGCCATAAGTGAGGAGATGCCAAATGCTTGACAGACGAGGCTTTCTGAAATTCATAGGCGGGGCTGCCGTAGGTACTTTGGCAACTCCTGTGGTGTGGAAGGGTCTTGATGACATATCCATCTGGTCGCAAAACTGGTCATGGATTCCTTCTCTGGAACACGGAAACAATGAAAACACATATGTACGCACGGTAAGCAAGCTTTGCCCCTCTGCCGTGGGAACCCGTGTACGACTTGTCGATGGACGCCCCGTCCGCGTACTCGGGGACAGAGAGCATCCACTGAGCCTGGGCGGCATCTCCGCACTGGCTGCAACGGAAGTTCAGCTGCGTTACAGCCCGGCGCGCCTGAAACGGCCCCTGAAACGCAGTGCTGACGGCACCTATGGCGCGATCAGCTGGGCCGATGCCGAAAAACTGCTTGTGGAAAAACTCAAATCAGCCACAGGCAAAGAAGGTGTGGTATGCGTTTCCGGAGATGAAAACGGTACCATGAATGAACTGTTCTCCGGATTTGTCTCCCAGATGGGGTCGGACAAATTTTTTATAATGCCGGGTGATGCTCAGGCAACTGCCGCCGCATGGGCGCTTATGGGCGGAAAGGGCCGCCTGGGCTACGACGTTGCCAGGAGTGACCATCTTTTTGCCATTGGTGCCAATATTCTGGAAACGTGGGGGCCGGTTATCTGTAACCGCCGCGCCTGGGGTAATGCCCGCCCCACTGGCGGCAAACCTGCCATGCGCCTGACCTATGCCGGATCTGTACAAAACAATACTGCGGCCGGCGCTGATTCCTGGCTGCCTATCAAACCAGGTACTGAAACCATTTTACTTATGGGCATGGCCTGTCAGCTGATCCTTGCCGGTAAAACCGCTCCAGTAAACGGATTTAAAGCTTTCAGTGCCGTTGCCGGGCAATGGACTCCCGACAGGGTGTGCG
>CAYRKU010000133.1:2818-3051 GCA_964425055.1 uncultured Lawsonia sp. | reverse complement strand
ATGTTATCGCCTGCAGCAACTGGGATGGCTTTGAAGCTGCACTTAATCGGTTTGCCGCTGTGCATAGCACCGCTGTGTAGGCAGAATTATCGGATGATTCTGGTTAAAGTGGGTTAATGTCCGTTCTCTTCTGTGGGCAAATGGCACCGCCTTGAAGTAGATGTTTTATTACGGAAAAAACCGGCAGCCCGACTATGGTGCTCCATTGCCCGCTGATGTAGTTGGTAAGAAAG
>CAYRKU010000133.1:0-2808 GCA_964425055.1 uncultured Lawsonia sp. | reverse complement strand
CCCCCATACCCTGTATGGCGTAGGCGCCGGCCTTGTCCATACTTTCTCCTGTAGCGATATAGGCACGTAGAATTTCTTCGGGCCATGATCCAAAGCCTACGGTTGCTGCATCATGAAAGCATTCCGCCCGGCGGGGTGTCCCCGGCCAGAGCAGGCAACAGCCTGTAACAACAGTATGGCTGCGCCCGGAAAGGCGTAGAAGCATATCCAAAGCCTGTTTTGGGGATGCTGGTTTGCCCAGGATGTTCACACCCTCTTCCGTAGGCAGCACTACAATGGTATCCGCGCTAAGAATAACTGCATCGTTTCCTGTCTGATGCTGATCAAGTTCTGCCGCTGCGGCTTCCGCCTTGGCTTTTGCCGCGCGCAGGGCATACATTTGCGGATTGTCGTTTTTTATGGGAGCTGGTTCTGCGCCTTTAACGGCCAAAACGTTGAAGTCGATGCCCAGATCACGAAGTAATTCGTTGCGCCGGGGGGATGCCGAAGCCAGAACAAGCGGCATCGCAGCCCGGAATGGACCATAGGTGCTGGTTGTCATATCTGTTCTCTACTACTGGAAAAAACTCTGCGAAGAGGGTAGTCTCTTACATGCCGTTACTGAATACAGGAAGTAACCGTATGCCAAATAGCCGCAGGATGTCACCCCGTCTCACACAGCTTCTGGAACTTTTTTCCAGAAATGATGATTGGGCCATTGTTATCAATGCTGATCCGGATGCTCTGGCTTCCGCACTGGCGCTCAAGCGAATTATGGCTCGCCGTGTTGGCAGGGTAGTGATTGCGCCGGTCAACGAAATTTCCCGGCCTGACAATTTAGCCATGATTCGATATCTGCGTATTCCGTTAACGCCCTGGTCTGCAGCGTTGCGGACGCAGTACCATCGTTTTGCCGTGGTTGATTCACAGCCACACCATAATGTGGTCTTTGCCGGAATACCTTTTTCCATTGTTATCGATCATCATCCTCTTGTTCCAGAACATCCGGTAGATGCTGAATATGTAGATATTCAGCCGGAATACGGGGCTGTAAGTTCCCGTATGGCAGAATATCTGCGTGCGCTGCGCATCCGGCCGGGTATCCGTCTGGCTACAGCCCTTCAATACGGTATTCGGGCAGATACGGCTACCTTTACCCGAAAAAGTGCTGACGTTGACCTGCGCGCATTTCAGCAACTTTCTTCCCATGTGGACAACACCTTACTTACCAGAATTGTACATAGTGAGTATTTGCCCGAGTGGCTGAAGTATTTTGGCCGGGCAATTGTTTCTTTGCACAGATGTCGATCTGGCCTGTATAGCTTTCTTGGAGAAGTGGAAAATCCGGATATTCTGGTTGTGGTAGCGGATTTTTTCACAAAAGTGCATGGGCTGCGCTGGATTGCCATATGCGGCGTGTATAAGGAGACGGTTATTGTTATTTTTCGGGGTGATGGCCAGAGTATAGATATGGGGGCATATGCGGCACAATGCCTTGATTCATTGGGTTCAGCCGGTGGGCATCGGGTGATGGCACGTGCTGAATTTCCACTGTCAGCCGTGGAAGGCCGTAATGTTGAAACTTTTGTCTACTGTCGGCTTTCTGATCGGTTGGTCAGAGCAGAGGATGCCGTAAGAGGAGAAGAAAGTCCGGCTGCCGGGGTGTCTGTTGGCAATGATCTGCCTGGTATGCAGACGATTTCTGTCTGACAGGAAGGATACCGATATGAACATATGCATCAGCACATATCGGTATTTGATTTGTTTAAGATGGGGCCTGGCCCCTCAAGCTCGCATATGATGGGCCGAGGCATGGCGATATTTTCCCGAGGCGTGTGGCAGGCACCTCGTGATTTGTGCGTTTGTGCAGCACGTATCCGTGTGAGGTTTTGGATCGCTGAGTGCCACAGGGCGTGGTCACGGCACTGATGCTGCTGTTCTGGAAGGTATTGGGGACTCAAAAACTGTTCGCCGTTTATAGTTTTTCTCACAGCAAAAGTCTGATTGCTGAATTGCTTGATGCCAGCGGGTATGTCATGTATCAGCGTAATATTATTACGTGGGTGGCGGTTTTTTTCAAATGCGTCATGATTTGGTTATTGGCAATTGGGCTGTCTTGGAAGAATTTTTGGGCTGTAGCGACTGTAGGTTGTATTGCTAGGCACAATGCCAGCATTGCAGGGGCAGAAGTGGGCTGCAGGGAAGAGGGCGTGGCCTCAGCCATGGCTTAAATCGGGCGGGAAATGAATGCCAAGGTTAGAGAAACAGCCATGGTTGGGATTGCTGTGAGTATGATTGCCTGTTGACATGCTATATGTTTGAACATAATATTTTTCTCTTTGCTGGATAAATTCCCTTTCATGCCTGTACCCAGGTGGGGTGCATCCTTTTGGAGGCAGCATTTATGGCACGTATTACTGTTGAAGATTGTCAGGAACGTGTTGGAAACCGTTTTCTGCTTGTGCAGATGGCCATTAAACGGGTACGCCAGTTTCGGGAAGGCTACGAGCCTTTGGTTGAATCTCGCAACAGGGAAGTTGTAACTGCATTACGCGAAATAGCAGCAGGTAAGCTGTTTCCCGAAGATATGAGTCAGTACACCTTCCCTGCCACTGAATCTAAACCTGATCAGGACGATTAAACTTCTGTTCTGATCCAACTTTTCTTTCAATCCGCTATGGTTCAACGCGATTATTATGAAGTTCTCGGTGTGTCCCGTGATGCGTCGGAAGATGAGATCAAACGGGCCTACCGCAAACTCGCTTTTCAAAATCACCCGGATCGAAACCCTGGCAATGCCGAGGTTGAACAGCGTTTCAGGGAAGCTTC
>CAYRKU010000132.1:2256-3172 GCA_964425055.1 uncultured Lawsonia sp. | reverse complement strand
GTTTTAAGGATCGTGCCTATACCGATGTGCGTGTGTTGGCTGGCCTATACTACAACCCCAATCAGGTTGTGGCCCGCACTGACAGTAACGTGAAGCACCTGGCAGATTTCAAGGGCAAAAGCTTTGCCCCTGGCGCGGCAGGTGGTACCACTGAAGTGGAGTCTCGTATTCATTTTACGGCGGCCGGGCTGAAGTATCCTGACGATTTGAAGGCTCATTTTGTGGGATTTACCGAATCTATTGACCTGATGCGTAACAAACAGCTTGACGGCGCCTGGATTATGGCCGGGTTGCCCACTGCTGCTGTAACCGAAATGTGCGCTACTGCCGGTGGGCAGCTAGTTGGTATGGACGACGATCTGATAAAGAAAATTCAGGAACAGTATCCCTGGTATGCAAAGTTCAGTATTCCGGCCGGAACTTATGATAATCAAACAGAACCCGTACAAACCACAGCTGTGAAGATGCTCCTGCTTACGGATTCTTCTATGCCTGAAGACGTTGTGTATGATTTAACAAAAACTTTCTGGGAAAATCTGGATATCCTTGGCAAGGCCCACGCCGTGATGAAGACCGTAACTCTGGATATGGCTGTGACCGACCTCTCCGGCATTCCGCTTCATCCCGGCGCGGAAAAATATTATCGCGAAATTGGTTTGTTAAAGTAATTTCTTTTGGCCGAAAATTCTGCTAAGGGGCAGGCGGAGTATCCGTTCTGCCCCTATTTACAGCCTCAGTTGAATCAATGGCATATTGTATGGTGGTGGAAAAATGCATCATGGTATTGCGGTGGGGGATCAACCACAGCAGGTACCAAAAAGCTGATCCAGCTCTTCCTTCTGGACTTCGGCAATGAGTTGATCAACCTGTTCCATCATGTACCGTTCCGCATCAGGCCTTGTATAGCTGACACACT
>CAYRKU010000132.1:0-2246 GCA_964425055.1 uncultured Lawsonia sp. | reverse complement strand
GACACACTCACAGCGCTGGATATTTTTAGCCCGCACCAACAGTTCTAGTCGTATGCCTGAATCCAGCAATTCCAAAGCCATACAATACGGCCCACAACTTTGGCTGTGTTTTTTTTGGATGGGAGTGAGCAGATTGTCGTCCAAAGGAATCCAGTAGAGTTTTTCGATGTCAGAGGCAAAGCCCATGTTGGTGAGCTGTTCGCCAATATGGGTTACTGTTGCCGGGTCCAGTTCATCCACAATATATGCACGCATACGTTATCCTTCCGGGCACATTTTCAGGGTGCGGTTTTAATGATGATGGTTATGCTGAAGTTCCCGTCGATGGGGTGATTCTTCATCCAAATCATAGATTTTCCGTATCAGCTCAATGGCGCGGGCCGGATCGCCATCTGTTTCTTTTAAAAAAGTGATGGGCTCATGGGAAAGCTTGCGAACCATTGATTTGAGCATGGTTTCCAACGCATCTCGGGTTTCGTCTGAAACAGGTCCAAGGCGTTTCAGTGTTCGGCCAAGCTCTTCTTGGGCATGGTTTTCAAAGTGCTGCAGCAGGTCAATGATTGTAGGCTGGAGAGCCAGGGAATTTAACCAGTTCATAAAGGAATGAACTTCTTCCTGCACAATGGCTTCTGCCTTTACAGCCTCGGTTTTTCTGTGGGCGAGATTTTCTTCAACCACATCTTTAAGGTCATCAATGTCGTACAGGTAGACACTGTCTAACGTGTTCACGTCCGGATCGATATCGCGGGGAACTGCAATATCAATAAGAAACATAGGCCGATATTTGCGCCGTTTCAGCACGGTACGCATATCCTGTGCCCGGAGGATTGCTTCATGTGCTCCGGTGGAACTGATAACAATGTCCACGTCTGCCAAATGATCGAGCAGCTGCTCAAAGGGAACAGCTACGCCGCGAAAACGGACGGCCAACTCTCTGGCCCGTTCATAAGTACGGTTTGTAACCTTAATGGTACGGATACCGGCCTGGATAAGATGCATTGCAGCCAGTTCAGCCATTTCTCCGGCACCGATAAGCATGGCCTGATGTGAAGCCATGTCTCCAAAAATGCGTTTGGCCAGCTCTACAGCAGCATAGCTGATGGATACAGCACTGGCAGCAACGCCTGTTTCAGTACGGACACGTTTGGCCACAGAGAAAGATTTGTGCAAAAGTCGGTTGATAATAATTCGGGTGGTACGGGCTTGTGTGGCTTTACGGTACGCATCTTTCAATTGCCCGAGGATCTGGGGTTCCCCCGGAACCATAGAGTCTAAGCTGGAGGCCACCATAAACAGATGCTTCACAGCTGGTTCGCCTTTGTATATATAGACATAGGGCAGCAAGTCTGCACTGTTACTTCCTTTGGCTCTAGCCCAAGCATCAAGGACAGGCCCTTCCAAAGGCCCTTTCCCCACGGTTAAAATTTCCACACGGTTGCAGGTTGAGAGGATCAATACTTCATTGAGTTGCGCAGTCTTACCGCTGTGGTCCATGGGTAAATCCTGCCCTGACTGCAGGGGAATGGCCCAATTTTCAGGCGAGCAGTAGTCCGAAAGGGCAAACCTTTCCCGAACTTCAACGCCAGCGGTGTGGTAATTAAGGCCTATAAGATAAATTTCCTGTTCCATAACCGGTGCTGCTCAGCTGGGAAGAGTGAGAAAATTATGGTGGGAAGGAAGTACGAAATTGACGATCAGCAACGACAACATACAGAACATAAAAACGGCAATGGCCAGCTGCGCCGGTTTACGGCCCTGGCGGTACTGGGCAAAGCGTTGTTGAAACAGGTAGGCGTACAATACCCAGACAAGAAGTGAAATCAATTCCTTGGGGTCACCGTTAAATAATGTTCCCCAACTTAACCGCGCCGAAACCAGCCCAAACAGAATGCCAATGGAAAATAGGGGGAACCCAACGCCGGTGGCCAGATGATTGATACGATCTAAGGCTGAAAGCGCCGGTAAGTCTTTTTGAAAACCAGTCATCCGTGTTTTGGATTTAATGGTGCGCTCCTGCAGCAGAAAGAGCAGGCCAGCCCCAAAGGCCAGTGTCATAAGCCCGATACTGATGAATAGCGCACCGACATGGATAGTAAATGTCATGCCGGAAAGCGGTGCCGGAAGCGGAACCACAGTGTGCCGCAGCAGCACTGCGGCCAGAAAAGCCAACAGTGTCACAGGAGCCACCACGAGCAATAGAGCCTCATAGCGGCATCGAATCCAGGCAATCAGGCCGCTTAAGGTAA
>CAYRKU010000131.1:0-3215 GCA_964425055.1 uncultured Lawsonia sp. | reverse complement strand
TCGCCCGGATTGCCGGTATATTCAAACGTTTCCCCGTAGGCCACGCCGCCCAGCAGCACGGCGCCCGCCAGGACACCGATCGCAAGACCGTTCTTCCAAGGCCTGTTCACCTTATTTCTCTCCTGTTGATTCGTACCCATGATCTTAGACTCCCCCCCCCCACGTGAAGTATCTGCGGCGGAAAGTTTGAGAGGGGGATGGCCCCGCCCAAACGCCGGCCATCACAGGCATGAATGCTGGAACAGTCCTTCCATGGGCCGGCGCATTCCTTTTTGCACTGAGTGTCGGGTGGACCGGAGGAGATAATTTGAGGTAGGATAACGCGTTTTACCCCCCCCCGCACGTTTTTTTTGCCGAAAGAGGCGCGCCGGTTTTAACAAGGAGGCCGCATTTCCGTATCTGGCTTGACGGAATAGTTTTTTCAGACTAGCGTTAAGAAAACTGAAATTTCCTTTAGGGTTACGTTCCCGGCGCTTGCAGGGCGGGATTTCCGGTTGTTCATTTTCTTCAAAGGACTGCACCATGGGAAACAGTCGCAAGCTGCCGCATTGGATTGCACTGGCGGTGATGGCTATGCTCTGTCTATATGGGATTACGTCCCTGTTTGAAGCGTTGTCTTCAGCTGCCACCGGCAGGGCGGAGGCAATCCTTATCGACGTCATCGGGCAACGCAAAGTGCTGGAAATGCCGCCGGCCGTATTTTTGCATGACAGACACACGCAGGCTCTTGCCCGGGAAGGGAAGGACTGCTCCACCTGCCATGCAGAAACTGCAGCCGGGCATAGGGGGTTTATGCGCAGTAATGAAGAGGAAGACCCGGAGAAACTGGAACAGCTGTTCCATAAAAACTGCTTTGCCTGCCACGCAGAAAAGGATGCCGGCCCGCGGGAAGGGCAGTGTCGGCTTTGCCATGATGCAAAAGCTGCCCCTGTACCCGCGCCGGTTGCCGACCAGAGAGGCAGCAGGGCCTTTCACGCCATTCATGCCGGCAGCAAGGCGATCCGCGGCCCCGCTGGCTCTGATACGAATTGCGGGGCTTGCCACCACATTTATGATGCGCAACTGCAAAAGCTGATCTGGAGATCCGGTACGGAAGATTCCTGCGCCGCCTGTCATACCGCAAAAGCTGACGGCCGCAAGCCTTCGCTGCACACAGCCATTCATGCAAAATGCGTATGGTGCCACGCGGATATCAAGGCAACTGCCCGTACTGAAGCAGCCGCGGCACAAGATACATCCGCAGCTGCCCCCGCCAGCGGGCCGGACACATGCGCCGGATGTCATAGCGCTGATCCTCAGCTGGCCAGGCAACTGCCCGAGGCGCTGCCCCGGCTTATGCGCGGCCAGCCGGACACTGCGGTTATGGTATCTGAAGGCAACGGGGAGAATGCCACTGCTGAAGCCAGGGGTATGAAGCCCGTTTTGTTCAATCATAAACTGCATGAAGACGTTGCAGCCAGTTGCCGTACCTGCCACCATACCCGCATTGACGCCTGTACTGCCTGTCATACCCTGGAAGGCAGCCCTGAGGGGAGGTTTATAACCCTGGATCAGGCAATGCACTCGCCTGATTCCGAGCATAGCTGTGTGGGCTGTCACCGGCGGTATGTCAGGAAGAATACGCAATGTGCCGGCTGCCATGGGGCTTTACCGGCAGAGCCTTCCGCCTGTGCCGTATGTCATGCCGCTGTACCGGATATTCCCCCCGCCGCGGACGCAACTGCCCCCAAAAAGGCTGAAAACAGCCCTGATTCGTCTGTAAGCCCTGTTGCGAGCAGGGTTGCGGCCAGCCCTGTTGCACCCGGGGATGTGCCGGAAGAGGTAAAAATAGGCAGCCTGTCCAGTGAATTTGAGGCCTCATATTTCCCGCACAGAAAAATTTACGAGACCCTGCTTCAGGGAATTGGCAATAACGGTATGGCCGCCGCATTTCACGCAAGCCCAACCACTCTCTGTGCCGCATGCCATCACCACACGCCGCAGGCAGAACTGCTGTCTCCGCCAAAATGCGCCAGCTGCCATGGCAATGCGGGCAATCAGGCCGCAGGCGATTCAGCACGGCCCGCCTTGAGGGCTGCTTATCATCAGCAGTGCATGGCCTGCCATGAACGGATGCAGATCACGAAGCCTGCAGCTACGGACTGCGCGGGATGCCATACCCCGCTCACCGGCAGGCGGTAAGGAGGCACTATGAACAGAAGAGCTTTCCTTGCCCTTATGGGAAGCCTTGTCCCCGGATCAGCGCTTGCCTGCGCTGGCACGGCTTCCGCTTCCGGGGGGAGCTTTATTGGATATCCTGAAGGCAAAGGCGTCCTGCATGACACAACATTGTGTATCGGCTGCCGCCGCTGCGAGCAGGCGTGCAATCAGGTCAATAAGCTGCCGGAGCCGAAGCAGCCGTTTACCGAGCTGAAAGTTCCGGACAAGCCCCGGCGGACATCGGCCGCGGCCTGGACCGTGGTGAACAAATATCATCCCGTTACCCTAGATCGGGATGTTTTCCGTAAAATACAGTGTATGCACTGCCTGGAACCGGCCTGTGCAAGCGCCTGCTTTGTAAAGGCCTTTTCAAAAAATCCGGATGGATCCGTCACCTATGATCCATCTCTGTGCGTGGGCTGCCGCTATTGTATGATTGCCTGCCCGTTTAATATTCCTGCCTACACCTATGACAGGGTATTTTCCCCTGTGGTGCAAAAATGCACCATGTGCCACCCCCGCCTGCAGGAGGGGAAACTTCCCGGCTGTGTGGAAACCTGCCCCACAGGATCCCTGATTTTCGGCAGGCGGGACGATTTGATCCGTATTGCCTGGGATCGTATCCGCAAGCATCCTGACAGGTATCAAAGCCACGTCTATGGTGAATATGAAATGGGGGGAACTGCCTGGATGGTCATTTCCGGGGCGAAATTTTCCTCCATAGGTATGGACGAAACCATGGGTACAAAACCCGCGGCGGACTATACCAGCGGCGCCCTTGGTGCTGTACCTATGGTGGTGGGTATCTGGCCTGTATTGTTGGGCGGGGCCTATGCCATAACCAGGCGCAAGGAAAAGATCGCCGCGGAAGAGCAGGCGGAAGCTGTGGCCGCGGCCGTAGCGCGTACCCGGGAAGAAGCGGAAAAAACGCTTAAAAACCGCCTTGAAAAAGCGGAAAAAGATAAAGAAAAGGCTGTGGCCTCTGAAGTAAAAAAAGCCGTGGCTGAAGCCGAAGC
>CAYRKU010000130.1:911-3221 GCA_964425055.1 uncultured Lawsonia sp. | reverse complement strand
ATTCCTTTTTTCGAGTGCACGGTGTATTCAAACGCGGTCGCGGTCTTTTCCGCAGGGGGGCGTAGATATTCAGTAGGGCAGGAGCGTCCTGTTCTATGGCGGCACACAGGGCAACAGGGTAAGGCTCCATGAAGTTCTTCTGGCTCGCGCTTTGGGAAGGGCGCTTATTTTTCTACGCCGTCTTTCACCTTAAGGGTGGCAAGGAAGGCTTCCTGCGAGAATCCCACGTTGTTCCATACGCCGCATGAGGTTTAACATTTGTCGTAGCATGGAGCACTTCAATTTGGCACCAGAGCGCGGCCATCCTGATGCAGCGATATGAAGAGCGATCAGGTTACCTTCCCCCCCCCCCAAAAAAAAATACCACTTTGGGAAATGGCACAGTATTGTGCCGCGTGAACCAACTTTCTCATCGTTCCCACCATCTGCCCCTGATATTACCGAAACTCCCCGTGTAATTACCGTATTCAATGGCAGCGGAGAAGCGAAGGCTGTTGAGTTTTTACTGCCGTGGATGCGTCTGGTGCGCGCATGAAATGTCCTGCATGTTCCGGCTGGAACTGGCAGAAATTACCTGAAATTTTTGGAACTGGCCCTCATGTTGGCCGTGTGCCTGTAGCGCCAGGAAAGGCCCAGCATCAGTGCTATTTCAGCAGCAAGCACACACACAAGGCCCATGTCCACAGTATGGCACAGGGCAATGCCAATGCCTGCGGAACACAGTACCGTACCGCAGATAAAGGCCATCTGCCACAGAGAAATGTGTAGTTTCCAGATAGAAGAAGGTCGGTGACAGCGGCTGCGTACTGCCCAAACACAAAAAGCCGTAAGCAACAACAGCGCAACCACGCCCCAATGCAGTGCGTATATGGAGATGGTAACAATTCCGCAGGCAATGGTGCACAACACAGCAATGCAGGATTTTTGTTGCCGGTGCTGAATACCCCGTGCCAGGAAAAGCAGCAGCACACCAGACAATGCGGTAAGTACCCTTGCCGCATTCGACAATAGTGTGGCGATACTGCCTTGCCCTTCTTCTACTCCTCCGCTAATGGGAAAGACTACAAAAATGCATAGCAGCATCCCGATGGCAAATACTGCAAAAGACATTATTGTGGGCGCAAAAAGGCGCATCCAGCGACTGACAGCGTGCAGGGATCCAGAATTTTGCACTGCCTGCAGGCGAATTTCATATATGGCAAACACTACAGCCGCGAGTAGTAGCGGCAGCAGATAATAAATTACCCGGAAGCAGAGCAGGGCGGCGAGCACATTTTGGCTGGACGCTGTAGTTAAATGTAAAATCACCACTTCCAGCACACCCGCCCCACCGGGCACGTGTGTCAACACCACTGCCACCATGCTCATGAGGTAGGATGGCAGAAATTCGATAAAGGAAACACCACTGTCCGGTGGCAACAGCACATACAGGCAGGCCCCGGCAGCGATAAGGTCAGCCCCAGCTACCAGCAGCTGTGCCACGGCAATATGAAACGGCGGGAAGGCAAACTCTTTGCCTAAAATATGTACGGGTTTGCGCATAAACCAACACACTACAAGATAGCCCACAGCAACCAGCACCAAAATGCTTCCTAATAGCCGGGGGCCTATGGGTATGTGCATACCCAGTTCGACCGGGATATCCGGCGGAGCAATGAGAAATAGCCCTCCAACAAGCCCAAATGCGCCTACCCAGAAGGTAATGGCCAGCATCAGCACCAGGCGGACAATATCTATGGGCAAAAAGTTCCAGCTGGAATAAAAGCGAAAGCGTACCGTACTGCCCCCCAGTAGGGCCCCAAAATTATAGCTTACGGCCTGCCCTACAAAAGAAACAAGGGAAACCTTTGTCAGGGGAAGCACTTTATGGATGCCTTTAAGAGCCAACCAGTCATATCCGATCAGGATGATGTAATTGATAATGGCAAGGAAGAGGGAAAGCAGAATGCTGCCTGTTGAAATATGTGACAGGCTCATGCGAATATCGGCAATGCTGTATTTGTTGATTTCTTTATAGAGCAGATAAACAGCACCAAGAAAAATGCAGGTGATGAGTACGGGCCCTAGAGCCCGTATAAGGCGTTTTGCAAACATCCTCATTTGGTTCAGCATGGTTTCCCCAATGTGCATTTTCGTAACATATTATTCATAACTGCTACGGGTCAATGGCGCAAGCTCCGTATCTGCGAGGGTGATCTTGCGGTGAGGGGCATGCTGCCGGTAGTGACGCGTGCTTGACCTTGCAAAATAGATAGCTTAAAAGGGGCACGGCAATCGTCATACAGCTCACCCACCGCCTTGCGGTGGGGA
>CAYRKU010000130.1:0-901 GCA_964425055.1 uncultured Lawsonia sp. | reverse complement strand
TTTTTATCTGCGGTGTTTTTGTGAGATTATTGCAGGAGAATATGAATGAACAGTATCCCCATTTCCAAAGAAGGCTTCCGGGCGCTTGAGCAGGAGCTGGAACGCCTGAAAAAGGAACGCCCGGAAGTTATTCAGGCCATTAAAGAGGCACGGGAAGAGGGTGACCTTAGGGAAAATGCCGGCTATGATGCAGCCCGCGAGCGTCAGGGAATGCTGGAAGCCCGCATTAAATATATTGAATCCCGCATGGGCCTGTTTAACATTATTGATTTGTCCACTCTTTCCAGCGAGAAGGCCATCTTTGGCGCAACTGTGCTGGTTGAAGACGTTGATTCCGGCGAACAGCGCAAATTTACTCTGCTTGGCCCCGATGAGGCCGATTACGCCAAAGGGTCCATCTCTATCCATTCGCCAGTGGGCAGCGCACTGCTGGGTAAAGAAGTTGGGGATGAAATTGTTGTGGACGCACCGCGCGGCCGCATCAATTACGAAATTATCGACATTACCTTTGGCAGTCATAAGGGATAATTCTTTTTTATCTAATGCGCCGTAAACCCTCTTCCTTTAGGGGGGGGGGAGGATATAAGGCGCGCTGTAACTGGAATTTTTGATTTTAATTTGGTGTTGCTGTGATTCAATATAGTTACGTAGAACAGCAATTGGGGCTCCGCCGTAACTGCCTGCAAAGTAGCTTGGAGACCAAAGAGAGCCGCCCTCAGAGTTTTTTCTGAATTGAAGGATACCCTTTTGCGGATCAATTTATTGGATACACCTTTCAAGCTGTTGAGCAAAATGGAACGATTGCAAGCCGATAAATTTCAGCTGAGCCCCAGAGCCGGGCAAGAAAACCTCATGCGGCGGTTTGCCGGGTGTTGCCGTTTTCTCTGGAACAAAGCACTTG
>CAYRKU010000129.1:0-3269 GCA_964425055.1 uncultured Lawsonia sp. | reverse complement strand
ACACATGCCGTTCAGCAGGCAAGTTGAATAACGGCGTAGTCGTGAAAAGCCCCGGTACTGAATGCCGGGGCTTTTTGCTATTCCAGTAGAAAATCCTGTCTTCAGCCCGCTGCGCGGGGCTAACATTTCAAGTTCGGCTAAGAGCAGTTTAAAGGCATCAAAAACTTGTCGGGGTAACTTCTCCGCCAGTTTTAGCACCTTTCCTAGAGAGGTTTTACGGCGCAGTAGATAAGAACAATGTGGAGAGTATTCCGGATGAATTGCCCTATTGCCAACCGTAAAAAAATAATGTCCAGAGCTTGATACAGCGTGGGCATCAGCCCAGAAAGAGAATTTGCCATAATTTTTCCTTCTTAATCTATTACCGTCCAGCCCTCGCGCATTTTCTGCGCCTTCGCGACGGGATCGAGTTTGTCAAAATCGGAACGGCGTATGTTCTTTGTACCGGGCAAACCGCCTGAAGCCCCAGGTTCAGCGCCAGTGCCGGAAGAACCGTTCTGGCTTACAATCTTGCTTGCCGGGTCAATGCCCAGCTTCTTCAAAATCGCCAGCGCGGCCACAAAGGGCAGCTTGTATGTTTCGCAGATTTTAAAGTCCGGCGCGCCGTCCTCGCCCGTTGCATCGGGGTTTTTCAGTCAGTCTGTCTTAAGGTAGCCGGAGGGCCGTGCATAGGGGAAAATCATGCGGTCCAGCCACACGCCACACACGCCGCAAAGGAAACCAGAGCAGCCTTGTGCAGCTGCTGCGGGAAGAACACGGCTAGGGCAGCCAGAAGCCCAAGGGTAATCAGGACAAAAATGCCAAACCAGCGCCTGGCCGAAAAGAGCGCTTTGACAGCGCAGACAAGTTTGTTCCACATAAAAATCCTCCTGTACCCCATACTGGCACGGGAGAAGGAAGTTAAAGCATCAAAAAGGGGGAAGGAGTATTTCCCGTAACCTATGGGTACAGGACGCCCGGTATAAATGATTTTTCCGGCTCGCCAGTGACGAAAGAACATGCGGAAAATCAACCGGTAGCCATTCTTTTTAATTTTCATGGAATGGCTCCTTTGGGATTAAATCCCTTCCCGGGCCTTGACTGAGAGTATGTCCTCAGCTCTTGGAACATCTTAGTCAAGGCTGTGCCAGATTGCCGGGTCATCTGGGATTTCTGGCAAAATAATCCCCGCCATCTGCTGAATTGGCGGGGATTATTTTTAACATCTTTAGCCGCCTGATAACGAAGGATGCATTCATATCAAAAATTTTTGTCAGTGCCGGGATAACTTGATTGGAGACGCCGTATTTTTTCGTTATGGCGTAAACAGCCGGTGCTGGCATACAAAACGCATGACAAAAACACCATGCCTGCCATTCCGGATCTTCATAAGGCTTCAACGTTGCCCGCTCTCGCTTTAAACCCTGTCCAATCTTCAAAAGCGATGCCTGCCAACGCCGTATGGGGACATGAAGAATGCAGTGCCCGCTCTCATGGCCAACAGTAGCCCGAAAGCGACGACTTCCCTGTATAGTGAAGTCATTGGCAAGCTGCTGATCGACAATGCTTATCTTTTCAAAGGCATTGGTATAACCTTCAGCATTGGTAATCCCCAGTTTGTCCAAATCGGTATAGTACGTCCAAATGCCTCTTTGCTCAGAGATAACCGTTTCAAAGAAAGCGTCAACAGGGACAGGTTTTTTCCGTGCAAACTTTCGGGATAATGCTGACGAAGCAATTCCCGGGCTTTATCAAGCCAATGTCTTCCACGGCTCTCTCCAGGTACTGCACCATGGACCAGACTGTAATGTGCGGCCAGAGGGCAGCCTTCGCCCATTCATATTTCCCTTGATGGATCAACAGCAAACGCAACCTGAGTTCCCACAGTCAACCAGAAAAGTAACAGAGCAATATTACAGCACATCAGGCTCCGGATACGCCATATCCGAAGCCTGATGCATCTAGTTTCCACCATTGCATTATTTTCCGGTTTTCAAACAGCAGAGTACCAGTCAGGTGACGCCCATATCCGTCCGTGGTACTCTGCACTGCCAGTGTGGTTATTTTCAACAACGATCAGCTATAATTCAGGATTGTTACAGATCACAGGCAAGCAACTTCTGCCGCATAAATGCCGCGTCTACAGGATCAAGCGTAATTTCACCGCCACGCAAATTTTCCCGCACCTGTTCTTCATTTCGTGCACCAGCAAGAACATGAGTACACCCAGGTTGCTCCAGTGTCCAGGCAAGGACCAGTTGCCCTGTAGTACAGGCATATTTTTCCGTCAACGGCCGAAAAGTGTCCAGCATGGAAATAATTTTCCTGCGACTTTCCACGCTGAAACGTGGTTTTGTCCGCCGCATGTCCCCCGGGCCAAAAACACGATCTGGGCCTATAGCACCAGTAAGCAGGCCCTGTCCTAGGGGTGAGTATGCAAGAAAAGAAACTCCATGTGCTGCGCACCATGGCAGATTGTCCTGCTCATGTTCCCGGTCAAGCATGGAATATAATTCCTGATCTACATCCAGTTGACCATTATCGGTATAGGCATCCATATGCACAGGTGTTGCATTGCAACAGCCTATTGCCCGAATTTTTCCTTCCCGTTTAAGATCCATCAGCACGGACATACTTTCGGATATGGGGGTTGTGGAATCCTGCCAATGGGTTTGATACAGGTCGATATAGTCAGTTTCCAAGCGCTTCAGGCTCATTTCAACTTCACGCCGAATGGAATCCGCCCCGAGGTACTTATATACTTTTATTGGCCCGTCTTCACGCACGCCACTTTCATCAGTGGCAAAACGAAAATCGCCACGCTCTGTACCATCCCAAACCATACCACACTTTGTTGCAAGCACTACACTGTCCCTACGACCACGAAGGGCGCGCCCCACAACTTCTTCAGAATGTCCCATACCATACATGGGAGCTGTATCGATAAAATTGATGCCTTCATCCAACGCAGCATGAATGGCTCTGATGCCCTTATTATCGTCTGTTCCACCCCAGTTCCAACCTCCGACAGCCCACGCGCCAAAAGCCACTACCGAAGCACTGATACCTGATTTACCAAGATCACGATACCGCATATCTTCTCCTCTTTTAACCTGTCATCTTATAGCAGACTGTTACACCGCCCTTCTCTTTTTTCATTGCCTAAAACGGCTATAGCCCATCTGTCAAACCAAATCTTGCGGGTACAGCTTCTTCGGGATATATTTGTACCGTTTTCGGCTTACATAGCAGGACAATCATTTTTTCACACCACACTGACGCGCAGTTGC
>CAYRKU010000128.1:0-3284 GCA_964425055.1 uncultured Lawsonia sp. | reverse complement strand
GGTGCCTGAATACAGCCACAACCCGGCCTTGTTGGTAATAAAGTTATCCAACTCCGTATCTGTAAGACCCAAATGGCGAAAATCCAGCCACAACAGGTAAGTGCCTTCCGGCTCAATAAGCTGTATTTGGGGCAGATGTTCAGCAAGGAAACCACGTACAATGGCAATATTATCTGCCAGATAGCGTTTGAGCTGTTCAAGCCATTCCCCGCCATACAGGTATGCAGCCTGGCAGGCCACCAGCCCCAGCGCGTTGACCCCATGAACGCCGCTTTGCTGCATTTCCGTACTGAACGCCCGGCGCAGCATTGGATCGGTAATAACAATATTGGATATTTGTAATCCAGCCAGATTGAATGTTTTGCTGGGGGCTGTGCAGGTAATGGTGCGGCTGGTGTACTCCGGTATAAGCTTGGCAAATACGTGGTGTTGATGCCCGGGGTAGACAAAATCAGCGTGAATTTCATCGGCTACAACAATCACATTGTGCCGCATGCACATATGCCCTAAGTGCAGCAGCTCTTCCTGCGTCCAAACGCGGCCCACTGGGTTGTGCGGGCTGCACAATAGGAACATTTTCACGTGGTTTTGGCATATTTTTTCTTCCATATCGGCATAGTTCATATGGTAGGCGCCATGCTCCAGCACCAGGGGGCTGTTGATCAGCACACGGCCATTGCCGCGAATACAGTTGAAAAATGGAGGATACACCGGCTGCTGTACCATAATGGCATCGCCAGGTTTGGTTAGTGCCCGTACCGCTGTGGCCAGGGCGTACACAACCCCAGGCGTTTTCAGCAGCCATTCTGGCTGGAGCTCCCAGCCAAAACGGGATGCATACCAGCCGCGTACAGCCATAAAATAGTCGGCCCCGGAATCAGCATAGCCAAAAATGCCGTGATCAACCGCTTTGCGCAGTGCTTCCCGCACCGCGGGTGGGGCCTGAAAGTCCATATCCGCTACCCACATGGGCAACAAGCCAGTCGGTTTGCCCATGTGCCTAGCAAAGTCATACTTGAGCGAATTGGTATTGTTTCGATCAATAATGATGGAAAAGGGGGACTTTTCCATAATATTCTCCTACAGTATTGTAAGTGGTTGATCGTCAGATTGTTCCTGGCAGGGAAGGTCCAGTTACGGGGGGAAAATGTTAAACAGTGCCGCTTTGGATAAGCAGTTGCAAAATGGTCTGATGCAACAATCCGTTGGAGGCCAGCAGGGGAGAATGCAGAGTATACGGCCCGCCATTCATGGCCGTAACGCAACCTCCGGCTTCCCTGACCAGCAGTATCCCTGCAGCAGAATCCCAGGGCTTCAGTCCATCTTCATAATAGGCGTCAAAACGGCCACAGGCAGTCCAGGCTAGGTCCAGCGCCGCAGCTCCGCAGCGCCGGATGCCCTGACACACGGCGAGCACCGGCTGCAGTCGGCGGACAATCACATCTGTCCTCTGATCGACATCATAGGGGAAGCCGGTAGCCACCAGAGCATCTTCTGGCAGGGTTGTGCGCGAAACGTGAAGCTCTTCCCCGTTGCACCAGGCACCTTTACCCTTTTCGGCCACAAAATATTCTGCCAGCAGCGGAACTGCCACAATGCCCAGTACAGGTTCACCATCTTTCTGCAGGGCTACGGATATGCCCACAAAAGGCAAACCATGGGCAAAATTGGTAGTACCGTCTACCGGGTCAATAATCCAACATGTATCTGGCAACGCACCATCGCCGCTGCTTTCTTCAGCCAGGAAAGCCGTACCAGGCAGCAATGCGCCGAGCCGTTCTTTAAGGAAGGCCTCTACGGCGATGTCGGTTTCGGTTACCAAGTCTATTCTGCCTTTATGCCGGATGGTATGTTGCTGGCCGTACCTGGTACGGATAATGCCGCCTGCTGCCGTAACAATACCCAGTGCCGCGCAGGCGAGAGGGGAGAGATGATTCATAGTTGTTCCTTTCCGATAGTGCTGCGCATGGTGGAATAAACGTGCTGCTATCATTGCGCGTTCACCTGAAAAAGGCAACAAAGGTACATCTGTTGCAAAATATCGCCATATGGAGAATCCTTGACAGGCACCGGTTTTTGTGAAAGAGGAAGCGATAAATGTCAGCATATTACGCTGTCGCATCCCTACAAGGTATCTGGCTACAGGTACCCGGCGGGGCACATTTTGGGAGAGAAATCCGCCACAGAGCAATTGGTGTGGTAGGTGGGTTGCCACTATGCGGGGTTGGATCTGGTTCGGGATTTGCCCCGGAACAATGGAAAGCCAGGCCTGAATTTGATATACAACACTGTTTTCAATAAGGAGTTTCCACCATGAAGAAGGTTATTTCTACTTCTGCTGCACCCGCGGCGGTAGGCCCCTATTCACAGGCCATTCAGGCCGGAAATACAGTATATTTTTCCGGCCAGCTGGGTATTAATCCCAGCAGCGGCGAATTGGCCGAAGGCGTTGAAGCGCAGACCATACAGAGCCTTGCCAACATACAGGCTATGTTGTGCCACGTTGGTGCCACACCGGAAAATGTGGTGAAAACCACCGTTTATATCACAAATATGGACGATTTTCCCGTGGTCAACGCTGTGTATGCCCAGGTGTTTGCCCATAATCCTCCTGCTCGCTCCTGTGTGGCTGTGGCGCAGCTGCCAAAAGGTGGTCTGGTGGAAATTGAGGCAACCGCAGTGCTGTAACTGGAAGGAATATAGATTTTGTTCTCTGGTTTGTAGTATGTGTATGAATCCCGGCAAATTTCCCCTGTGTGGATATTGTTACAGCCGCTACACCTGTTGAAGTTCTTCCCCCCCCCATTTCAGTAAGGCCCTGGACCTGCTGCCCAGTCCGGTGTGTGGGGGAGGGGAGCAAAACCCGTAAACTGGATTTTTGCATTGCCGATGCTCTGAATTAGAGCGCAGATACGGTGATTACGTGTGGGGCTGTGCAGTCCCAATCATTGCCGCTTTACCTTTGCTTGGGCAGTACACGAAGGCCTGGACCGCTATTTGGTGATGAAGAATGCGTGCAGGGCAGTTACTCCCCTGAAGCCTCCGGCAACAATTTTCTGTTTCAGCTTGGGGTAAGTCCATTACCGCTGTACCAGCGGATCAGATATGCCGGACGAAATGGAAAAGCTTGTGTAAAAGCTGCGCGTGCCGGGCCGTAAGCCCTATATTTATTCCTGGTGGCGCTTCCAACCATGTTGGTTCTTAGGCTATGTCAACTGCGATCAGGAGATATTGCAGCAGCTGTTTAATTTGGAAATGTCCATTGATCATATGATTGTCCCCAG
>CAYRKU010000127.1:0-3552 GCA_964425055.1 uncultured Lawsonia sp. | reverse complement strand
TCTATGAACGTAGATTCATATGGCAGAATACATCCAAGGGATACACCATTAACCATAGAAACAGATAGGTTAGTTAAAACAAATTGAACTATCATCTCCTGCAGTACGCCAGATTCCCCTTTCCCCCAATAGCAGCAGCTATTGCATCGTGGCGGCACAAACACCGGTAAAGGATTTTCGTATGCAATTTATCTCTGATTATCAATCCCCACTCGGTACGATCTTGCTTACAGCCGATGCGGACGGGCTTACCGGATTGTTTTTTACAAGCTTCCCCAACGGGGTACAGTATTCCCCAGCCTACACATCAAAAGACGCCCCTGTTTTCTCAGAAGTCAGGCTCTGGCTGGACAGCTATTTTTCCGGAAAAGAACCGGATTTTATACCCCGACTGCACATAGACGGATCGGATTTTCAACGCTGCGTGTGGACGTTACTGCAGAAAATCCCCTATGGGACAACCATAACCTATGCTGCACTGGCCAAAGAGGTAGCGCACCTGCGGGGTGTACCGCGGATGGCTGCCCAGGCAGTGGGCGCAGCTGTGGGGCGTAATCGAATATCAATTATTATTCCCTGTCATCGTGTTGTGGGGAAAAATGGCAATCTTACCGGCTATGGCGGTGGGCTGGACAAAAAATGGCGTTTGCTGGAACTTGAAGGCATGGCCATGGAGAAATTCTTTCTCCCTCCGGAAAGGCCTGTTTATAACCAGGTGGCTGAAAGCTGCTGCTGATCCCCTAACAGCCATCCTTTAAAACGCTTCCCCATCTGGATTACTGCACAGACAAAAGGATATTACCGATCATGGCAGACATACACATAACACTGCAGCGGCCGGAATATATCATCATCAGGGGTGCGAAAGTCCATAATTTAAAAAATATTGATGTGAATGTACCCCTAAACTGTATTGTCGGTATTGCCGGCGTGTCCGGATCCGGTAAATCCTCCCTCGCACTGGGCATTTTGTATGCTGAAGGCTCCAGACGATATCTGGAAGCCCTTTCCACCTATACACGGCGGCGGATGACCCAGGCCGCCCGACCGCAAATGGATGAGGCGCTGTATGTTCCGGCGGCGCTTGCCCTGCATCAGCGGCCAGGCATCCCCGGCATCCGCAGCACCTTCGGTACGGGGACGGAATTGCTCAACAGCCTGCGCCTGATGTTTTCCCGTCTTGCCCAACACCAATGCCCCAACGGGCACACAGTACAACCAAGTCTGGCAGTAGCAGCCGGGCATCAGCTCATTTGCCCGCAGTGCGGTGCTGCATTTTATGCCCCTTCTGCTGAAGAACTGGCTTTCAACAGCCAAGGGGCGTGCCATACCTGTAACGGGACGGGCATCGTGCGCACAGTTGACCGCAATACGCTTGTCCCAGATGAATCGCTCTCCATTGACGAAGGTGCCGTAGCACCGTGGAATTCCCTGATGTGGTCATTGATGACGGATGTCTGCCGCGCCATGGGCGTGCGTACGCATGTGCCCTTTTGTGAACTGACCGAACAGGAAAAACGTATCGTCTATGACGGCCCGAGAGAAAAAAGACATATCCTGTACAAGGCAAAAAATTCCAATCAGGCAGGAGAACTGAATTTTACCTATTACAATGCCGTATATACGGTTGAAAATGCCCTGGCAAAAGTCAAAGATGAAAAAGGGATGAAGAGGGTAGAAAAATTTCTCAAAGAGGATATCTGCCCTGATTGCCGGGGAACACGCCTGACAGCTGTGGCAAGAGCACCAAAGCTGCGCGGTATTTCCCTGGATGCTGCCTGCCAAATGACGCTTACGGAACTCAGCAAATGGGTTGAAGGCGTTCCCGCTTCCCTGCCGGCAGAAATGCGACCCATGGCCCAAAGTATCTGCGAGGCCTTCACCACTACAGCAAAACGGCTGCTGGATTTGGGGTTGGGCTATCTTGCACTAGACCGCTCCTCATCTACCCTCTCCACTGGAGAGCGCCAACGCATGCAGCTTGCCCGGGCCGTACGTAATCGCACCACAGGTGTGTTGTACGTGCTGGATGAACCTTCCATAGGCCTGCATCCTTCCAATATTATCGGGCTGATCGAGGTAATGCGAGAGCTGGTGGCTGACGGCAATTCCGTAATTCTGGTTGACCATGATACCCGGGTTTTGCAGGAGGCAGACTGGATTATTGAAATGGGGCCAGGTGCAGGCACTCACGGGGGCTGGCTGATTGCAGAAGGAAGCGTAGCTGATGTTGTGGCCAACAATCATTCACAAATCGGGCCTTTTTTGGCGGAAGGAGGGTCATTGCCCCATATCAGGGAAAGGTTGTCCGATACAGTCGTGTTTACGCATGGCAGCATTCACCTTACCACAAACTCGATTCATACGGTCAAACCTTTGGAAATCCACATCCCCAAGGGCGCACTTACCGTTGTCACAGGTGTATCCGGATCCGGCAAAACAACACTGATTCTGGAAAGTCTTGTCCCCGGGATCAACGCCCTGATCGGTAAAAGCAGGCTGCCGGAACACGTGCTTTCAATACAGGCGGATGGTATTGAGCACATAAAGCTTATTGATGCCACGCCCATTGGTATCAATGTACGCTCTACTGTCGCAACCTATGCCAATATTCACGATGAATTACGCAAATTGTTTGCCAGAACGCCGCAGGCAAAGCAGCTTGGCTATACTGCGGGTGACTTCTCCTATAATACCGGTAAACTGCGCTGCCCCGTATGCGATGGTACGGGCAGCATCAACCTGGATGTGCAATTCCTGCCCGATGTCAAAATCCCCTGCCCGGAGTGTGGTGGAAACAGATACACCAGCCAAGCGTCCCAGATAATCTGGACAAGCAGCGCGGGTAAATCCTGTTCACTGCCAGAGCTGATGGCCATAGATATTCACACCGCACTAGAGGTATGTGCTGAACTGAAAAGCGTCCGGCAACGCCTGGAGGTGCTGGAAAAGCTTGGCCTTGGCTATCTGACACTGGGGGAGGAAACACCAGGTCTTTCCGGTGGCGAAGCCCAGCGTCTGAAACTGGCCAGCGAAATGGGGAAAACCCAGTCCGATTCTGTATTTATTTTTGATGAGCCCACAATTGGGCTCCACCCGCTGAACGTACAAACACTTTTGCATGTATTCCAAACACTTATTGATAATGGAGCTACCGTAATTGTGATCGAACATGATCTGGACGTGATCCGCAGTGCGGACTATATCATTGATATGGGGCCAGGAGGGGGCATGGAAGGTGGCAAAATTGTGGACACCGGCACGCCGGAAGCCATTGCGAGGCACCCCGACAGCGTTACCGGCAGCTATCTGGCACCCTTTTTCCCGATACCAGCCAGACCTCAATGATGCGCCGTATCCGCTTCAGTTACTTCCAAATCACGCCGCAGATCAGCAGCACACCATTGATCAGATACAGTTTGCGCACAAGGTGCCCGTGCTGATCCAAATCCAGCCATTCCGTTGCTTGATGGATCCGATGACAGGCTTTGACATACAGCGGCAAAGTAAGCAAACCAAGGGCCACGGGCCAGCCAGTCAGACCACATGCCC
>CAYRKU010000126.1:0-3556 GCA_964425055.1 uncultured Lawsonia sp. | reverse complement strand
TGTGGCTTTGGGTTAGATCAAGTCTTGGGATACCCACATCAAGGCATCGCGGCCAGGCAAGGCAATAGGCTATGGGCATGCGCATATCCGGTGTTCCCAACTGGGCCAGCAGTGAACCATCGGCAAATTCTACCAGTGAATGTACTTGAGACTGAGGGTGTACCACAACTTCAATCTCTTCTGAGGATATGCCGTACAGATGATGTGCTTCAATAATTTCAAGGCCTTTATTCATCATTGTGGCTGAATCAATGGTAATTTTTTTCCCCATGCTCCAATTGGGGTGCTGTAGAGCCTGCTCTGGCGTGACAACAGCGAGGAAATCCTGCGGTTTTCCCCGGAAGGGGCCTCCTGACGCTGTAAGGATAACTCGACGTACAGTTTGTGGATCATGTCTGGCGAGACATTGAAAAATGGCATTGTGCTCCGAATCTACAGGTAAAATAACCGCACCCGTACGGGCACATATACTGCGTAGCATATCGCCTGCAAGGACAAGGGATTCTTTGTTGGCAAGGCATATCACTTTACCCGTACTGGCAGCGGCAATTGTGCCCCGCAACCCGGCAGCCCCGGCCTGAGCTGAAATTACTGTGGATACATTGTGAAGCGAAGCAATAGCAGCGTAGCCGTTCGGCCCGGTGACAATTTCCGGATGATACCCCGGGGCAAGCAACTCGGTAAAAGGCAAGCGCAATGCTTCATCCTGAATACCAATCCAGGATGGCCGCCAGAAATTAGCCTGATCAGCCAGAAGATGGATGTTGCGCCTACCGGCCAGCGCGACTACTGAAAACAAATCGGGGTGCGTGACAATAACTTTAAGTGTATTAACACCGATAGATCCAGTACAGCCCAGAATGGCCACGGTACGTGGCGTGGTACGTTCCCATATTGGTGATGGGAGAGAGGATATGTAATTAACCATGCTAATCCGGAATGTATTCTGGTGCAGCTTAAGTAAAAGCCCTAGTTAAAACATCAGACAGCTTTCGCCTGGAATACAGAATAAAAGGAAACAACAGTGCTGTCTCCCTTTACCATGTGTAACACAATGGGAAAATACTTTTAAAGCCTTCACCGCAGCCAGCACAGACTTGTCATGTTTTTCTACCGGTAAATCGGCAACAAAAAGGAAATCGGACATAATTGAGGGCATTTTTGTTTGCAGCGTCATGGCATCATGGCGCAAAGCTTAAGCCCAGTGTCTACGGGCAACCCAAACAGCAGATTGGCATTGGCCAATGCCTGCCCCGATGCACCGCGACAGATATTATCAATAACTGAAATAATAATAAGGCGACCGGTACGGGGATCGACAACAACCGACATGTCGCAGAACATTGTCCCACGGACATTTCGCGTCTCGGGGAGCTGCCCCGCAGGAAGCACTCGTATCCATGGGCTGTTGCACCACATGTCTTCGTAAATTTTCTGAACTTCGGCTTGTGTGCAGGGTACTTTGAGTTCGGTATAAATGGTGGACAAAATACCCCGGTTCATGGGCAGCAAATGCGGATTGAACGAGACTGTCAGCTGTTCCCCTGCCAGTTGGGACAGTTCCTGTTCAATTTCCGGAGTATGCCGATGTGTGGCAATACCATAGGCGCGGAAAGTGTCTGCCACTTCACAGTACAGTGAACTGATTTTGGCGGAACGCCCTGCTCCGGAGGTACCGGACTTGGAATCAGCCACAATACCGGTAGTTTTGATAATCCCATTGGAAAGGGCAGCTGTGAGGCCCAAAATTATCGAAGTTGGATAACAGCCTGGGTTGGCCACAAGGCGTGCTTTGGCAATGGCTTTGGCGTACAGTTCGGGTAAGCCGTACACAGCTTCGGGAAGCAAATCTGGTCGCCTGTGACTTACCTTATACCATTG
The DNA here is from genome assembly GCA_964425055.1 of uncultured Lawsonia sp. GTDB lineage: Bacteria > Desulfobacterota > Desulfovibrionia > Desulfovibrionales > Desulfovibrionaceae > Bilophila. Next base: position 1,675 of record CAYRKU010000126.1, on the reverse strand, counting down.
TTCGTACACAGCAGCATCTTTCAGGCGGAAGTCTGCAGAAAGATCTACAACCTTGATCCCCCGTTCCAACAGAGCAGCTGCCATTTCTGTGGCAGCTGTATGTGGTACAGCAAGAAAGGCTACATCACAAACGCTGGCAATACGATTGGGGTCTGGTTCAATCAATATCACATCAGCCCCGGGTAATCCGTTCAAAAAAGCGTACATATCGCCAAGGCGCTTTCCAGCTTCCATCCGTGATGTGGCAGCCGCCAGTCGTATAGATGGATGATTGGCCAGCAGGCGCACAAGTTCCATACCTGTATAGCCGGTAACCCCCACAAGGCCGGCTCGAACACTGTCCTGCATAGATTATTTGTCCTTTTTCATCACATATTTTACGCGCAATTCGTACAGAAGCCCTTCAAGCAGACGCGACTCGTCCTGATCAAGGCACTGCCGGGTTTTATCCTCCAACATGGTCAAAATATCAATGGTGTGCTTGGCCATGACAAAATCAGAAGCCATTTCGCCGGTTTCCGGATTAGGTACTTCACCCAATTGGACCAGAGCTGAAGAGGCCAGAGAAAGGATAAATGTGGAAAACGTCACCTGTGGCATGGAACAGGCTTCAGGGGTAGAATGTTTGTCAGAACAGGAACAGCTCATGGGGAATCTCCTGCGTTAGATTTCAATATAAACAACCTTACAGCCTCAGACAGGGTATCCCGGTTCTGCTTCAATTGCCTTGTGATAGGCGGTAAGCGCATTTTCCAGATATGGCTGGGCAACAACTCCTCCTGCGGTCTGAAACGCATACGCTAAAGCGTGCAAGCCAGCAGCGACATCTCCCCAGTCTACCCAGCCCATATGTCCAAAACGAACCATACGCCCGGCGTAGCTATCCTGCCCGCCTGCAAAAATTACCCCACATTCTTTTTCGGCTACGGAAAGGAGTTGTTTCCCATCCACAGCATCAGGCAAAAGAATAGAGGTTACCCCCCATGCGTAATGCTCAGGGGCAAACAACGGCAGGCCAAGGGCCTGTATGCCCGCACGTACCATACAGGTCAATGCCCACTGTTTGCGGTACACAGCGCTAAAACCTCCTTGTTCTTCAACCATATTCAGGCTCTCGTGCAGCCCAAGCAGCAGGTTAACTGGTGAGGTAAACAGCCCCTGCCCCTTGAGCAGATTCTTCCGCTCACCTTCCATGTTGAAATAAAAGCATGATGCGGGAACGGTATTCAGTTTAGCCCAGGCTCTTTCAGAAAAAGCTATCAATGCCAGACCAGGTGGAACCATAAGCCCCTTTTGAGAGCCGGTAAGCAGGCAGTCCATCCCCCAATCGTCCATAGGACAAGGCGAAATCCCCACAGCGGAAATTCCATCGGCCACCAACAGAACATTGCGGCTTTGAGTAAGCCGGGCCAGTGCGTTAACTGGGTGCTGCACACCTGTGGATGTTTCGCATAGCTGGACAAAAACACCTTTTGCATCCGGGTGATCGCGGAGGCATTGTTCTAACTGTACTGCAGATACAGCCTGCCCCCAGGCAACGGAAATTTCAACAACATCAAGCCCATGTACTGTGGCGATTTTTGCCCACCGTTCACCAAATTTGCCGCCATTAACCACTACCACCTTTTCACCAGGCTGGAACAGGCTGTGTACGGCGGCTGTCATGGCTCCCGTA
>CAYRKU010000125.1:0-3706 GCA_964425055.1 uncultured Lawsonia sp. | reverse complement strand
CCCGATGCACAACTCATCCAGCAACATATTAATACCCTCATTGCTGCTGATACCGGCAATACCTGGGTACGGCATATATTCTGGGGCGAGGAAGAACTTCCACAAAACTTCTGGGAATTGCTCACCCTCCAGGGGCTGTTTTCCACCCCAGGAGTGCTTATAGTCCGCAAGGCGGAGAAATTGCCCATTGATACCTGGAAGCAACTTTCCAAAATCTTATCCCGGCCCAATCCCAATGTCTGGCCCATTTTCTGCCTGGAATCTATCTGGGAGAAACGAAATCCCAAAATTCCAGTGGCCATTACAGCGCAGCACTGTTTCCAGTTTGCAGAAAAAAAGGAATGGTTGTGGCGATCGCCTGGGCTGACCCGGCAATCATTGCGACCGTATATTCAAAACCAGGCCAAAGCACATGGGCTATGCTTGGCCCCAGGTACTCTGGAAAAACTCTGCACACTGCTGCCCCTGAACGCCGCAGCAGTAGATACAGAACTTTCAAAACTGGCCATGCTCACTCCAGGCAAAGCTCTTACCCCGGAGGAAGTGGAAATTGAACAAGTAAACGAGTTTGTTGTTTTCAATATAGTACGCCAGCTGCAATCCGGGCAGATCAGCAATGCATGGGCACTTATTTTGGATGAACAACATAAGGGGAATGAACTCCTGTTCCCCCTGCTGGGTATCCTCCAGCGGGAAGCCCGCCAAATTTGGCAGCTGTTGATGGGCGAGGGCAGCCGCACTTACATTCCCCCTGGAAATCTGACCATTCAAAAAAAAACGGCAATCACACTGGGAACAACCGGCCTGGTGAAACTTTGGAATGTCATGCAAGCTGCTGAACTTTCCGTAAAATCGGGGCAGAAAGCACCGGGACAGGCTCTGGAAGCACTGATGAAAGAACTGTCTTGCCTTTTTAGCCAAGGTTAATCACAGGTACACGCACAATAAAATATCCGAGGCCTTTCTTCACAACACCGCTGCCGATGATCGCATTTCCCTCTTGCATCCCCTGCAGGACTGCTTATTATGATTAAAAACGTTTCATCCTATAACAAAGGCCACAGGCAAAGGCTCCGTGAGCGTATGCTCAAAGAAGCAACCTCGCTGGCCGACTATGAAGTATTGGAACTGCTGCTTGGGTATGTTCTGCTCCGGCAGGATACAAAACCACTAGCCAAAGAACTGTTGAATCGCTTCAAGACCATACGGGGCGTGATCCAAAGCAGGCGAGAGCAGGTTTTGGCCGTACCCGGGGCAGGAGAATCCGTTAACGCATTCTTATGTATAATACGGGAGGTTCTGGCCCGGTATGCAGAATCACCTTCCAAAACGCGGGATGTTCTGTGTACTCCCGAAGAAGTGGCAAGTATGGTATTGCTTCGCCTGGGCGGTTGCCCTCACGAAGAACTATGGATTGCAACTGTGGACAATCAAAACCACCAGCTAAGCTGGGAGCGGCTGGCAAAAGGCGGGCCGGATACCGCGCCTTGTAGCCCGCGTGAAATATTGGAGCAGGTTTTCAAATATAAAGCAACGGGCTTTATTATAGCACACAACCACCCCGGAGGCAGCCCAAATCCCTCACGCCAGGATATAGAAATCACACAACGGCTGCAGAAAATTGCTGAAAGCGTTGGGGTACGCTTGCTTGACCATATCATCGTTGGCGATGGTGTCTGCTACAGCATCCGTAAAGGTGGACTTGTGTAACGCATGGCCTTCATTCTGATAAAAGGAAACTACCATGGCCTTTGATTCGGACAACGAAAATAAAAACGGGTATCCTCTGGTGCGCCGTCGGATAAGGATTGCGCGCCGCCGTGCCCCGGCGCAAATACAAAATAGGAAACCGGATGCATCGTCTGAAGATGCAGTACAAGAAATCCCTTCAGTCATGCCTCTGCTCCCCTTACGGGATGTTGTTGTTTTCAATTATATGATTATTCCCCTGTTTGTAGGGCGGGAGCAGTCAATACACGCTATTGAAACCGCTGCCACTCAGGGACACCACGTCTTTTTGTGCACACAAAAGAACAGTCAGGTGGACAATCCCGGTTTGCAAGATCTGTATTCTGTGGGTTCAGTAGCATTGATCCTGCGTTTGTTGAAAATGCCTGATGGCCGCGTAAAAGCCCTGGTACAGGGTGTTTCCCGGGCTAAAATTCTTCGTGTGGAAGATGGGCAATATCTTACGGCACGGGTAGAGTTGCTTCCGGAGCCCCAAATCACGGCTCCGGAAGCAGAGCAGGAAGCCCTTATCCGCCTGGCTCGAGAACATTGCGAGCGCATCTTGTCTCTGCGCGGCATCCCTACAGGCGAAATTATGGGGATGCTCAGCAGCGTTAACGATCCCGGCCGTATTGCGGACCTCATTGCCGCTAATCTCCGGCTGGGGCTGGAAGAAGCCCAAGAGCTATTACAATGCATTGATCCTATGGACAGGCTGCGACTGATCATCGGGCATCTGCTGCATGAATCAGAAGTTGCCACCATGCAGATCAAAATACAGGCATCTGCCCGGGAAAGTATGGACAAAGCGCAGAAAGAGTATTTCCTACGTGAACAGCTGAAAGCCATCCACAGGGAACTAGGGGACGGTAACGATACGGATGAAGAGTTAGAAACGATCACCAAAGCGCTGGACAAAGCAGGCCTGCCGGCTGACGTGCGCAACGAGGCAGACAAACAGTTAAAGCGCCTGGCTACCATGCACGGTGACTCTGCCGAAGCGGGCGTAATTCGTACCTATCTTGACTGGGTAGCAGAACTGCCCTGGAAAAAGCTCTCCCGGGATCAGCTGGATATCCTCAAAGCGCAAAAAATTTTGGATGAAGATCATTACGGGCTGGAAAAAATTAAGGATCGAATTCTCGAATATTTGAGTGTCCGCAAGCTGAATCCGGACTCCAAAGGGTCCATCCTCTGCTTTGTAGGCCCTCCCGGCGTGGGCAAAACATCATTGGGGCGCTCTGTTGCTCGAGCACTGGGCCGGAAATTTCAGCGTATTTCGCTCGGCGGTATCCGTGATGAGGCGGAAATCCGTGGCCACAGGCGTACCTATATCGGCGCCCTGCCCGGCAGAATCATTCAAGCCATGAAACAGGCCGGGACCAAAAACCCCGTTATCATGCTTGATGAAATCGATAAGCTTGGCAATGATTTCCGGGGTGATCCTTCCTCGGCACTGCTTGAGGCACTCGATCCGGAGCAGAACATCAATTTCAGTGATAATTATCTGAATGTGCCCTTTGATCTGTCCAAAGTACTGTTTATCTGCACGGCCAATCATCTGGAAAATATCCCTGATGCTCTGCGTGACCGGCTTGAGATCATCTCCCTCCCCGGTTACACGCAACAGGAAAAAGTGGCTATTGCCAGAAGATACATCCTACCCCGTCAGCTTCATGAAAACGGCCTGAAATCCGAAGAACTCACACTTTCCGATACAACGCTGCACCGCATTGTGCATGAATATACGCGTGAAGCTGGTGTCAGAAATATGGAGCGTGAAATCAGTTCTGTATGCCGCAAGATTGCCCGGAGAAAAGCCGAAGGCCAGAAAGCTCCATTTAAAGTTACTGCATCCGGGCTGCCCAAGCTGCTCGGAGCACCCATTTTTATTGATGATGCTGCTGAAAAAAACCTCATCCCTGGAGTGGCCCTTGGCCTGGCCTGGACACCAGCGGGGGGAGAACTTTTACATATT
>CAYRKU010000124.1:0-3740 GCA_964425055.1 uncultured Lawsonia sp. | reverse complement strand
ATCTGAATGGTAGAACAGTTAGGATTGGCAATAATTCCGTTATGGTGTTCAAGGGCGTGCGCGTTTACTTCAGGCACAACCAGCGGACAGCGGTCGTCCATACGCCAGGCACTGGAATTATCTACAACCACACATCCCGCAGCTGCTGCATGGGGCGCATATTTTTCGGAAGTAGCCCCCCCAGCCGAAAAGATAGCTAAATCTATACCTGTAAACACGTCTTCCTTCAATTCACGAACAACCAGTTCCGTATCTCCATATGGAAGCTTGGTCCCGGCTGAACGGGAGGAAGCAAAAGGGACAACCTTTGATGCGGGAAAATTCCTTGACGCAAGAATTTTCAACATTTCACGGCCTACGGCACCAGTAGCGCCTACAACGGCAACAACAATCTTTTTTTCAGACATGGCATCCTCACGCAAAAATAACGGAGCATTTTAAGTGTATAATTTCATAAGGCACGTGTATTTTCATATACTCCCTGCCTCCACTGTCAAGCCTAGATGTCCTGGGGGGGGGGGGAATAAACCGAGACTCTTTTATAATTCACAACCGCCAGAAAATGCGAATAATTGGACATAGGAGCAATCAAATTTCGACCCGTCAGCGGCACTGATCCCACATTTTCGCTGGCAGACTTATCATCACCAGACAACTTAATATACAGCAAGATATAACAGTCAGCCCGGGATACTTGTCAGCGCTCTGCTTCGTGCATATACTCAACTAATATTTTCCTGTGTACCCAACCGCCATCCCCAGTTTCAGATTTGCTGAAATCACAGAATCGGCAAGGAGTAGAACATGGCTAATTTCCTTCCTCAGGCTGAAGACATCCCCTTCGCCATGCAGATCAAAAATCTCGCTGATGAAGAACTGCTGGATTTTTGGGAAGAAACGCAGCAACTCGAAAACGCCATACGTTCCGAATACCAGCAGGCGATTACTCCCATGCAGGATTATGAACGGATGATTGTGCAAGAACTTCAGTTAAGATCCTACCAACAGGGGAACACCTGTCGCTCCTGACCCCATAATTTGCTCCTGCAAACGCGGATATCAGCAGGGGCCTTTTTCTCTCCCCAATTTCACGAGTTCGTATAAATCATCCATCCGTTTTCTGGCCTTAAAGAAACCCAGACCAGCCTTTGTCAATGATTCTTATGTGCTTCGATTTTTTGAATATCATTCCGAACCGTATTTTCAAGCTCAGCAGGGCATTGCCCGGAATCTAAGACAGCGCGTAACTGGCTGATCCCTTTATCCGGTGCGTCCATATACCATGCATAGAGAATACCCAGGCTATAGCCGACAAAAGGATCAAAACGTATTGCCAGAGATTTTTCCAGGCTGACTGCAGCTTCTCCATGCCGACCCGCATTATGCTGAATAAGGCCAAGCGTATACAATGTGACAGGATCATCAGGTGCAGACAGAACAGCACGCAGAGCAAACGTTTCTGCCTTGTCCAGTTCCCCGGTATGCAGAAAATGCTGTGCCATTGCCATAAGTGCACCTGTGTCGCTGGGAGATTCCTCTAACCGCTTGATAAAATTTGTTACGTTATCACTCACCGGTCCCTGCAGAGATGTATCCTGCCGGCGGGGTTGAGCGTTGAACTCTGTATGTTGTATCAAACTCGGATTATCAATAAAATACGACAGTGCAGCGGCAAGGATTAGCCCAAGAGCTAGGCCCATAAGTGACAGTGGAATACGCCTGTCTGTACAGATACTTTTACTCATCCCGCATACTCTCCATCTGATCAAGTCTACGTTTCAGGGCCACCTGCTTTCTGGCAATAAAAGCAATATACAGACCCAACCCCACCCACACTGCAATATTGGCATACATAAGCCAGTCTATATCATTCATATTTTCCCCTGCTTCCACAAACCAACAGATCTGTTGTACACTCTGTCACATATCAGCCATACTCATGGCATCAAGCCGTACCCGCCAACAATATTGCCGGGTACGCAAACCAACAAGCGCTGCCCACAGCAAGCCAAAGCTGAGTACGGTAATAACAGCTGCCAGACGCATTTCCGGTTCAAGCCCCCCACCTTGCGCAGCAAAAACAGCAGGATGAATAGATCGCCACAGTCTGGCAGACAAAAAAACCAGCGGCACATCCAGAAAAGCCACAATCCCTACCACAGCGCACAGGCTGGACCGTCGCTCAGAAGCCATATCTGCCTGACGCAAAACCAGGTATCCTGCATACAAAAACCACAAAACTAAAGTGGTGGTCAACCGCGGATCCCACGTCCACCAAACGCCCCAGGAATGCCGTGCCCACATCGAACCGGAAATTAAAGCCAAACCACTGAAAACCACACCAACCTCTGCAGCCGCACCCGCGATGGCGTCCCATCTTCTGTTTCGTGTATACAGATAGATAAACCCCGCAATGCAGACAACACAAAAGCTGGCAAGTGCCCACCATGCCAAAGGCAGGTGTGTATAAAAAATTTTTTGCACCACACCCATAGTCCGCTCAACGGGGGCATATCTATAGATAAAAACCTGACTCACTGCCATCAAAATGCCCCCACAGGATGCACAGAGCAACACCCAGTTTCGGCCCATTATTCCTCTCCTGAAAAAACATATGGGAACAGAAGTAAACCAGCTGCTAGAAAAATTGCGTCAAAAGCAACAGCAACACCAATCCATGAATCAGAACCTTCCGGAAGATTTTCCCCCAATCCACCGGCACAAACGCGTATTCCCGCCAACAGAACAGGAATAATGAGGGGAAAAAGGACAATTGATAACAGAGATTCCCTTGGTGCCTGCCCCTGCGAGAGAGCACCAAGGAGCGAACCCAAAACAGCCATTCCAATATCAACAAGAAGAAGCATAAGCAAGGCACAGGCCCAGGAACCACCCGGACTTTGTCCCAAAAAAATGATCCCCGCTGGCAAAAATACTGCCTGTGCAATCAAAAGAACAGTCAAGCCGGCCACCGCTTTTCCCAGCCATACCGCCTGAATGGGAACAGGCAGAAGTAAAAGGCCTGAACGAGACTCACTGATCTCTTCCAGCCCATACAACATATTAAAGCTGAGAACCTGACAGAATGCCGATGCCAGCCAGAAAACCGTTGCAGCACTCTGCCCCTCTATAAGCGATCCTGTCTCCCGGGATAAACTAAAAACAAAAATCAGAAGTAAACCAAGCAAAAGTGCCTGAATAAAACCCGCTCCACGAGATAAAGCCAGGCGCAGATCCTTACAGGCAATAATCCAGGAAGCCCTCAGCATACCGTTGATCCCCCGGCACCGTAGCCTTTACTGCATTTCGCTTCAGATCCTGCAACCGTAAGCCCGGGCCATAGTTCAACGGGGCCATCATAGGCAAGAGTCCGGTCAGCTATGGCAAGAATGCGATCCGCATGTGCAGCATCAGCCTCCGGGCTGTGTGATATCCAGACAATGGCAGTGCCTCCAGATCTAGCCCGAGCGATCTCATTGTACAGTAAATTCAGGGAATACACGTCAAGCCCTGTACCGGGCTCGTCTAAAAGCAACAGACGGGGAGATTGAAGCAGAACACGGGCAAGGTTGAGGCGTTGAGCCATACCGCGCGAAAAAATCCCGGCTCGCTCTTCGGCAAAACGGGCCAAGTCCACGCGTTCTAACATCGAAAGCAGCTGAGGACGATACGTTCCTAACCCGTATAGCCGAGCCCAGAAGGCGAGATTTTCCAATGCAGACAAACCGGGATAAATGAAG
>CAYRKU010000123.1:0-3788 GCA_964425055.1 uncultured Lawsonia sp. | reverse complement strand
TGCGCTTTTCGCTTTCCAGATCATACAAATTATCAAAAGGTGTTACCAGCGGCTTGATAATAGTTGTGGGCGTGATACCGTGTTCCGTATTCCAGACCTGCTGTTTCTGCCGCCTTCGGGCAGTTTCCTCCATAGCAGCGCGCATGGAACCAGTGATGGCATCTGCATACAGAATAACTTTCCCTGCTGCATTACGGGCCGCACGGCCGAAGGTCTGGATAAGCGAACCGGTTGACCGCAAAAAACCCTCTTTATCCGCATCCAATATAGCTACAAGGGACACTTCCGGGATGTCCAAGCCTTCACGCAACAAATTGATGCCCACAAGAACATCAAATTCTCCCGTACGCAATGCCTTGATAATAGCCATGCGTTCCATGGTATCAATATCTGAATGGAGGTAACGGGCAGCTACACCCATTTTGTTCAAATATTCAGTTAAATCTTCGGCCATGCGCTTAGTCAGCGTAGTTACTAACACCCGTTCATTTTTGCTGGACCTTTGGCGACATTCCCCAAGCAGACTATCAATCTGACCCCTAACTGGCTTAACCTCCACCACCGGATCGAGCAGGCCTGTCGGCCTAATGATCTGTTCGGCGACAATACCTGAAGAACGCTCCAACTCCCACGGACCTGGCGTAGCAGAAACGTATACTGCCTGGTTCACCCGCTGCAAAAACTCATGAAATTCCAGAGGCCTGTTGTCCAGGGCCGAGGGTAGGCGGAAACCATACTCCACCAATGTATTTTTGCGCGAACGATCTCCCTTGAACATACCGCCTACCTGAGGAATACTGATATGGCATTCATCCACAAACAGTACAAAATCCTGCGGGAAATAATCCAGAAGAGTTGCCGGAGGCTCGCCGACCTTGCGGCCATCCAAGTGGCGGGAATAATTTTCAATGCCGTTGCAGTACCCCAACTCCTGCATCATTTCCAGGTCAAGCTGGGTACGCTGTTCAAGGCGCTGGGCCTCAACCAGTCGATTTTGTGCTGTAAAAAAGCACAAGCGCTCGCCCAACTCAACACGGATATCGGCCATGGCCCGGTTCAAGTTATCCCGATCTGAAACATAATGGCTGGCTGGATAAATAACCGTCTTGCCAATATTCTCCAAAATTTTTCCGGTTAGCGGATCAATTTCGTGAACAGCTTCAATTTCATCGCCAAAAAATTCCAGGCGTAAAGCACGCTCATGCTCATATACAGGGATAATCTCCAGCACGTCCCCGCGCACGCGAAATGTCCCCCGATGAAAATCAATATCGTTACGCTGGTACTGTACGTCCACAAGCTTAGTCAGCAGCGCATCCATACTGATAGTCTGCCCTACCTCCACGGGGATAATCAACTGAGCATAGTATTCGGGCGAACCCAAGCCGTAAATGCAGGAAACCGAAGCCACAATAATTACATCCCTCCGAGTAAGCAGAGCATGAGTTGCCGCATGCCGGAGCTTATCAATATCATCATTAATAGCCGAATCCTTTTCGATATAGGTATCTGATGCAGGGACGTAGGCCTCTGGTTGATAGTAATCGTAATAACTGACAAAATACTCTACTGCGTTGTGTGGAAACAAAGCGCGAAACTCGTTATATAGCTGTGCAGCCAAAGTTTTGTTAGGAGCAAGTACCAGGGCAGGTCGGTTGACCTGGGCAATAACGTTGGCCATGGTGAAAGTTTTGCCCGATCCAGTCACACCCAAAAGGACCTGATCCCGAACACCAGCCTGAATATTGGAAACGAGTTGCTGAATAGCCGCGGGCTGATCACCTGTAGGTATATACGTTGTTTCCAGCATAAAGAGAGATGGTGTGCTCATGGCTGAAATTCCCTATCCTCATCAATGCACAGACCGGGTATTATTCCCGGATACGTATCATGTCGAAAAACGAAGTGCGCTCACCTGTATGCCTGACTGGTGCGACGCAACGTGTCTAACGTGGAAAACAGAATACCGCCGATAATAAATACCCCACCCACTATCTGAGGCAAAGATATACTTTCATCTAGCAACAATGTTGCCTCAATACTGCTAAACAATGGGATACTGTAATAAATAACGCCGGAACGTATCGGGCCGATCAGGTCGATGGCTCTGTTCCAAAAAAAGAATCCAATAACAGACGCAAACAGGGCAATGTACACCAGACAGCCGAACTGTGGTAACGATGGCCAGTGCCCATTACCCATCAAAATATCCCAACCAAGAAAGGGCGTAAGGCCTAACGTCCCTATACCAAAAATGATTGTCAGGAAAGCGACAGGAGGCATGCCTTCCGGACGAAACCGCAACTGTATGGTATACACAGCAAAAGTAACGGCTCCCAAAAGTGCCCATAAATCGCCTTCAGTAAAGGTCAACCCCCAAAGTACGTCCAAACTTCCCCGTGTTACCAGCACCGCAACCCCGACCAGGGCAATAATCAGTCCAACGCATTGCTGTCGGGAAAGTCGATCGTGCATAATCGCGCAGGAAATGAAAGCGATAAATACAGGAGAAGATGTGGCAATAAGGGCAATATTGGTTGCCCCGGTCGTAATACCAGCCCTGTAATTTAATGTGTTGATAAGTGAAACCCCTAGGAGGCTGAGGAAAAGATAGCGCCGCCAATGCACGTATAGAATGTTTCTGTGCTCCCAAACGCTTTTTACTGTAAATGGCAAAGCCATCAAAAAAGCGAGCCCCCAACGCCAGAACGATATTTCTACCGGTGTCAACTGCCCGGCCAACCCCCGAGCAACAACAAAGTTACCGCTCCAAAAAATTGTGGCGCCAAAAGCATTGAGGCAACCCAAAACAAACAGCGAACGGTTTAGACGCTCCATGCGTTCTCCCAAAACACACCAAACAACAGAATTGACCCGGGTAGCGGGATGAGCATACCATGTTAGACAGTGCGACACAAACACATAGGGCTCCAAACTTCTGTCCATGCACCCACAAAACATAAAAACCCCGCACAAAACGTACGGGGTGAAACGACAAAAAATCCGACTTTCTCACTTAAAGGCTTGGGCCAAGGTACAGTTCCAGAAGTCCATCTGGAGGTGCGATACGGATACGTTTTGTTTCCAAATCAATATCTGGTACAAATTCAGGTACAGCAGGGAACAGCACCTCACGCCCGTCCGGCGTTAGGATACTCCACAATTCCTGTTCACCATGAAACAGTACCTGATCAAGAGTACCCAAGTAGCTGCCATCCGCATCTAACAGAACTGAAAGCCCCAGCATAGCGTGCAGGTACACTTCATCTTCATCCACGTCGGGTAAGGCAGCATCGGCTACAAGTAATATCTGGCCGCGCAAAAGCTCGGCAGCAGCACGATCTGAAACGCCCTCAAAGCGCAGTAGTAGCGCACACTGATGTACCCTGACCGAGGCTACGACAACCTTACGTGGCGGGTAGTTGCCAGTTTTGAGGTACACCTGCCCGCTGTACAACAAATCAACAGATTCGGCATAATACTGTACCCGAATCTCCCCAAGGATGCCATGCGGTCTACCAAGAACACCTATTTCAACAAGGTCGACACCAAGTACGGACGCTGCCACAGCTACTCCATAATTTCCAACATAACCCGCCGCCGGGCTTTAGAAGAAGCAGCCCCCAAAAGAATACGCAACGCGCGTGCTGTACGCCCCTGTTTACCAATCACCTTGCCAAGGTCTTCTTTGGCAACACGCAATTCCAGGATTTCGCACTGTTCGCCTTCGACCTCGGTAACCTGCACTTCTTCAGGTTTATCTACCAATCCTCTGGCAACAAATTCCA
>CAYRKU010000122.1:0-3795 GCA_964425055.1 uncultured Lawsonia sp. | reverse complement strand
AGCGCAGATAAAGGTTCCTTCACCGAGCTCGAGTGTAGCCCCGGAAAGATCGTTTGCGTTAGAGGTAACTGTACCACCGCTTACCTTCAGCGTGCCGCCCCCGGTCGCGGAAAAACCTGTACCCAGTGTGACGTTGCCTCCTCCGGTAAACTCCAGCACACCGCTTTGTCCCCCGGTAGTAAAAGCACCGGCTAGGGTAGTGGTTTGACCGGCTGCTGTCTGTATGGTCAGCGTATACCCCTGTGCTCCGAGTGAACCATTGAAGGTCTTGCTATTCTCTACGCTGATCAACGCATCACTATCCGCCACGATATTCCAGTCTACCTGCCTCCAATCCTCGGTTTTTTTGTGGCTGATAATCAGTGCGCCGTTATCCGACGTACCTCTCCCTGCCAAGTGTAGTACATTGCCCGTGTGTAGCTTTTTACCCAAAGCACCCGATGCGTCATTCAACGTACTCCCGTCCTCAACATATATTTCCTTGAAATACCCTAAACTGTGCCCGCTCGTTTCGGCTCCCATCTCTCCGTTCATTGTCAGCGTAGCGGAAGAGCGAAGTTTCAACGCTCCGATGCTCTTCCCTTCCACATTATCCCCCGAATCATGCCCATCCAGCAGCTATAGTGAACCGTGCCACTGCCAACAGGTGTAAACTCTATGACATTTTCGCCTGTATGGAACGTATATTCGATTCCGTAATCCTGAATCAAAACCCTGTTGTTGCATCCGTTGATACTGCCCTCCGGCGCATCAATCACCCATTTTACCGGAATGCCGGACTGCACTGTAATATCAGGGTAGCGTCCGGACTGTAAGGTGCTGTTGACCACCTGCATACCGTCAATGACTTCCACATTGTTTTCCGCAGCCGAGTTGTCCTGCAACAGCCTTCCCTGATAACCCCATAACGCATAGGCTCCGATGACAACTGCCAGCGATGCAGCCTTTACCGCATTTTTGACGGCCTTTTTCCGGGTGGGAATACTCATCATTACTCCGGAGATGCAAAGAGCTATAACCAGAATAAGCAGCAGGTCGGATGGCAGCCAGCCGCTTAAAGAGCCGCCCTGGGAGAGCATTGCCAATCCAAGGACAACGACCAGCACAGCGCCGACGGCCATAACCTTATCCGTAAATTTCCTGCCGAGGGCTGAAACAATGGAGCCGAGTCCCAGCATTAGCGGCACAGTGCCCAGGCTGAACAAGAACATGGAAAGCGCACCGGCAAACGGATTGCCAGTGGCCAAAGCTACGACCCACATGGATTGCAGCGGCCCGCATGGCATAAAACCGTTCAATACGCCAACAATGAAAGGGCGGGAAGCTTTCGCCCTTTGGCTGCCAATCTTCCGGGCAAGGAACTTCGGCATACGGATGGTGAATTTGCGGAGCCAGGGGAAAAGGCCCAGCATATTGATTCCCATGATCACCATAAACAGCCCCGCAATCATTTTCAAAATACCCTGCAAAAATATTGGCAGTCCCGCCTCAGCGCCGCCGCCAATCAGAAAACCAACCAGTCCGAGGACAAAACCAACTGCCGTATAGGATAAGACACGGCCCATATTGTAGGCCAGTACCGGACGGAATGCAGCCAGCCTGCTGCTGTCATCCGATTCCCTCCGTGCCGTCTGCGGGATGCACTGCGAAAGATTGATGCCGCCGCACATGGCAATGCAGTGAACAGAAGTGATCAGGCCGATTATAAAGAGCATCCCGTAACCCATCTTTGTATCCGCGAGCTGGCTTGGCACAAGTAGGTTCAGAATATCCATCGACTGCAGCATGGCATACAGCGAAACGATGATTACAAGCATACAGATAATATTTGCAATGTTCGCTCCGGCAGCCTTTTCACCCAAAGCCGCCTCATAGCCAAGGCTCTCAATAGCTGCAATAATCTCCTTCAGAGAGATTTTTTCCTCATCATAGACAATGTCAGCCGTGGCATTGTCATAACTTACACTGGTGCTGACAATGCCCACCGTGTGATTCAATTTTTCATTAATTTTATTTTGGCAGTTCACACAGGTCATGCCGCCAATATTCAACCGGATCGCTTTATCCAAAAAACCGCCCCTTCTTGCTTATTTTTCTGTATCGTACCATGTAAATTTGTGGTTTTTATGTGGATATCGGATTTTTGAAAAGTCGGCAAGCATCTTTTTTCAGATGCCACCGCCCTTTATTCCCGCGAGCAATGAGCCAAGTGCCGTGCTTGCACGAGCATTTGGCGAATGCCGCGAGGGTCAAATACCCCGCAGCTTTGCTGCGCTGCAAAGTATTTGATTTCACATTGATCCTGTCTTGGGCAGGACAACCGTAAAACGGCTTCCTTTCCCATCCCAACTCTCAACGCTTATTTTTCCTTTATGAGCCTGCACAATGGCTTTTGCAATCGTAAGACCGATGCCCGCGCCGCCGGTTTTCCGGTTCCGCGATTTGTCGGTCCGATAGAATCTTTCAAAAATCCTTTCCAAATCCTCCTGCGGTATGCCGATCCCGCTGTCTTCAACGTGGATAATCCCGCTGTCTTTCGTGTCTTTAATGATAATACGGACAGTACCGCCGTCATTGGAATACTTGACCGCATTGGATACCAGATTTGTAATGACCTGCTGTATCCGGCTTCTGTCTATGGATACAATGGATGAGCCACCTGTGACCTGCCCGTCTAAATGTTTTGCCTGAAGCTGGATTGCAAAACTCTCCATGACAGTCTGAGACAGCTCCCGCAAATCCACATCTGATCTGTCAAGAAGCAGATTATCAGTCTCTACCTGGCGCAGCCGCTCTAAATCAGAGATCAGTCCGGAAAGCCGATGCAATTCGACATAACAGTTTTGCAGCCGCTCCGGCGTCGGTTCCATAACCCCGTCAATCATCATTTCCATGTAGGACGATATATTGGCTACCGGCGTCCGCAGTTCATGCGCCACATCCGAAGTCAGCCGTTTCCGTATGGATTCCTGCTCCTCTAAGGACTCCGCCATCTGATTGACGGCATGGGCCAGCTCATGCAATTCTTTTATACGGATGCCTTCTTTGAACCTCGTGCCATAGTCACCGCCTGAAATATTCTGTGTGATTTCCACTACCTTTGAAATGGGCCTCACAATGTGATTTGCCAGCAACACCCCCGTAATCACTGCACCGACCAGAGAAACACTGCCAACTGCCATCAGAATACGGTTCAAGGACGCAAGAAACTGGAATGCATTTTCATCCATGTAATAAGGGCTGTAATAACTAATGTCAAGGTATCCTACAACCTTGCCTGATTGTTTCAGGTCGTACCTGTGCGTTACAAAATCGCCGTCTAAATGCGGGCTTTTTTCTTCCATAAGGACTGTAATGGACTGCATCACTTCATGGCAGAGGGTCATGTCATGGTGTTGCGCATCCCAAAGGACATTCTCATCTGCATCATATAATTTGATGATAAATCCACTTTCGAGCGCATACATACCCATGCCGTGAATGTAGTCAATATTCCAGCCTCCATTTGTAGCGCTGTATTGACCGGAAATGTTCTGTGCAATATCAGACGCCTGTAATCCTTGCTGCTCCTTCACATATTCCTCAAACTCATGGCTTATCATAATGTTTGCGGCAATGCTGATCAGGAAAATTGTGGCCAGCACTAAAAAGGCAAAACGAATAGCAAGCACTACCCGAAAGCCATACCGTTTCACTTTTCGTCACCTCCGAATTTATACCCCAAGCCGTGAGCGGTTTTTATGCGCTGCCACATTCCCTATAAACTTTGATGTCGCGTCTATATTCTTCTGAAAG
>CAYRKU010000121.1:2121-3828 GCA_964425055.1 uncultured Lawsonia sp. | reverse complement strand
TTGGAGCTGAGGATTGGAACGTTAATTTACAACGGCTTGGCGTTGTGCTTTCAGACCTTGCCCGAAGGGGTGAACTGAAGTCCGCACAAGAGGTATGGGCTGCAGATGGCAACGTGTGGGTGGTGGAGGCTGGACATGCCTGATTTTTGCAACATAAAAGTTTTTCTGAACTCTTACGCAAGAATATGCTGCAAGCGAAAGCATAACAGGTTTAGGGGATCGGTATGTTGCGACTGGGACGTTCCGCAATGGACTTGTCGCTGTACCGAAGGGAAAAACAGAAACAGGCCTGGCATGGGGCAGGGCACTGTGCCTGCCTGAATTGCACATATACAGTAAGGAGTAACTATGCCCAAATCCGATCTTATAGTCGGTCTTGATATAGGGACCACAAAAATATGTGCTGTAGTCGGCGAAGTCAACGATGATGGTGGAATGGATATCGTCGGCATTGGAACAAGCCGCTCTACAGGACTGCGCAAAGGTGTTGTTGTCAATATAGAGGAGACGGTTCATTCCATTAAAAAAGCGCTTGAAGAAGCGGAACTGATGTCCGGCTGCGAGATACGTTCCGTGTATGCTGGCATTGCGGGGAGCCATATCAAGGGATTCAACAGTCACGGTGTTATTGCCGTTAAGGGAGGTGAAGTTTCCCAGCGCGATATTGATCGCGTACTGGATGCCGCCAAAGCAGTGGCTATTCCTCTGGATCGTGAGGTCATCCATACACTGCCTCAGGAATATATTGTGGATGATCAGCGGGGTATCAGGGAACCACTTGGCATGGCCGGCGTGCGGTTGGAAGTAAAAGTACATATTGTTACCGCAGCCGTAACATCAGCGCAGACTATTGTGCGATCGTGTCATAAAAGCGGCCTTGATGTCTCCGACATTGCGTTAGAGTCAGTCGCTTCGGCCAAAGCAGTGTTGACTGAAGAAGAACGTGAAATTGGTGTGGCCATGATCGATCTTGGTGGTGGTACATGCGACATTGCTATTTTTGCCAATGATTCGATAAAACATACTGGGGTACTGGCCCTTGGGGGACAGAATCTTACTAAAGATATCGCCTTTGGCCTCCGCACGCCTATAGCCGCAGCTGAGAAGATCAAAATCAAACACGGCGCTGTACTGGCTGAGCTGGTGCAACCAGATGAATATATTGAAGTACCGAGTGTTGGGGGGCGGGAACCACGCCGCCTTTCCCGGCAGGTACTCGCAGAAATTTGCGAACCTAGAATGGAGGAAATTTTCACCTTGCTTGATCAGGATCTGGTGCGATCAGGTTTTAAAAATATGATTGGAGCTGGAGTTGTGCTTACGGGGGGTACTGCACTGATTCAGGGGTGTCAGGAATTGAGTGAGCAGATTTTTAACCTTCCCACACGCATTGGTTATCCCCGTAATGTGGGTGGCCTTAAAGATATGGTCAACAGTCCAAAATTTGCCACTGCTCTGGGTTTACTTATGTATGGGGCGGAGACAGAAGGTAACGGGCAGAAATTCCGTATTCGTAGCGGCAATAATGTGTTTAATTCTATCCTATCACAGATGAAAAAATGGTTTTCTGAAATTTCATAACAGCTGGTAATACACATTTCTTTGAAGGAGGGAGATATGGAGATGCAATTTGATGTGGTACCCCCGACGTCTATCAAAATTATCGGTGTTGGCGGCGGCGGTGGAAACGCTGTCCAGAACATGATA
>CAYRKU010000121.1:0-2111 GCA_964425055.1 uncultured Lawsonia sp. | reverse complement strand
TGACGTTTATCGGTGCCAATACGGATGCTCAGGCTCTTTTGAGGTCTACAGCCGAATTTAAGTTGCAGATTGGTGAAAAGCTGACCAAAGGCCTTGGTGCCGGGGCCGACCCTAATATTGGGAGAGATGCTGCACAGGAAAGTATTGAGGCGATTAAAGATGCTATTGGTGGAGCCAAGATGGTATTTGTGACGGCAGGAATGGGCGGTGGTACAGGAACAGGTGCTGCACCTATTGTAGCCGAGGCTGCCCGTGAAATGGGTGCCCTGACTGTAGGTGTTGTGACCAAGCCCTTTATTTTTGAAGGCACCAAACGAGCCCGGGCTGCGGAAGAAGGTATTGCCGAGTTGCGCGAGCATGTGGATGCCCTGATCACCATTCCCAACGACCGTCTATTAACCATCGCTCCCAAAAAAGCGAAATTCCGCGAAATGCTGAAATGCGCCGATGACGTACTGTACAGTGCTGTGCGCGGTATTGCCGATCTGATTACCGTTCCTGGCATCATTAATCTGGACTTTAACGATGTAAATTCTGTCATGAAGGCTTCTGGCCTGGCTATGATGGGCTCTGCAGCAGCTTCCGGGGAAGGCCGTGCTCTGGAGGCAGCCCGTAGGGCAATTACAAGCCCGTTGCTGGAGGACGTTTCCATTGCCGGTGCCAAAGGTGTGCTGATCAACATCACGGCTACTGAAGACCTTGGTATAGATGAATACAACGAAGCTACCACCTACATCTATGATGCTCTGGGTGGTGAAGAGGATGACAATATTATCATTGGTACTGCATTTGATGAAAGTGCCGGTGATGAAATGCGGATTACGGTTATCGCCACAGGTATCGAAAGCTCATCTTCAGTTGGAACCTCAGGTATACTTCAAAGTAGCAAAACTTCTGCAGCGGGTACGAGTTCTGCGCGTACATCACGGCAAGTTGCCCAACCTGCTCAGAGCATGCAACAATCAACATCTGCTTCCGGGATATCTGCGCAATACGGCCGCCGTACCCGTTCAGAAGAATCCGTTTTTACTGTATCCGGGCAATCTTTGGACACAACGGATCGGGAAATACCCGCTTATCTGCGGAAAGGGCAACAGGGTGCACAGCATACACCAGGTCGTGAAGATTTTATTTTTGATGAAGAGGAAATAGAGCTGCCAACATTTATTCGTAAACAGGCAAATTAATGTGGCGTGTAATCCTCCGTATAGAAAGGCTCCGTACCTGCTTCTGCATAGTATTCTTATGTAGGTGTGCGGAGCTTTTCATTATGGACGTATATGCGTTTGTAGAATATGAATACTACATGTGCTAGGAGCGTATTTTGTTTCAATAGGTTCTGGAGTGGAGGCCCCATGCAGATAGTGCAATTTTTATTAACAGCGGTAATATGCCTTTTAAGTGCCTGCGCGCCACTACAGCGTGGGTTTGATGGCGCTAAGCTAGTTTCTCCGTCTCGGCCGGCAGTTATGCTTGCTGCACCTGGGTTGCCAACACTTGTTGAAGGTCAGGTGGCACCCTTTCTGTATACGGATCGGGGGTACCAGTTTCCATCAACCCTTCTTGGCGTTTATGGGAAAGACGCATTGTCGCCAATGGCCATTACGGTTATCAGTTTTGTTCCCAATGAGTTATGGAAGTGGGATTCTCCTGAATTCAGCGGTCCTCACGGGGTAAAAACGGCTGGTGCCGTATTTGGGGGGCAGGCCTTTACTGGCAGTGTACGCATTGTTGATGGTGCTACAGATCCTTTTTCACCCTTGATCGCTCAGGAGGAACAATACCCTTCAATAATCTGGCTGGCACAACGTTTTGCCTTGCGGGATGATTTTGATCGGGCCAAAATTATTTTGGAATATCGTGAACCATTGCAGGAACCGTTGTCAGAGCTGGAATTATTGCCGTACAATGAAAAAATACGGGCATTTACTGCCAGAGCAACCAGGGTATTCCAGGTACGGTTTTTTGGCTCTGGGGAAAGCACTGCTTATAAGCCGATGCCTCCGGCCTATGTGAAATCGGTCAACAGAAGATATCTGGGCCCATTTTTGGGAAGCATGAGCGAAAAAGACGTTTGGCCTGAACGGATGATGTAACCAGGTGCGGGTGAG
>CAYRKU010000120.1:0-4002 GCA_964425055.1 uncultured Lawsonia sp. | reverse complement strand
TGACGCCGGGATTATCCGTGCCGAATATGAAGCCTGTTCGGCCCTGGAACTTGAAGAATTGGACACGTGTTTTACCTGCGCTGGCCGCATTATTTCCCTGCGATCTTTTGGTAAGGTTGCATTTTTCCATATCATGGATCGCAGTGGCCGCATCCAGTGCTATGCCTCACGGGATAAAATGGGCAAAGAAGCCTACGCCCAGTTCAATAAATTTGATATTGGCGATATTGTCGGCGTTCATGGCCGGCTGTTTCGTACGCGCACTGATGAGCTGACCATTGCCTGTGACTGGATTACACTGCTCTCCAAATCATTCCGCGTACTTCCCGAAAAGCATAAAGGCCTGACCAATGTAGAAATCCGCTACAGGCAACGCTATGTGGATTTAATCGTCAACCCACGGGTACGGGATATTTTCCGGAAACGCAACAAAATTATCCGGGAATTTCGGGCTTTTCTTGAAGACAGAGGCTTTGTGGAAGTTGAAACGCCAATGCTGCACCCGGTAGCCGGTGGCGCGGCCGCACGACCATTTATCACCCACCACAATGCGCTGGATATGCAGCTCTATATGCGGATTGCGCCCGAACTGTACCTCAAACGGCTGCTTGTGGGCGGTTTTGAAAAAGTTTTTGAGCTGAACCGTAACTTCCGCAATGAAGGCATTTCCGTACGCCATAATCCGGAATTCACCATGTGTGAATTTTACTGGGCCTACGCCACATTTTATGATCTGATGGATCTTACGGAAGATTTATTTTCCCATTTGGCTATTGAAGTATGCGGCAGCCCGATTATCACCTATCAGGGTACTGAGCTGGATCTTTCCAAAGGCAGGTGGCAGCGGCTTACCTTCCACGAATCTCTTGAAAAAATCGGTGGACATTCACCGAATATGTATAACAATTTTGATAAAGTAGCGGCCTATGTTCGCGAACGGGGAGAAAAAATCCTTACTACGGATAAATTGGGCAAGCTGCAGGCAAAACTCTTTGATCTGGATGTGGAACCCAAACTGGTACAACCAACCTTTATCTATCACTACCCTACGGAAATTTCTCCTCTGGCCCGCCGGAATAAAGATAACCCGGAACTAACTGATCGTTTTGAACTGTTTATTATGGGCCGTGAATACGGCAATGCCTTTTCCGAACTGAACGATCCTGTTGATCAGCGTATGCGCTTTAAAGCGCAAGTGCAGGAAAAAGCCGCGGGTGATGATGAAGCCTGTGAAATGGACGAGGATTATATCAGGGCGCTGGAATACGGTATGCCCCCGGCAGCCGGTGAAGGCATTGGTATTGATCGCCTGGTTATGCTGCTGACTGACTCGCCATCTATCCGTGAAGTGATCTTTTTCCCGCTGTTGAAGCCGGAAGTATAAACAGATGCGCTTTGAACTTTTTGTGGCATTGCGGTATCTTTTTGCCAGACGCAAGCAGGCCTTTATTTACGTCATATCAACCATGTCCATACTGGGTGTGGCGCTTGGCGTAGCTGCGCTTGTGGTGGTATTGGGCGTATACAACGGCTTTACAACCGATATTCGTGATAAAATTCTGGGGGCCAATGCCCATATCATTGTTTCCGGGCCGTTACATACTCTTATGACAAACCCGGCTGAGCGCGCAGAAGGCATGAATGGCGCTTCCGTTGCACTGCATCGGATTGAGGCCGCGCGCGATGTCGCCGGGTGTACACCCTTTATTTACGCAGAAGGTATGATTTCTTCTCCACGCGGAGTAAAAGGTGTTGTGCTGCGCGGTATTGACCCCAAAACAGCCCCAGGCGTACTTTCCATCCTGAACAGCCTGATCAGCGGAGATGTAAGCGCCCTTACCCCAACGGTACCGGGAGCGCCTCCAGGCGTACTGGTGGGCAATGAGCTGGCAGAACGGCTTGCCCTGCACATAGGCAGCAGGGTGAATCTGCTTTCTCCGGCGGGGCAAAAAACAGCAACAGGCTATCAGCCGCGTATCCGGCCGTACAGGGTAGCGGGCATTTTCCGCACTGGTATGTTTGAGTATGACTCTTCATTAAGCTTTATTTCGCTGGATGCAGCGCGGGATTTGCTGGGGATGCAGGCCAACGCCCTTTCCGGCATAGAAGTTACCGTAGACGATGTGTACAGGGCCGATACGGTAGCGCAGAGCCTGCGCACAGAGCTGGGGCCCCTTATCTCAGTGCGAACCTGGATGGATATGAACGCCAACCTGTTTGCCGCGCTGAAGCTGGAAAAAATTGGCATGTTCATCATTCTGGCCATGGTAGTGCTTATCGGCTCTTTTTCAATTGTTACTTCGCTGGTCATGCTGGTAATGGAGAAAACTCGGGATATTGCCATCCTTATGTCTATGGGGGCCACAAGCGGGATGATCCGCCGCATTTTTATACTGCAGGGGACAATTATCGGCATTGCCGGAACGCTGATCGGCTATATACTTGGCATTGGGGTGGCGCTTCTGCTGCAGCGCTACCAGTTTATCAAGTTGCCGCCTGGCGTGTATACGTTGGATCATTTACCTGTATTGCTGGATTGGGGTGATATTGCGATTATCGGTATTGCGGCCATGCTGCTTTGTTTTCTGGCAACTATCTATCCTGCCCGGCAGGCTGCACGGCTTGAACCAGCCGCGGCACTTCGCTATGAATAACCAGCAGGGGGCGGGTGCATTATGGCCAATCAGGAAAATCAATATCTCCTTAAGGGAATTGGTAAAACCTATGCTGGCCCTGCCGAGCAGATCACGGTATTGCGGGGGATAGATCTCACTGTCCAGGCTGGAGAATCTATTGCCATTGTGGGCACATCAGGCTCGGGCAAATCAACTTTATTACACCTTCTGGGTGCGTTAGATACACCCACGGAAGGCATGCTGCTGTTTGAAGGACGCTGTCTGACCGATATGACCCCGCTGGAGAAAGCCTGTATCCGCAACCGTAAACTTGGGTTTGTTTTTCAGTTTCATCACCTGTTACCTGAATTTTCCACAGTGGAAAATGTGGCCATGCAGGCCATTATTGCCGGTATGGCCAAAGCCAAGGCGTTACGGCTGGCAGAAGTGGCGCTTGCCCGAGTTGGCCTGGCTGACAGGCTTCACCACCGGGTAACCACACTTTCAGGTGGAGAACGGCAACGGGCTGCCATTGCCCGGGCTATCCTGCTGGAGCCCCGTGTTCTGTTGGCTGATGAACCCACTGGAAACCTTGACCGCAAAACGGGTGACAGGATTGCCGAACTGCTTTTGGAATTAAACCACGCTTTGGGCATGACCCTTGTGATTGTTACCCATAATCGGGAACTGGCAAGCATGCTGGGGCGCTGTCTCGAATTACGATCTGGAGAACTGTATGAAGAAATGCGTGTTGGTGCTTCTGAGCCTGGCCTTATGTAGTTTCACACTGTTGTGGCCGGAACAGACACAGGCAGCCCCTGCAACCAGGGCAGCCAGGGTGCTTGTACTGCCCTTCCAGATCAATGGCGGGGCTGATGTGGAGTATCTGAATGAAGAGCTCCCCGCCCTGTTTATCCAGCGCCTGACTGATAAAGGGCTTACGGTTGTTCCGTATCGGGAGGCGCTGCAGCTCATCAAACGGCAAAAAATAACGCGGCTTGACCTAGCCGCCGCCCGCAGGCTGGCCACCGCGTCCAGGGCTAGCTGCGCCATTTACGGAAGCTTTAATAAAACCGGTGATGCTTTCAGTATAGACGCACGGCTGGTGAACGCCACCGATTCCCAACCATTATATACTGAACGCACCGCTTTAATTGAGCTCTTTCCCGCTGTGGACGATTTGGCTGGCAGGGTTCAGGCAGCTATGCCGGTTGCCGGTTCGGCAGGGCAGCAGAACGGTATTGCCGATATTGAGATACGCGGCCTGAAAGTGCTGGACCCGGATGTTGTGCTTATGCGTCTGGCTACGCACAAGGGCGATACGGTCACTCCAGAAACCATTAACGAAGAAATCAAACGTATTTGGGACCTGGGCTATTTCAGCGAC
>CAYRKU010000119.1:0-4005 GCA_964425055.1 uncultured Lawsonia sp. | reverse complement strand
CTAAGCGATGATAAGGCTATCCCCCCCCCGTATGGTTGTAAACCATTATATTATCAAGTCAGCGGAGGAATATGAAATCAAGAAAAAACGCGGCGATGCCTTGTTTAAAGTATCTCCTAAGACCAACGCCTATTTTCAATGCCATGACCTCAATGACGTCAATGATGAGACTCTCATGGTAGACTACGCCCGCGCCATTAAAGAGAACATAAGAAAGCGAAAAAAAATAACTGCGCTAGGCTCATAACTCCTTTTGGGGAAGACGGCGCTTCGGACTCTAAGACGTGCCCACGCGCTGCACCATTCACCGCATTCTTCTTCCGCAAATAATCTGCGTGTCCGCCGTAGGATTTTGAACCCCAACACCTTGTCATAGCTGCCTCCGGAGGCACCCATGACAGCTTGTTAGATCGCGTAAACCCTGTTTAGAAATTGCCGAATAGGAGCTCAGCCTTCTCTAAGAAGATACTGGCGTTTTTGCGTTAAGATTAGAACGGATATACCGACTTCCGTCCAAAGTGCCTCCTATGGTAGCTAGCTGGGTTTTGACAGATTCCTTCCGCCACAGGGGTTTCTATGGACACTTTTGTTTGCCTTCGGTCTGACTGGGTCTTACAATCAGCCAAACTGATATTATTTTATGATCTAAAGATACCTCTATGAAGGAATGAATCTCTGAATTCATGATAGCAACTTCGGAATTTGTATATATTTCTAAAAAATATAGTATGTGAATTGATGACTTTTTATGTAGTTCCATCTATGAGGTAAGAGTGTAGTGTGAAGAACTTTCTCCCATATCTGGAGTATGACCACGTTGGTCAAAATAAAAATATCCCTTTCTGAGGGAGTACTAAAAAAATAACGTAACAGTATTCTGATATCATTATCGTCAAAAAATTCCAGCAACATGCTATAATTCATATTGAAGAGCCTTATTTTTTCTTGTTTTTTATGGTTCGTTACGGTGCATTGCCCCCCTGATAAACCTTTCTTTTAAGGTGACAGCGAAGGATAGGGAATTCGCGCCTCCTTAAACCGACCTTGTTATATATCCCGGAAGGTTTTACTGGCTGAATCAACAGATTGAGTGATACAAAATCAAAAATCTGCGTCCGTCGGCAAAAGAGGAGTTTAGCGGCAGGATCTGGTTTGCCGGTTACCCTGCAGGTAAAAGTTTTGGAGGGTAAAGTGGGGCAGAAGCATGAGCAGGACCTAGTGATTAGAGCGTATTCTGTGTAAATACGCTCTTTTTGTCGGTTGTTTTGTGTGGTAACGGCGTGCCAGGCGTCAATCGATACACTGCTTTCGGGCAGGAATTGGAGTGAGGGGAGAGGAGCGCTCCACGTAATCCGGCGGGTACTGTTTCTCCTGCCGAACATTACGCCCGGCAGGAAGGCAGGAGAGCTGTATTCTCCCTCTGACGCTGTACAGTCTGTGGTCCGAGGGCAGAGTTAAGTTTACTGGGAGAGAGAAACTTTCCGGGAGGCTTAGCCCCTGGAAAACGGGTGTCAGGCCTGTTCAAGGGCCTGCTTCAGATCGGCAATGATATCTTTGACGTTTTCAAGCCCTACCGAGAGGCGGACCATGCCGGGGGTGATGCCCGCATTGCCAAGCTGTTCATCACTCAGCTGGCGATGCGTGGAACTGGCAGGGTGCAAAACGCAGGTGCGGATATCCGCCACATGAACCAAGAGGGAAATCATTTTCAGGCTGTCGATAAATCTTGCGCCGGCTTCTCTGCCACCCTTGAGGGTAAAGGAAATAACGCCGCTGCATCCTTTGGGCAGATATTTTGCGGCACGTTCTTTATAGGGGTTCCCGTCCAGTGTAGGGTAGCTTACGGATTCGATTTTATCGGAAGATGCCAGGAAATGGGCCACCTGATCGGCATTCTGGCTGTGGCGTTCGATGCGAATGGGCAGTGTTTCCAGCCCCTGATTGATAAGAAAGGCCCCAAATGGCGTTTGGCATGGACCCATGTCGCGCATAAGCTGGGCGCGGGCTTTGGCAATATATGCGGCCCGGCCAAAGGCTTTGGTATAGATGATACCGTGGTAGGATTCGTCCGGTTCGACAAATTCGGGGAAGTTGCCCTCCGTCCAGTCAAAATTGCCGCTGTCCACAAGAACGCCGCCCATTTGCAGAGCATGGCCATCCAGGTATTTTGTGGTGGAATGCACAACAATATCCGCACCAAATTCAAAGGGGCGGCATAGTATGGGGGTGGCAAAGGTATTGTCCACAATAAGCGGTACACCATGTTCGTGCGCGATGCTGGCAAAACGTTCAATGTCCAGCACATCAATGCTGGGGTTGGAAATGGTTTCCCCGAACAGTGCTTTGGTGTTGGGGCGGAATGCCGCACGGATAACATCATCCGGGGCTTCGGGATCGATAAAGGTTACGTCAATCCCCAGCTTTTTCAGCGTGACGGCGAACAAATTCAATGTGCCGCCATATATGGCTGAAGAGCTGATGAAATGATCCCCGGATGCGGTAATGTTCAGGATCGACAGCATACTGGCCGCCTGTCCGGAAGATGTGCACAATGCACCGACACCGCCTTCAAGGGTTGCAATTTTCTGCTCTACGGCATCCACGGTAGGGTTGCCAAGACGCGTGTAGAAAAATCCGGCTTCGGCCAAGTCAAAAAGCCGACTTACCTGCTCGGTGGAATCGTACCTGAAAGTGGTGCTCTGGCAGATGGGGAGGGCCTGCGGCTCTCCGTTTTTGGGGCTGTAGCCCGCATATAGGCATTGTGTTTCTATTTCCATAATGATCTTCGGTAAGAATGTTATCCTGTTATTGTATTCATACGGCTTTTCATGTCAATCTTTCCCAGGTGCACTGCATTTTAAGGCAACAGCGCAGGGAAAGAGGTAACAGAGGCTTGCGCCTTCATATATCCTGCACTATGTGTACCCTAAAAACGGAGGAAATATGTTTCTTGAAAAAATACGGCTTGATGGAAAACTTGCTTTGATCACCGGCGCCAGCAGGGGAATTGGGCGGAGTATTGCCCTGGCCCTGGCCGAAGCAGGGGCGGATATTGCCGCCTGCAGCCGGAAGGAAAACCCTGATCTGCGTGAACAGATTACCGCTATGGGGAGGCGGTTCTGCTTTATTCCCTGTGATTTGAATGTCCGGGAGCAAACCAGATCACTCATTCCCGCTGTGGTGGAGCAAATGGGACATCCGGATATTCTTGTCAACAACGCGGGGTCGCTGCTGCGGTCGCGGTCAGCTGTTGAATTTAAAGAAGAGGATTGGGACACTATTCTTGAGTTGGACCTTACAGCCCCATATATTCTGTCTCTTGCCTGTGCCGAACATTGGCTGAGCACTGGAAGCCGCGGTAAAATCATCAATATTATTTCTGTAATGGGCCTGTCCGGCGGTGCGGGGAGTATTGGTTATGCTGCGGCCAAGCACGGTCTGTGCGGGCTGACCAAATCTCTGGCCAATGAATGGGCTGCCAGTGGGATCAATGTGAATGGTATTGCCCCTGGTTTTGTGCGTTCGGATATGACCCGCGGTCTGCATACGCACGAAGGTCGCAGCCAGAAAGTTTATGAACGGATTCCCTGCAGGCGGTGGGGCGAGCCGGAAGATATTGCCGGAGGCGTGCTCTACTTGGCCTCTGAACTGGCTGATTACGTGCATGGCTCTATATATACGCTGGATGGCGGCTACGAGTCCATGTAACCTGGTCAGATACGTTCTGTCGCGGCGCGGCCATTGTCTGCGCGGTTGAAGGCAGGGTGCCTTCCGTTTGGTTGTTGCGGCAATGAATGTCCGGGGGATACAGCAGTCAGGCAGGCGGTTGGGCTATGGCAGGTGCAGTATGGAGTTATTGATTACCCTGACCCATGTCTTTGATTAGGTTTCCATACCGGCGCTATACCAATACTTGACTTTTCGGCTATGTCCGGCCATACTGCCACATGTGCCGGAATGGTGGAATTGGTAGACGCAGCGGACTCAAAATCCGCCGGTGGCAAC
>CAYRKU010000118.1:3118-4130 GCA_964425055.1 uncultured Lawsonia sp. | reverse complement strand
TGTGAACTTATCCGCGTAGCCGTACCGGATGATGCCGCGCCTATTGCCCTGCCACCCATCAGTGCGGGCAGCCCCATACCGGTTATTGCGGATATTCATTTTGATTACCGCCTTGCCATCATGGCCCTTGAAGCAGGACTTGAAGGTTTACGCATCAATCCTGGCAATATTGGCTGCCGACGTAATGTAGAACAGGTTGTGGACGCAGCAAAAGCCCATCATGCTGTTATCCGCGTTGGGGTAAACAGTGGATCTGTAGAAAAACACCTACTTGAACGCTTTGGCGGCCCTACCCCTGAAGCCATGGTAGAAAGCGCCCTGGGGCATATTCGAATTCTAGAAGATATGGGTTTTTATCAAACCAAAATTTCTATCAAATCTTCTTCTGTAACCAATACTATTGCTGCCTACCGCATCCTTGCTGGAAAATGTGACTATCCTCTCCACATCGGTGTTACTGAGGCGGGTGGCCTGCTGCGTGGCGCTATAAAATCAGCGGCAGGACTGGGAATTTTGCTGTGGGAAGGCATCGGGGATACGATCCGTGTTTCCCTTACAGCCGATCCTCTGCAAGAAATGACTGTTGTCTGGGAGTTGCTCCGCTCCCTCGGCCTGCGGCAGCGTGGTCCGGAAATTATTTCCTGCCCCACCTGTGGCCGTACGGAAATCGATATCATCGGTTTTACTCAACAGGTAGAACAGCGTCTTGCCGCTGAAACTGCACCCATTACTGTGGCGGTTATGGGATGTGTGGTCAATGGGCCGGGTGAAGCCCGTGAAGCCGACCTGGGCATCGCCGGAGGTCGCGACAAAGGAGTCATTTTCCGAAAAGGCACCATCATCCGCTCTGTCCGTGGGCAGACTGATCTGATCACTGCCTTCATGGAAGAGTTGGACACGCTGCTCGCTGAACGGCAAACCTGATCACAGATCAAATCTGTACAGACCGCGCGGTCTGTACATCCACACCTAGGAATGCATCATGAATAAACTGAAACCGATCTGGTACGAA
>CAYRKU010000118.1:2167-3108 GCA_964425055.1 uncultured Lawsonia sp. | reverse complement strand
CGAAAAGCCTACTCCCCCATCCATGTTGATCCACGTCTGCCGATCGAAACGCCGTCTCTCCCCAATACAGCATCCGACCAGACACACAGAATATGCTTATTCATGGTGATAATCGTCTACCTTAAAGAGTAATTGAAGCCAGATATGCGGGGAAAATAAAGTGCACCTGCATCTATCCCACGTACAATACCTGCAGTGCCTTTGAACACTATGGTAACAATCTGGAACATAGCCAGTAGGTTGAATTTGATACAGCCACGCCTTCATATTTTGTGGAATTTACTTTCACATACACTCAATACCATTGCCCGTACAAAAGGCATGCCCACTCCGGAAAAACAGACAGGCATCCCTGGAGAAGCCAGTATCAATCGTTTTCTGAAAAAGGCAATTCCGGACTTAATACCTTATAAGTTGTTGATGCTCCTGACCTGGCTACACGCTTACGCTAAGAAAAAAACATTGCATAGACACAACACAGACATCTATCCGGCAGAATCGGGAAGGTGCCTCAGGGAAGAGCGAAAGGCCAGGACAGAAAGACGTACTCCTGCTGATTCTACATATAGCGTTATCTGATTGACATCCTCCCCATGAAGCGCACGGTTTTACGGTGCGTTCCGGTAGGCTCAGCGTATCCTATATATGCCTACACGGATCTGGCAATGAATACCGAGCGGCTCATCCCCCTGGCGCTGGCCTCTCGATCCAGCTCCTCCAACACATATCTGGGCAGGCTGATGCTGACGCATATGGGGACTATCCATAGCAGACACGCCGAAAATCTGAAAAGAAGCCGGCAAGCGTCCACAGTTTTATCCTCAAGTTCCTTTCGCGCCATGTTCCGTACCTATTCCAGCGTTGAAGGCGGTGGAAGCCCGCGACGGATCTTCGCATATTCCCCCCACGTGATAGCAGGCGCGTCCTGCGCCATGATCATA
>CAYRKU010000118.1:0-2157 GCA_964425055.1 uncultured Lawsonia sp. | reverse complement strand
TCCGTCCCCCCCCCGATGTGATCTCAGGGAAGTCTGTGAAGAAAACGGCGTATCCCTCCACTCCGGATTATCGCAACCTGGCGCCTGCTGCCTTTCAATTTCCATAATGGCCGTTCAGGTATCTCCGCGTGTCTGACGACTACGGATACATACCGCCCGTTTTTGTCGTAGATCCGTACGTGATTGCCGCTCCCGAACCGTGAATCCTGCCTCGACCAGTTTTCTCAGGATTTCCTTTCGTTTCATGGCGCCTTCCTAGTTAGTCCAGGAATATACACATTTTTACACATGCATGTGTCATGTACAATCGCATAGGAATCCTCGACTTCAGGCGGGCGGATGTCAAAGTTCCATTTCGGATGCGCCAATTCCTTTATGCCCCTGTACCTTCTTTTAATTTGCTTCCTATGCAGGGCTATCAGACCGCACCTTTTTCTTTGCACAGCAATATTCTAACCTTTATCCTGTAAGTTTTTGAACCCCGCCTGGTCAGGCGCGTATACAAACAAAAGGTCGCCCGACGAAAGTGCGGACGACCTTTTGTTGAGAGGGAATTGCGTCTTACTTAATACGTTTATTCAGATCCCACACCCGTTCGGCTTTGGGCTGGAGTTTCATATAGGTAAGCCAGGTGTGACTCTTCAAAACTTCAGGATCCATCTGCATTTCGCGGCTGAATTCCAGAATGGGTGGAACGAGTTTGGTGATATCGCCGGAAACGCCTTCAATGATAGCCCCATTAGTGGCGGCAAGGCAAAGTTCTACGGCCTTCTGGCTGTACTCTGCGGAACTCATGAGAGCATCCAGAGCACGCGTGGGATTGTGGAAGCCCACGCTGTTTTCAGCGGAGACCATATCCCAGAAAAACTGCCCCTTGCGGGTCATCTCGCGGGCTTCGTCCATGAGACTCGCGTAGCTGGCGTTCTTCTGACCGGTAAATTCGTTGGCCAGGCGTACAGCTTCGTGAGCGCGCACGCTGGCCTCCTGCGCCTTGAGGAGTTGGGCAAAGGTTTTCTTCTGAGTGTCCAATACACGGCCGCGGAGGTATTCGGGCGACTTGTCAGCATGGCACTTGCGGCAGGCGCGCAGTTCGGCGTCCTTAAGGGGTGAAGTCCACCAGTGGCTGGAGAACTTTTTGCCGTCTTCGCGCTGGTACGGCATATGGCAGTCGGCGCAGGTCACACCTGCGGTTCCGTGCGGTCCTGTTTTCCATGTTTCGAATTCAGGGTGCTGAGCTTTGAGTATCTTCACCCCGGAGACGGCGTGGACAAAATCGTAGAATGGCTGGTTATTCTCGCCCTTATCATTGTAGTATGCGTACACCTGTTCGATGTCAAAGCCGTTATCCCAGGGGAATGTGACCTTGTTTGGCACAGTGCCCGGGGCCTTGGCAAAGTAATATTCCACATGGCACTGACCGCAAATGAGCGCGCGCTTTTCGTTGCGCGACATAGTGGCGAAATTCTGCCCCGTGCGCGCAAGATAGTCTTTCAACGGGATGGAATAGAGCTGAATGTCCATGTTCGTGGTATCGTGACAGGTTGAACAGCTGATGCTCTCATCGAAAACGTTGAAGTTTTCGCGTAGTTCATTGAAATCACGTGACCAGAATTTGTCACCGTCTTTCTCCACCCACTGCACCATATTGGGGGTTTTACAGTTCCAGCAGGTAGCGGGCTGATTGCCTTTGCCGTCCGGGGAGTAGCGGTTGACGCGGTCAATTTCAAGAATATCCTGCACAGCATGGGTATGACCACGGGCCGCGTTATACTCATAGGCAAAAGCATAGCCCAGCCAAAGGTTCTTGAGGTAGGGCTGCGCATGCTTCCAGCCCTGTGGCGGAGTCTGATGTACGTTATCGTTCTTACGATAATTGGAGGATCCGTTATACTCCGTCATCACCGTGCTTTCATCGTTCTGCCTGTAGGTGGCGTACTGTCTTGGGAAAATCTTCTCGAAAGGAGACGCCTGATTGGTGAACGCGGGAAGGTTGGAGTTGTACACAGGCGTTTTTACAACGTGCGTGTCATCACAGCCGGCGCAGAGCATGGCGCAGGCAAGGACCACGCCCGCAAAGGTCAAAGGATTTTTATTCATCCGCTGCCTCCCTGAAGCTGACAGGTGCTTTTTTCTGATGCGCCACGCTCCTGTGGCAGT
>CAYRKU010000117.1:0-4277 GCA_964425055.1 uncultured Lawsonia sp. | reverse complement strand
CCGAAGCAAAACTCCGGGCGCAGTTTGAGGCCGATCAGGCACAGGCCGCATCTGCCGACAAGGGCAAAACTGACGGTGGAGAAAACCAATGAAATTCTGGAACTGTCTTTCTGAACGTCTGGAAGAGCAGGCCGCCTGTTGGTCCACCAGGCCCTGTATGCAGGGGAAATTTGGCAAAATGCTGCTGTCTGTCCCTAGGACACCGGGTAATGTGCTTACTGCCATCATTCTGGCCCTGGGTATTTTAATCACCATTGGCCGGTTTGGTTTTGGCATTGGCGCCGTAAGCAACCTTGATGACAATAACCCCTGGGGCATATGGATTGCCTTTGATCTGCTGTGCGGTGTTGCCCTGGCTGCAGGCGGGTATGTTACTTCTGCAGCCTGTTATCTGTTTGGCCTGAAGCGCTTTCATTCTGCGGTACGGCCAGCCATCACTACTGCCTTTCTCGGCTATGCCTTTGTTGTGGTGGCCTTGCTTTACGACGTTGGCCGGCCATGGCGCCTGCCGTATCCTTTGGTTGTTTCACAGGGCACTACATCTTTGTTATTTGAAGTAGGCCTGTGCGTGGGCATCTACGTTACGGTATTGTTTATTGAATGGTCGCCGGCGGCTATGGAATGGCTGCTTGCCATGAACGAACCCCCGCGCTGGGTGGCCGCTGTGCGCCCCAAATTACGGACCATCCGCAAAGCCGTGCTGGCCTTTACTATCCCGCTGACCATCCTCGGGGTGGTGCTGTCAACCATGCATCAATCGTCGTTAGGGGCATTGTTTCTTATTGCCCCCGGCAAGCTGCACCCTTTGTGGTATTCACCCTTCATGCCTGTATTCTTTTTTATTTCTTCCATAGTTGCCGGGCTTTCCATGGTTATATTTGAAGGGACGCTCAGCCATTCTTTTCTGCGCCACAAAATGGATGAAACCCATGTACAGGAAGCAGATGGGGTTGTGTTTGGCTTTGGCCGGGCTGCATCGTTTTGCCTGATAGGCTATTTTGCCATCAAAATTATGGATCTGGCCATGGATAATGACTGGGCCTGGCTTGCCACCGGCTATGGGGCCTGGTTCCTTGTTGAAATGGTCGGGTTTGTCCTGTTGCCCGCGTTTTTGTATGCCATTGGTGTCCGTGAACGGAAGTTGAAGATTGTACGCATGGCGTCTGTCATTGCCGTACTGGGGATTGTGGTCAACCGGTTCAATGTGTGCCTTGTGGGCTTCAACTGGCAGCTGCCTGCCGCGGATCGCTATTTCCCCAGCCTGGCCGAAATTATCCTGTCAATATTTATTGTTACGCTGATAATCACTCTGTATCGGTTTATCGGCTCAAACATGCCGGTATTGTTTGAACACCCCGATTTCAAAGATACCCACTAGCCAGGGGGGGGACAGCATGGACGATTTTCCCACACTTTATTCATTCATGGCGCATACCAAAAATTGGACGTATGTGCTTATGGCCGTAACTCTGTTGGGCTTTCTTGGTTTTTGGCGTTTCCTGTTTGGCCGGGATAAAAAAACCGGCGGGCCGGATTAGGCAGCGGGGGCTGATATGTACGAATTTCTTACCGGGCCTATGTTGAGGCTGTCGTTTCTTATTTTCGTGCTTGGCCTTGCCTGGCGTGTGGTTAAGTATATCAAAGGGCTGGACTGGCGCCTGGAACGCGTGGCCTATGGCCCAGGCCGCGATATGGGTATTAAGGGTGCGTTGTCTTCAGTAATTCAATGGCTTATCCCCTTTGCCACACATAGTTGGCGGAAGCAGCCGTGGTTTACCATTGCCTTTTTTCTGTTCCACATGGGGGTGGTCATTGTACCGCTTTTTCTTGCCGGGCATATGGTCGTTATGCAGGAGCGCCTAGGGGTGAGCCTGCCGGCTATGCCTGTATCCCTTTCTGATGTATTGACAATATTGGGTATTATTGGCGGGATAATGATCCTCCTGCGGCGGATCGCTCTGCCGGAAGTGCGTTTTATTACTGACAAAACCGATTGGTTTATTCTGGGCTTAACGCTGTTTGTGCTGGTTGCCGGTTTTTTGGCGCGGATGCAGGCGCCAGGTTATGAAAGCTGGCTGCTGTGGCATATCTTTGCGGCGGAACTGGTGCTTATTTTGGCGCCTTTTACCAAGCTTTCCCATATTGCGCTGTACTTTATGTCGCGGGGGCAGCTTGGTATGGACTTTGCCATCAAGCGTGGCGGTGCAACGCGCGGCCCCGCGTTCCCCTGGTAAGTCAGAGAGTTCTGGAGGGATACCATGCCAGAAGGTATTTTTTGCAACAGACGCCCTGTTACAACTGAAGCCGAGCTGAAAGCTCTGCTTGGTGACAAAGGGGGCAGGCAATATTACGAAGAAATGGAGCATCTGGGAGTGGATGTTCCTGCTCTGGCTGCCGCATTGGAAAAAACATGCAAATCCCGCACACGCACCTGGCTGGAGATATGTGCGCATTGTGGGCTGTGTGCCAACAGTTGCTTTCTGTACCTGGCCAATAACCGGGATCCAAAGCAGGTTCCTTCCTATAAAATTCAGTCCACCCTTGGTGAGATGGTCCGCCGGAAGGGCAATGTTGATACGGCCTTTATGATCCACGCCATGGAGGTAGCCTGGGCCCAGTGTACCTGCTGCAACCGCTGTGGCACCTATTGCCCGCATGGTATCGACATGGGCGTGATGTTCAGCTATCTGCGCGGCCTGTTGTACGACCAGGGTTTTGTCCCGTGGGAATTGAAGATCGGTGCCGGTATGCACCGTGTTTACGGCGCCCAGATGGATGTTACTACTGAAGACTGGGTGGATACATGCGAATGGATGGCCGAGGAAACCGCCGAGGAATGGCCCGGGCTTGAAATTCCCATAGACAGGGAAGACTGCGATGTTATGTACATCCTTAATGCCCGCGAGCCCAAGCATTATCCGGAAGATGTGGCCCAGGCCGCCATTCTGTTCCACGTTGCCGGTGAGAAGTGGACAGTGCCTTCAGTTGGCTGGGAAAATACATCCCTGGCCATGTTTGCCGGAGACTGGGAGGCCTGCCGCCAGAACATCAACCGTATCTATGGGGCTGTTGAACGCCTCCGGCCCAAGATGGTTGTGGGTACGGAATGCGGGCACGCCCACCGGGCTACTGTGATAGAGGGGCCCTATTGGGCTGGCCGTGAGGATGGTAAACCCCCGGTCCCCTTCCTGCATTTTGTGGAGTGGCTGGCTGATGCGCTGCGTAAAGGCAAGCTCAAAATCGACCCTGCAAAACGCCTGAAAGGTCCTGTAACTTTACAGGATTCATGTAATTATATCCGAAATCATGGTCTTGCCAAACATACGCGTTATATCATGAGCCAGATTGCGGAAGATTTTCGCGAAATGACCTGTAACCGCGAAGATAATTTCTGCTGCGGCGGTGGTGGTGGCCTTAATGGTATTGGCAGGTTTCGCCCCCAACGCGATAAAGGCCTGTACATGAAGCTGGAGCAGATCCGGGATACCGGCGCCAAATTGGTGATTTCTCCTTGCCATAATTGCTGGGATGCCCTTCGGGATACTATGGAAATTTACCATGTGCACGATATCAAATGGTCTTTCCTTAAGCCGCTGGTCATCAGTATGCTTGATGTTCCGGAGCATCTCAAAGCACAGGATGAGTGATTCCCGCATTGATATTGGAGATTTCAGGGCGCGGATTTTAGGGTCCGCGCCCTGTATGGTTTTGTTTTACTATTCCTGATCTCATGAACCCGGCTGTACAGACAGGCGGATTCATATATCTCAGACCACAGGCTGCTTCCGTATAATTACGGATGTGTCTGCCGAACCTGCAGGAAGGGCATTCCTGCCTATCTTTAGTTTTGCATTTTTACGAATATTTCGCACGGCTGCGATTAATTGTCTTTTTAACAGCTTGTTTCACAGATCTGTTATGGCTATTCGCAGAAATGCAAATTTTGTCAGGGCGTTAACTGCGCTAACCCAGTTAAATAACACATAAATAATAATAGGCACACTTATTGCTTACAGAATAACTACCAAATCTCTGCAAGTACATAAGGAGTGCCCATGTATTCACAATGCAATTACGGGTCTGACTGGCAGTCAATCTATAAGAGCAGGCTTGTCAGTGGTCAGGAAGCCGTAAGCTATGTCCGGTCCGGCGATATCATCCTGTCGGCAGGGGAGGGCGGAGAATCAGATTACCTTCTTAACCTGTTGGCCCAACGTAAAGACGAATTACAGGATGTGATCATTCATTGCTGCAATTCGCGTAATATGATTGATGTT
>CAYRKU010000116.1:0-4369 GCA_964425055.1 uncultured Lawsonia sp. | reverse complement strand
TATGTCTGTTTGTCTGTGTCATAAATGCTATCTTGTAGCTCTGGGGTAGACTTATGGGAATTAGGGTAGCTGAATATTTTGGTCAACGAACTCATGTAGATTAGATGATCCTGCAATCATGCCTATAGAGATTCCAAAAGATACTAATACCTGCCAGTCCGTTAAGACAGCTTCATTATGTTTATTGCTCCAACGTGGGTACGTAAACTCTTGGCACCCTAGGACTCTGACGCTGCCTGCATTCAAAACATTCCGCGGTATACTGCGCTCTGTACGCCCATAGCCGGGGAATTATGCCAATGTACGCTGCGTATATACAGAAAAATCATAGGTAGATTGAATGCGCTGCGCTTTCTTGTACAGAGGAGACAAAATGATATAATCAGCTGTAGCTACATTACAGGCAGTAGGCACGTTGTAGAGATTAGAGATACGCAAAAGTGCTTTAACATCCACATCATGTGGTAGTGCCTGCATGGGATCCCAGAAAAAGATAAGCACATCTATCTTGCCCTCGGCAATGCGCGCGCCCATTTGCAAATCTCCACCCAAAGGGCCTGATTTCAGCTTTTCCAGATGGCACGTCACAAAATCATCCCCCAATTTCTGCTTCAGCGCTTCCTCTATAAGGCGTCCTGTAGTTCCGGTACAAAGTAAATCATGCCCCCGTAGAGAGTCTGAGTGCTCCAACGCCCACTGCACAAGGGCTTTTTTGCAGTTATCATGTGCCACAAGTGCTATCCTGCGCCGAGATATTTGAGAATCTGCCATTAAAACACCTCCAAAAAAACGGCAGTGAACCGGCCAAATACGAAAAAAGAATATAACTATGTAAACATGATTGTATAGCGTCTGGAATTAGAAAAAAATATCATTGCTCGCAGACTGGGATCTGATTTTCAGCCATCACGGCAGACTGGTTTTCGTAGTTGAAATTCAGGTACCGGGATTGGTATAATCTAGCATTAATGGCGCAGGCTATGTACATACAGGAGAAAGCCATGAATGCAGAAGTTATTTCTGTTGGTACAGAATTGTTACTGGGTCAAACTGTAAATACGGATGTGGTTTTTATCGCACAGGAGCTGTCATCTCTGGGCATAAACCTGCTTTTTTCCTGCATTGTTGGAGATAATCCAGCCCGTTTGCAGGCAGCTGTGGAACAGGCCATGGAACGGAGCGATCTCATCATTACTACCGGCGGGCTTGGACCTACGGATGATGATTTGACCAAACAAACCGTGTCCCAGGTTGCCGGCGTAAAATTAGTTGTAAATGAAGATTCCCTGCGGAGGTTGGAAACATATTTCCCCGGCCAAGCCATAAGCAATAATCAGCTTCGGCAGGCTATGCTGCCAGAGGGCTGCACTGTCTTTGCCAATGTAAAAGGCACTGCCCCTGGCTGTGCCTTCGCGGCGGCAAACGGTAAGCTTATTGTGCTCTTGCCTGGGCCACCCTCGGAACTTGTTCCCATGCTGAAAAACCAGGTTGTCCCTTTCCTGAGCCGTATGGGCGATGGTATCATCCGATCGAAAATAGTTCGCATTTATGGGATGGGAGAAGGGGCTGCCGCAGAAAAGCTTGCAGATCTAACCACGTGTGCTAATCCCACAGCAGCTACATACGTATCCGATACCGAAATGTTTGTGCGTGTTACGGCCAAAGCCGCAACGCCTGAAGAGGCGGATCTGCGTTGTGCCCCGGTTGTGGAAATCATCAAAGAGCGGCTTGGTGATGTGGTGTACGGTGTTGATGCAGAAAGCCTGGAGAGTGTTGTGGTCCAGGAACTGACACGGCGCAATATATGTCTGTCCACGGCGGAATCCTGTACCGGGGGATTGCTTTCCAAGCGGTTAACTGACGTCCCAGGGGCATCCTCAATATTTCATATGGGGGTTGTAACTTACGCCAATTCCATAAAAACATTGCTGTTGGATGTGCCTGAAACTCTGCTCCGGGAACATGGCGCCGTAAGCCAACCTGTAGCCAGAGCCATGGCTGAAGGGATACGGCGGCGTTTTGGCAGCGGCCTTGGT
The DNA here is from genome assembly GCA_964425055.1 of uncultured Lawsonia sp. Lineage (GTDB taxonomy): Bacteria > Desulfobacterota > Desulfovibrionia > Desulfovibrionales > Desulfovibrionaceae > Bilophila. Next base: position 2,333 of record CAYRKU010000116.1, on the reverse strand, counting down.
TTGGGTATTACCGGTATTGCCGGCCCGACGGGTGGAACACCGGAAAAGCCCGTGGGGCTTATCTATCTGGCCTTATGCGATGGTATGCGTACATGGGTACGAAAAATGGATCCCCCTGCCCGAAGCCGAGGGCGGAGCTGGTTGCGGGAGCGCGCCGTAAGCAATGCCCTGGATATGGTCCGGCGGTATCTTTTTCAATTGCCCATGCTGCACTGCGCGGTTTTTTCACCAAACAACGAAGCGATCAGCCAGACAATTAACAGCTGATTGTGATTTGAGAACAATGGCATCCAACCTGTTTCTACAGAGCAGCCACAGCAGAAGGGTAAATTATCCTTTAATCAAACCTTACGATGCAGCTATAAGAAAAGCTGCTATCACCAGCCAGCAGCCACCAATTACGCGACAAAGAAAATGATACTGTCTGGGAATTTTGGGCAATTTACCAAACAGAAAGCCGAATGCGGGGATACAGCTGCAAACAAGAATGGCCAACCGCATATTGGACGAAATTTCTGACATACTTGCCCCTGGTACCTGCGCCATCTGTCAAACAACAGGAACAGGCGTATTTGTTGTTGTGCGATGGAATAGGGGTACAGGATATAACAACTGATACAGATACTGCAAGAAAAAGTGGCATCACAAAATATGCCCTGCAAGTTTCACAACTCTCCGTTATCACCCGATAGACGGCAGCACCTCCCGCAAAAATATTCCTCAGTGCCTGAGCAAAGCTGACCAAGGTCCGGTTTAAGCCGTTAGCGTTGGATTCTTACCGGTTGTGATTTATCGGGAAATAGACTATAATTTTTCTTCAGCATATGCAAAATGGTTTTTGCGCCGTATGTTACGGCTAAACGTATGTGCCCTTTTGGGAGGGTTAGAATCCGCCTAGGTTGCGGAAGGAGCTTTGTAATGGCCCAAAAAATGAAAACAATGGACGGCAATACCGCCACAAGTTATATCGCCTACGCCCTGAGCGATGTGGCTTGTATTTACCCGATTACGCCTTCTTCCGCTATGGGCGAGCTGGCTGACGACTGGGCTGCTTCCGGTGTAAAAAATCTGATGGGGCAACCGGTTACTGTGCGTGAAATGCAGTCGGAAGGCGGCGCCTCCGGCGCTGTACACGGATCGTTGGCGGCAGGTGCGCTTACAACCACTTTTACAGCCTCACAGGGGCTGCTGTTGATGATACCCAACATGTACAAAATTGCCGGGGAACTGTTGCCCTGCGTGTTCCATGTGTCTGCACGCGCTCTGGCTGCTCATGCCCTGTCGATTTTTGGCGATCATCAGGATGTTATGGCTACCCGGCAAACCGGCTTTGCCTTTATCTGCTCAAGCTCGGTGCAGGAATGTATGGATCTAGCACTGGTATCCCACCTTTCGGCCATTGAAACCAGCGTGCCGGTGTGTCATTTTTTTGATGGTTTCCGTACTTCGCATGAAATCCAAAAAATCGAAGTTATTGATTACGAAGATATTCGTGGCCTTGTGAATTGGGAAAAAATCAACGAATTCCGCCAGAATGCCATGAATCCGGAGCACCCGCACCTGCGTGGCACCGCTCAGAATCCTGATATTTATTTTCAAAACCGTGAACGGGCCAATCCCTTCTATAATGCGTTCCCAGCCGCAGTTGTGGAAGCCATGAAAAAGATCGCCTCCATTACCGGTCGGCAGTATAAGCCTTTTGATTATGTCGGGCATCCGGAAGCGGATCGTGTGATCATCGCCATGGGGTCGTCCTGTGAAACCATTGAAGAGGTTATTCAGCATCTCAATGCTCAGGGGCAGCGGGTTGGCCTGGTAAAAGTACGCCTGTTCCGGCCCTTCGCACCTGAATATCTGCTGCAGGTGATCCCGGCTACGGTAGAGGCCATCACCGTGCTTGACCGCACTAAAGAAGCCGGCGCACTGGGTGACCCGCTGTATTTGGATGTGTGTACTGCCTTTATGGAAAAAGGCGAAGCCCCACGCCTGCTTGCCGGGCGTTATGGCCTCGGCTCGAAGGAATTTACCCCGGCCATGGTCAAGGCTGTATTTGACAATATGCTTGCCATAGGACCCAAAAATCATTTCACCGTGGGCATCGATGATGATGTGACCAATACCAGCCTTGAGGTTACGGAAGTACCCGATACCGTGGCCGAAGGTACGGTGCAGTGTAAGTTCTTTGGTATTGGCTCGGATGGTACCGTAGGGGCAAATAAGCAGGCCATTAAAATTATCGGTGACAATACCGATCTGTATGTCCAGGCCTACTTCGCCTATGATTCCAAAAAATCCGGCGGATTTACGGTTTCACATCTGCGTTTTGGCAAGTC
>CAYRKU010000115.1:0-4532 GCA_964425055.1 uncultured Lawsonia sp. | reverse complement strand
CGAGCAAACCCAGTTTGCAGATCCTGTAGTTTTTCTTCAGTTGTATACCCGTAGCTTTTGAGAGCGGCTATTAACCATTGTAGCATTATTATACCTAGTTAAATCATCTGTCAGGGACAACAGTTTTGAGTATACAACGCGCACACATGTCCCTAAGATATTGACTTAATCATTTTAATTAGATAATTTTTATCCAAATTTGCATTCTGCGAAACGTGGCAGGACTAAACTCCATCCAGTCCCCTCTTTTTATGCAAAGACGCTGTGCACGCTCAACCAAAAACAAGTTTCTATGGTGGCTGCTACCGCAGCCAAAGTCCGTTGCCTGTCAACATTAAGGGAAGGATACACAAGCCTGGAGTAACATTGTACAATAAATGCAAAATATAAATAAATGGACCTCGTGGACTAGTGCAATCTGGCAGACAAATACCCACTTTGCCACGAATAACTTAACTCAGAACATAGTTGTGTATTAATACGTCTGAAGTTTCAGAGCACGTTTCAGCAATTTGGTAATGCCCATGCCTGCATTCGGTGAACTTGTCATTATTGTTACGCCCCGCGGCCGGCGCCGCCTGCGCCGAGTAGAAGAAAACCAAGACATACACACGCAGGATGGCGTGTTGTTGATGTCAGATATTGCAGCGGCAGAATATGGTTGTGAAGTGTGCACATCGCAGGGTGTACCCTACCGATTACTGCGCCCCACATTGCATGACCTTGTGAAAGGCATCAAACGGCAGACTCAAATATTATACCCCAAAGATATTGGTCTGATCTGTATAAAACTGGGCGTAGGCCCTGGAAAAACAGTTATTGAGGCAGGAACCGGATCCGGCAGTTTAACTATTGCGCTTTCCTGGTTTTCCGGGCCAACAGGGCATGTGCATACTTTTGAAGTCAGGGAAGAATTCTGCGCGCTGGCCAGGCGCAATCTGGCCTGGGCAGGTGTGGGAGATAACGTTACCACGCACTGTATGGACATTGCCAACGGTTTTGCTGAGGTACGGGGTGCGGATGCGCTCTTCCTTGATGTTCGGACGCCGTGGGACTATCTGGAGCATATCCCCACTGCGGTTTGCCCCGGAGCGGCACTGGCCTTTCTTCTGCCCACGGTGAATCAGGTAAACAAGCTCCTGCTGGGCCTGGAGCGAGGCCCCTTTGCCGATATTGAAGTATGCGAAATTTCTGTACGATACTGGAAACCTGTAGCGGACAGGCTTCGCCCGGAAGACAGAATGATCGCTCACACAGGCTTTCTTGTTTTTGGCAGGCAACAGGAACGCTCCCCCCTATGGGATGAATACCGCACGGCAGCTCTGGGCACGCGTGAACGTAAGCAGGAAGCAGCCAGACGGGCACGTTTAGGCCTGGACATCCTCTCTGGAGAGCATCCGGCGGAACAGGCAGACGGGCTGGCATGAAAATCACCATTCAAAACCTGTCCAAGGCCTTTGGTGGCAAGGATATTTTTTCAGATTTTTCGCTGGACATTGACGCAGGCATGCGCCTGTGTGTCTGCGGCCCCAATGGCTGCGGCAAATCTACACTTATTCGCATGCTGGCCGGCGCTGAAGTGCCCGACTCCGGCCGCGTAATCCTGCCCCGCGGTTGCAGAATCGGCTATGTCCAGCAAGATATGGACGATGCAGTTCTAGACACACCGCTGCTGGCGTGGGTGGTGGATGTGCTTCCTGCCTGGCATGAATTCTGGGCCGAATGGGAAAGCGCTGTCGCCACACATGACAAAAATGCTCTATCGCGCCTGAGTGCCCGCCAGGCAGATCTGGAAGCCCAATATGGCTATAACCCGGAGCATAAAGCCCAGACAGCTCTTTCCGGGCTTGGCTTTGCCGAAGTCAAGTGGCATCTTCCCATCCGGCAACTTTCCGGCGGATGGAGGGAACGGGCCAAACTTGCCCGCGTTCTGGTAGCCGGGGCAGATGTACTGTTACTGGATGAACCCACCAATCACCTTGATATTGAAGCTGTGGAATGGTTGGAAGAGTTCCTTCTAAGCTATACCGGGGCACTGATTTTTGTTGCGCATGACCGGATTTTTATGGACAGGATCGGCTCGCATATCCTGTATCTTGGTGGCAGTAAGCCTGTGTTCCGCAAGGCTACCTTCAGCCAGTTTGTTGTGCTGCAGACTGAACTGGAGGAACAACGCGAACGGGAAACCCGGCGCCTGAATGCGGAAATTGAACGTAAAATGGATTTTGTCCGCCGTTTCGGGGCCAAAGCCACTAAGGCCAGACAGGCTGGATCCCGCCAAAAAATGGCCAAAAAACTGGAGAAAGAGCTGGAAAAAGTCCGCCCCGAACCCAAACGGAAAGAACTGGCATTTACCTGGCCAGATCCGCCAAAAGCTGACAAAACCATCGTGGCCACGGCTGATCTTACCTTTGCCTTTCCCGATGGGGTACATCTGTGGCCGGCATTGACGTTTAATATTTTCTGCGGGCAGCGCATCGCTCTGGTGGGGCCCAATGGTTGTGGCAAATCTACATTGTTAAAGCTGATCGCCGGCAGACTGGAACGAACCGGAGGCAGCCTGGTACTGGGATCGCTCGTGCGCCTGGGGTATTACAGCCAACATCAAACCGATCTACTCAATGCATCCGGTACAGTATTGGGGGAAATCCGCCGTCTGTCCGACCCAAGGACTACGGAAGAAGAACTGATGAGCGTTCTTGGTCTGTTCCTGTTGGGGCAAAACTATTTTGACAGAACGGTGAGCAGTCTGTCCGGCGGAGAACGCAGCCGCCTGGTACTGGCATCCCTGTTTCTTGCCCGCGCCAATTTTCTTGTATTGGACGAACCCACCAACCATCTGGACCTGGAAAGCCGCGAGGCGCTTATAGAAGCGCTGAATGTATATGAAGGCACACTGCTGCTTGTAGCGCATGATCGGTATTTGCTTGCTGCAGTGGCTGATGAGGCGTGGGCGTTGTCTGAATCCGGCATTCATGTTTATGCAGAAGGCTTTGCCGAATATGATAAAGCCCGCCGGTCAGCCCTGGCCCCCTCGACACCCGGCCGCCCTGCCGACAGGGAGGAACTGAAACGGCGTAAGCGGGAGCAGGCTGAACAGCGCAACGCCCTGTACAAAGCTATTCAGCCAAAACGGGAAATATACACCACTCTTGAAAAAGAGCTTGAACAATTGCTCGAAAGACAGGCCGAAGTGGAAAGCCAGCTGGCTGATCCTGAAATATATGCCGACGGAAACCGGGCATCAGAGCTGTTGAAGCTTTTTGGGCAACTCAAGGAGCAAAGCGAAGATACTCTGGAAAAACTTGGCGATCTGGAAACTGAAATTGCCCAGCTAGAAGCCCGGCAGGCTGCCCTGTCCGTAAACACCTGATAATTCATCCTGCGGCACAAAGTCATCGCACTAAGGAGCCTTATTTGTGACACGAGAAATTTCTTCCCGGCGGCGGGCCAAGCTGGAAAAAGTTCTGGCATGGCGCCAAAAAGATTTAACCCTGGTCCTGGCCAATATCCACGATCCACACAACGTTTCTGCCATTTACAGAAGCGCTGATGCCTTCGGCGTGGCTGAGCTGCATTTGTACTATACCGATACAGCCTTCCCTGTTCTGGGCCGCAAAAGTTCTGCATCTGCACGAAAATGGGTTAATTCTGTACGCCATACGGACAGTAAAGAACTGTATTCCGCGCTTAAAGCCCAGGGGCACCAGATCCTGGCCACCAACTGTACACCAGAAGCCCGCCCCCTTGCCAGCTATGATTTTACCCTGCCCACAGCTGTGATTATGGGCAATGAACACAGAGGCGTGAGTGCAGAGTTAAGCTCCATTGCCGACGGCGAGCTTTATATCCCTATGTACGGGATGATTCAAAGCTTCAATGTTTCTGTCGCTGCAGCCATTATACTTGCAGAGGCCTGCCGGCAACGCGTTGCCACGGGTATGTATGAAAAAATGACATACTCAGATGAAGAATATCAGCAACGCCTTGCGCATTGGATTGAAAAATAAGCTGTTTTGTTGTTCAATTGGCTTCCGTTACACCACACACATTGCTGCCGCCAGCTGCGGGTTTCGCTGCTTCCGCTGTATGTGAGGTTTTCCATGCGCTATTTCGCTATACTGTTTTTTACCGGAGTGTTACTGCTGGTCGGCTGCGCCGGGCAGACTGTCCGCCATTTGCCGGGTAAAGTCTGGGTGGATGAAACAGCGCAGATAATCACCATGCGCTATCTTTCGTTTCATTATAAGACACTTCCGGTGGGTAGAGGAATACGTATACGGGCTGAGGCCTACCCGAATATTTTGAACATGCCGGACTGGGCCTCGTGGTATGGAGAAAGCACCCTGAGCATCTATGTAGCGGATGAAAACGGTAATGTGCTGGCCTGGCAAACGCACACTTTTGGTCCACATCCACTGAAACGGGAAGCATCCCTGCCAGTTGAAGCCATGTTTGACATGGGAACAAACCGGGATAAACCCCTGTACATTTCCTTTGGATATACACTGATGCTTATGGACAAGCCGCAG
>CAYRKU010000114.1:300-4647 GCA_964425055.1 uncultured Lawsonia sp. | reverse complement strand
GGGAAACAGATACGGTTTCACGCCAAAATCTTTTTTATTTCTGTAAGTTCGTCTCCTGTTCACGGGTATGCCGACTGACAGATGGCTGCTGTCTCTCTTATTCGCAGCAGCTATCTGCCATTTTCAATGTGTTGATAAAACGTATTGTGTCGGCTATTGCCGATGCAAACTCCCTATACCTGCAGATTAACAGCCAGAATCACTTTTTGCTATGCGCGATAATCCAGTTGGCAATTTTAGGAGCAATTTCCTTCTGTGAAGTTGTGCTGGCCACAATACCTGCATGCCCAACATTAAATACGGCTTCTTCCTTGTCCTTACTGCCTACAGCAGCGGTAAGCGGTCTGGAAGCAGAGGCAGGGATCAGATTGTCTTTAGTGCCATAAACATTGAGCAGAGGCATGGTGATATTCTTTAAATCAATCTTCCTGTCCCCTAAGAAGAATTCCCCCTTGATCAGCTTATTCTCCTGCCACAGGTCTTTCATCCATGTGCGGTAGTTTTCCCCTGCCTGGGAGGGGCAGTCAAACAGCCATTTTTCCATACGCAGAAATTCGCCAAGGGCTTTAGGATCATCAAAGCTGTTAACAATGTTAATATATTTCCCAATAGCCAAATTGTACGGACTGAGCATAATGAAGGTATTGTTCAGAAAATCACCAGGGATAACGCCATAGGCATCCACCAGCAGATCAAAATCCGTGAATTTGGACCACTTGAACAGCAGACCATCTTCAATGGAAAAGTCAAAGGGGGAAGCGATAGTTACAAGGTTTTTGATCTTTTCCGGATGGAGGGACGTATACATGGCGGCATAGGTACCACCCTGACACTTGCCTACAAAATTGATCTGTGGGATTTTGCGATCCTGCAGGATAAAGTCAATGGCAGCGCCCATATAATCTTCAACATATTCCTCCATGGTGACGTAGCTGTCTTCCGCAGAGGCATAACCCCAGTCAATAATATAAAGATCTAACCCCAGCTCAAGCAGCCTTTTAACAAAGCTCTTATTCTGCTGAAGATCCATGATGTATTGTTTATTCATCAAAGCATAGACAATCAGCACAGGCACAGAGCAGGGATTTTTCACCATTGGCCTGTAGTGGTACAAGCACATTTTATCGATCTGAAAAACCAGATCCTTCGGTGTGTTATTGATTTCATCATAATTGCTATTGGCAATAACTTCCACGCCCTTCAGGAGTTTTTCCTGATAGTTCAGGGCACTTTCAACGGCGTTTTCGTACATTTTAAATGATTCTTTTGCCGTATTTTCAAATGATGTGGTATTCATTGAATGACATCCTGTCATAAGAACGTGTTAAAAATGGATAACCCCGGAGATTACGCTTTAGTAGTTTTTTCCGTCAGTTCCGTTTTCAGACGGCGGACTTCACGCTTGAGATCATGGACAGTTTTGTACAGATCGTCCATATCGGACTTTTTAGGAATGGGAAGATCGGCCAGATACATTTCACAGAGCCTGTCGCGTTCACGTTTAAACCTGGCCATTTCATTGACCATGTTACCTGCAAGGGAACTGATTTCATCCGTAAACAGAATCTTTTCGTAGTGGTCAGAGACAACTTTCGTCCAATATTTATAAAATTCTTCAAAGGTTTTAGGCTCTGTTCCCTGAGTACGCATTTCAAGATAATCGTCCACAACCTTACGTGTAGCTTCGCGGATAACAGAAGCGAGGCTCGTATAAAACTGTGTTGCGGCAATATTGTAGCGGATAAAACGATCAAAGCTGGACTTCTGCTGCTGCAGAAATTCCATATTTTTACCAAAAGAGGGTGCGCTGAGCAGCCTGCCCAGAGTAGCGTTGTAACTTTGCTGCCAGGTTTTCAGGAAATGAATATATCCCTCCGGCCCTTTGCCCTGTGCATCAGCCCAGGCACGGGCTACGGAATCTTCACTGGATGCCCACATTCTCGCGTATTCAGCAACTGTATTGGAGGAAGATTCCATCCTGCCGATAGATTTTTCCACAAAATTTTTCATGTATTCCGGAATATTAGGAATAAGTGATGCCCGGATGGAAGTAAAACCCTGTTTGCACCATGCGTCAAAAATATCCACGGCAGTCTGCTGATCCAGAGAAGTATTTTTTTCGCTTAAATTTTTCCACAGTTCCATAACTGCCTGATAGGATTTGGAACTTTCCTGAACCTTACCCCAAAATTCGCGGGTGACCTCATCACCGTTTGTGGTGGCTTCTGCGTTCTGCATTCTACTGAAGTCGTAGCTGGCAAAGGCAGCCCTGATATTTTCCTGCCACTGATCAAACAGGATTTTCTGAGTGTTAAGATATGTATCAAAAAAATTCTCTGACATTTTTCTGCTCCGTTACGGAAGGCTGCTCTCCGTTGGCAACACAATACCTTCCCAATAATGTATACCTTTAACGATAGAAAACGGTCATGCGTACTCACGCATGACCGTTTGGTCAACCAATAATTAATTGACTGGCCTTACTTGCTTTTGCTTGCAAGCCATTCACCAATTTGAGGTGCGATTTCCTTCTGGCTGCGGGAGCTTACATACATGCCAATATGGCCCACAGGGAAGGAAGTAAAAGTTTTATCCGTGCTGCTCACAGCATCCATAATTGGCTTGCTGGAAGAAAGCGGAACCAAGTGATCGTACTCGGCACAGATTGCGAACAGGGGGCAGGTGATGTTTTTCAGATTAACCTTTTTGCCGCCCAGCTCCAGGGTACCTTTGACAAGCTTGTTTTCTTTATAGCAGTCATTAATAAACTGCCGAATGGTTTCACCTTCCTGGGCCGGAGAATCAAAAATCCATTTTTCCATGCGCAGGAAGTTCCCCAGGAATTCAGGATCTTCGATGTTTTTGTTGGTGGCCAGGCCGATGTACTTGTCCAGTGTCAGGGAGAAGGGTTTGAGCATGAGGTAACTCACGTTCATCACTTCACCGGGGATAACGCCGTAGGCATCGACCATGGCATCAGCATCCATGTACTTGCTCCAGGCAAACAACAATGCGTCGTTGGGGCTGAAGTCAATGGGGGTAACCATGGTTACCAGAGCGTTGATCTTTTCCTGATGCAGCGCAGTGTAAATAGTTGAGAACGTACCGCCCTGACAAACACCAAGCAGATTAATCTTTTTGTGATTGGTCGTCTTCAGGATAAAGTTAACGCACTCATCCATATACCAGTTGATGTGATCGTCCATGGACATGTAACGATCTTCGGCTGTGGGGTAACCCCAGTCGATGATATACACATCAAGGCCAGCTTCAAGGAATGATTTGATAACTGAACGATCCGGCTGAATATCCATCATATACTGGCGGTTGACCAGAGCATAGGTGATCATCACAGGGATCTTGACTTTGACGGCCTTTGTCTTCACCGGTTTATAGTGATATAGCTTCATTTTACCGATGGAGAAGACTTCTTCCTTATCAAGCAGATCGGATTTAATCTCGTCTCTGGGCAAATCGATAACAGCGCGAATCCCTTTCATCACGTTTGTCTGGAAGTCAAGACTTTCCTTAACCGCGTTTTCATAGGACATTTGATTCATAATTTACTTGTCTCCCTTTTTACCGGGCTTGTTCAGATCCCCTACAGCGGCCCGCAGAGCGGCAAGTTCTTCCCGCACAGCTGCAAGCTGCTGCGTGTTCCGGTAATCAGACTTACGCAGTTCGTACACAGTCCGGTACAGGTTTATCATATCTGAATTTTTGGGAATAGGCGCCCAGTTCAGGAACTGTTCCATCACCTTGTCAAAATGGATCTTGAAGTCGCATGATTTTTTTGCGAAGTCGCAGAAAATTCTGGAGAACTGCGGTGTCCCAAACACTTTAACAAAGGCGTCTTCATTGATTTTTACCCACAGGTTGTAGAATTCCCGCAGGGATTGGGGTTGTTTCCCCTCTTTGGCCAGTTGCTGGAACGTCTCGATAACAGTGACCATATTTTCCCGGGCAACATCAGACACCAACGCCATCATCTCTGTCATGGAGATCAACATCTTATAGAAGGAATCGAACTCGCCCATGACCTGTTCGCTCTGTTCCCTGGTAGGCCCTATACCGATGGCATTGAAAATCTTGCCATAAGAATTTTCATAGGCTTTGGTAAGTGCCTTATAAAAATCGGTGTAGGCACTGTTGTCCCCTTCAGTTATTTTCTTGAAGATTTCGTCAGCCCCAAGTTTCATCCAGGGATCAGTAAGTTCTTTCCCAATCTTCTCGTACTGTTTCACCAGCTGGGCAGCCTCAGTAAACAGAGGACGCATGGTTTCCGGAATAAAAGGAAGGATAAAATCTTCCCCTAATTTCGCATATGTGTCTCTGTTATCCTCAATG
>CAYRKU010000114.1:0-290 GCA_964425055.1 uncultured Lawsonia sp. | reverse complement strand
AACTTCAGAATCTCCTCACGGGATTTGAAGGGGTCCTTACCCAGCAGATGCTGCCAGACAGTGCCCAGATCGGCAAGGGTCTTACCACTGTTCATCATCTTGGCAAACATGTCCGCCATAAGATTCTCGGAATTGAACAGATTATAGGACCAGGGCTGTAACTTCGCCAGCGGATTGTCCATAAACTGCTTTTTCCAATTTTCGTACATGTTGGTGTACATGTTGGTGTACATGTTGGCCATATCAGCAAAAGGAACTTCAGGCTTTTTTGTATCTTCCGCAGAAGACGC
>CAYRKU010000113.1:0-4665 GCA_964425055.1 uncultured Lawsonia sp. | reverse complement strand
CATTTTCTTCTGCAGCGCTGTTCCTCTATTTTTTTTTGGGGGGGGGCTTTGTCTCTCCAGCCTTCATATAACCTGTCTAATAACCTGCATGGCTTATTGCTGCCCCTGAAGGGGGATGATCCGGGCACTATTGTGGGGATCAAGACCATATTTTTTTACCTTATAATTGAAAATCCGATAGGAAACCTGCAATTTTTTTGCGGCCTGAAACATATTTCCCCTTGTCTGCTGCAGGGCGTCACGCAGCAGCTCCTGCTCAAAACAGGCTACTGCTTCCGTAAAGGGTAAACTACGGCGAACTTCCTGCACAGCCGGGGGCAGATGGTCGGCCTCCAGTACCGGTCCGTGCCCAACCTGCACGGCCTGTTCGATACATTGGGCTAATTCCCGGATATTGCCCGGCCAAGCATAACGACACAAGATCTCCCGGGCCGGTGCTGCAATACGCTGCACGGCCCGGCCACACGATTCAGCATAGCGGTATAAAAAACATTCGGCCAGGGGCGGAATATCTTCCGGCCTTTCCCGCAAAGGTGGAATTGTGATGCAGACAGGCGATATTCGATTGTACAGATCTTCCAGAAACAGCCCCTGCCTGGACAAAGAGGCCAGATCCACCGTTGTGGCGAAGATCAGCCGCACATCCACATCCAACGGCTGCCCACCGCCAATCCGGGTAACACGCTTTTCCTGCAACAGCTGCAGCAGTCGTGCTTGCAGCCGGGGTGACAGTGCATCCACACCATCGAAGAACAACGTACTGCAATGTGCCAGTTCAAACAGGCCCTTACGCGTTTGTACTGCCCCGGAGAAGGCCCCTTTGCGGTAACCAAACAGCTCCCGCTCCATACCCTCTTCAGAAAGCGTCTTGCCGGTATCTGTGGCTACGCGGAAGCGCACCATGGGCATATCATGACGCGGCCCGGCCGCGTGGATCAGCGCAGCTAGCCGAGCGCGGCCTGTGCCCGTTTCCCCATACAGCAATACCGGAGATCGGCCGCGAGCAACACAGGCAGCCTGCTTCAGCACTGCCTGCATGCGTGGAGACTGCGCAATCATGCTCAGCGAATCATCTTCCGGCAGGCTGTGCTTTCCAGCCCGTTCAGACATACGTTGCTGACGGGCCATATCGTCCTGCAGATAGGCCGCCTGGGCTGCAATCATACTAGCCACAACTTCCAGAAAATTTCGGTACATTTCCAGAATATCCCGACTGGCCTGCCGTGTGTCCACACTCAAGACGCCGATCACCCGGCGAGCCTGTCCTTCGGCCATTTCCCCGACAGCAGGAGGTGCCAGAATCGGTACGGAAAGAAATGCCAGAGAGGCAAGCTCATCCTCAGTGCGGGCAAAAAACTTGTTCAAAAAAACAGGATGGTCTTTCAGCCGTTCCACAATCACAGACTGGCCGGAAACAAACACCTGACCGGTAACCCCAACGCCTGGCTCGTACACCACTTGCCCGGAACGGGGTGTATTCTCAGTGACGCATAAACGTAACGTGCGAGTTTCCGGATCAAAGATCACCAGATGCGGTCGCAAAAAACCATGTCGTTCTGCCAAAAGGGCCAACAACGATTGCAGCGACGCATGGAAGCCACGGTGCGGCCCCATACCCATGGCAATGCGACGCAAGGTTTCAAGGTACAAAACAGTAGAAGACTGTATATCGCCGTTCATGGCGTTTAAAAAAGAGTTTTCTGCTCCAATATCAGGATTTAGCCGCTATTTTGGCTTTTAATTCGGTAATTTTAACCCGGATATAGTCTGGTTGGCTCTCCCCTACCTGTTTGGCCAGATCTTCATAACAGGCCAAGGCACGGGAAAAATTTCCGGCCTGCTCGGCAACCCTGGCTTGACCTTCAGTAATGATCAGGTGGAGCGTTTGCGGGGCTGTTTTTCCAAGGGTGTCCAGCACTGCCAGCGCTTCATCCGGCTTACCGGCACGCTGCAGAACATCGGCCTGGTTCAGGGCTGCAATAGCTCCGGTAGCACCGCGTTGATCCTGACTGTATACGGCAGCATAGGCAGCGGCGGCCTTAGGCAGATCCTGTATGTTCAATGCGGTAAAGGCAATCTCCAGTTGCACACCGGGCTGCATGGCTGACGGGAAGGTGGGGAGTGCTCTTTCCAGTGCATCTATCCGCTCCGCCCCGGAAGTGCTGACAAGAATTCGTCCCAGTGCGATTTCAGCATCACGCTGGACGGCGTTTTCATGCCAACGCCAGGCCCCTACTGCGGCAACAATTACCAGTAGCAGCGCAATCACCCAAACCAAAGGCTTTGCGTGCCGAACAACAAAACGCAGCAGCGGCGCGGCCTCAGTGGATACTTCAGACTGAAGTTCCCCCATCAGCCCATCGTGCGGCAGCCGAGGCCCATTTAGACGAAACGGATCAGACATGAATATACTCCTGTACATTGGACGGCCAGGTCCGGGACTTTTCTGCAGGGGGATACTGGCCAAACCCAGCCCAGTTGTTGGGAGTGTTGTAGCTTGTAAGGGGGTAAAAGTCAAAGATTTTCCGGTTCTGCTGCGGTCTGCCCAGTGGCACCAGCTTTCCTGCCCTGCCTATTGCAGATCAGGCATTGAAACCGTATTATCGGGCTTGGGTAATCTCATCCACAGCCAGATAACACGCAGCGTTTATTATATAATCTGTCATAGAGCGGGGGGTAGTATGTCTCTTCCTGAATCCGTCACGCAGGAAATGATCCTTTTGGGAAAACGTGCCAAACAGGCAGCCCGGGTACTTACGGCTGCTTCACCTCAAGCAAAACGTCAGGCGCTGCTTTGCCTGGCTGGCCTGCTCCGCGCTGAGCAACAGGCCATTCTAGCCACCAATGCCCTGGATGTTCAAACCGCAAAAGAAGCGGGTATGGATGCCCCGCGCCTTGACAGACTTACACTTACCCCGGCCATTGTGGCTGAAATGGCCGCTGCCTGTGAACATATTGCCGGGCTTCCCGACGAAGTTGGTGTTATCGAGCGCCAATGGCAGCGGCCCAACGGGCTGCTGGTGGGCAAGATGCGCATTCCTCTGGGAGTGGTGGCCATGATTTTTGAATCCCGGCCCAATGTTACCATCGATGCTGCCATTCTATGCCTGAAGGCCGGAAATGCGGTGATCCTGCGGGGTGGTTCAGAGGCGATCCGTTCCAACCTGGCCCTGGCCAACCTGTTACACCAGGCACTTACAACGGCAGGTCTGCCTCAGGATGCAGTCCAGCTTGTAGAAACCACCGATCGCGCTGCTGTTACGGCCTTGTGCCATCTGGATAAATATGTGGATGTGATGATCCCCCGTGGGGGAGAATCCCTGGTGCGAACAGTGTGTGAAGCAGCCACCATGCCCGTACTCAAACATTATGTGGGTGTATGCCACATGTATGTGGACAAGGATGCAGATCATCATATGGCCCTACGCCTTGCCCTGAACGGTAAAGTGCAAAGGCCAGGTGTGTGTAATGCGTTGGAATGCCTGCTGGTACACCAAGATGAAGCCGCCGCTTTTCTGCCACGGCTTGCCGAAGCCGCACCTCAGGTAGAATTCCGTGCCTGCCCGATATCCTTGCCTCTGCTTACCAGAAAAGCGTCTAACGTGGTGTCTTTGCAGCCAGAAGACCTTGGGCAAGAATTTCACGATCTGATACTTGCCGTGCGCGTTGTTGCATCACTGGACGAAGCACTGGATCACATTGCCCGCTATGGTTCAAACCATACGGAAGTGATCTGCACCAACAACTATGAGCATGCCAGACGTTTCCTGCGGGAGGTGGACGCATCGCTTACTGTGGTCAACGCATCCAGCCGCTTCAATGACGGAGGCCAACTGGGGTTGGGGGCTGAAATAGGTATCTGCACAACCAAACTCCATTCCTATGGGCCTATGGGTGTACAGGAGCTTACCACTACCAAATTTGTGGCCATGGGTACAGGGCAGATTCGGGAGTAGCCATGCCCAATCAGCTGGCGCTTACCGGCATCCTTGGCGGCACGTTCAACCCGGTTCATATTGGGCATTTGCGGTTGGCTGCAGCGATGGCCATGGCACTGCACCTGGAAGGGCTGGAGTTTATGCCCTGTGCAGTGCCTCCGCATAAGCCTGACGCAAAGCTGCTGCCATTTGCCATGCGGGTTACACTGCTGCGCGCGGCATTGGACAGCCTTCCACAGATGCAGACGGTATTTTCAGTCAGCACATTAGAGGCCGAGCTGCAGCCACCCTCCTATACCTGGAACCTTATCGCGGCCTGGCGGCAGCGCCACCCAAGGAAGATGCCCCTGTTCATCCTGGGGGCAGAAGATTTTGCTAATCTGGATACCTGGTTTCGAGGGCTGGAACTTCCCCTGCACACTAGCCTTGCCGTTGCCCCCCGCGGTGATTTTCAGGAGCGGGAGTTCCGGCGTATTGCCGGGCAACGCTGGCCGCAGGCAAAAATACAGGGCTATGCGGGGCGGGAAGGCGTCCTGTATGTCAATCCATCACCGGAAACGAAATGCTTTTTTCTGCCATTGCCTTTTTTGGATATCAGCTCTTCCCAAATTCGAGAAAAATGGCTAACCAAAGGCACATTGCAGTATCTTGTACCCGATCCTGTAGGTGAGCTTCTGCAGGAACAGGCTAATGAAGTCCGCCGCTTCTGGAGCTGATGTTCCAGAAG
>CAYRKU010000112.1:4342-4679 GCA_964425055.1 uncultured Lawsonia sp. | reverse complement strand
CTGCCACTTATTCCGTGCCCAGATTACCGCGTTTCACCGCTGTTCTTCGGCTTTCAGTGTTTTTTATGCCTGACGTCGCGGGCAAGAGTGTGAATAGTTGCTATATGCGCAGTAGCCTGTAGCCCCGCGGAGTTCTTCCAGCATTATATCCTGTTGTTTTTACCAAACTCAATCAGGTTCTGGCTGATCTCTTTCGTAATGATCGATTTCTCCCTTTGGGCTGCCTTGCCTCGGGTCGCCCTTTTTTTGAATACTGCAACAGAGGGCTGCCCTGCTGGTATGAAAGATTTCAACAACGTTTTTCGATGATCGCTTTTACTGCCGTCCCGCGGAGTTC
>CAYRKU010000112.1:0-4332 GCA_964425055.1 uncultured Lawsonia sp. | reverse complement strand
ATGGTAAAAAACATTTTCCAGCGCCTTCGCGGGCAGCCCGCAGGAGAGTACACGCTGTATTTCCACGCTGGGGTGGGAGAACGGCGAATCAATGCCGAACATGACTCTTTCCGAGCCTACACTCTCATAGGCATTTTTAATCTGGCAGCCCATGCACATACCGGATAGTTCAAGGAAAAGATTGTCGTATTTTTTTGCCATGTTGATACTGCCCTCAATATAGACGCCGTGCCCATGCCCCATATGTATCATCACCACAGGTACGTCAGGGTGGCGTTCGGCGAGCAGGCCTATCTGCCAGGGCAGAGAAAAGGGGGGATGGCCGCAGTGGATAAACACTGGCGCACGGTACGCCCGCGCAATGTCCATAATGGGGTCCACCATGGGAGAGTCCGCTGTGAACGCGTCAAAGAGGGGCTGCATTTTAACCCCGGCAAAGCCATCATCGCGCAGATAATGCTCAAGCATGTCATACGCCTGCGTACCCAGATTGGCATTAACCCAGCAAAGGGGAAGAACCTGTTCCGGCATGGCGCGCCAGACAGTCTTCACTTCTTCATTAAGGTGCGCTCCCGCCGGGCAAAGTATGGTCTTTTCTATATTGAACTCTTCCATCTGCCGGGCAAGAAGGTCCGCATTAAAGGCCACGTTGAAGGGACTTCCGAAGGATCCGATATGGGAATGAGCGTCAATTTTTCTGAAGAAGGCAAAATCATAATAAGCAGTGTTCGTAGTCATCATATTTCCTATTGGTTTGATACTCCGCCTTCAGCCGGACATTACGCCATCTCCGCCTGAAGGCGGGGTATCTTCGGCGAGAGATCCGGGAGGGATTCATACCCCTCCAAAACTTCAGGCGCCGCAGGCATGAATGCCTGTGACAGCCATGCTCCCTGTACCCGTGTAAACAGGCTTGCTGTGAAACCACAGGAAAAGACTGAAGTCTGGCCTACAGTAGAAAATGCCGTAGTTTTTTCAGGGAAAACAGGCACAGTCTGCATTATCCGAAACTCATGCCGTCTGTCAGGGGCGCTTTTTGAATATTATGAAACCATTTTTTTGTCCAGTTTTCTCTTTCATGTTTTCAGCGCCTTCTTTCCCCTATTTTTCAACGTATGCGCTCTAGCGGGACATTTTCGAAATAGTACTTTAAGGTGGTATACGTTCATTTTTTCCTGACTTTCCTTTGAGTACGACCAGTTTTCTGGCTGATTCCGGGTGCGAAACTGCCGTCCCGCGGAGTTCTATTGATTTACTTTTCATGGATCCGGTCATACCAAAGAAAAGCTCAAAAATTAAAAGCGGTTTTTAGATGCTCCAGGCGGGACATGGCTCATGAACTTCGCTTTGTTATGGTAAAAACATCGTCCAGCACCCTTGCGGGCAGCCTGCAGGAGAGAATACTCGCCAAACAGCATGTATCAGACTAAAAATTTTACTATCCCTGTCTATTCCATCAATTCTGATAATTCCTAAATTTCCTGTGGTCTGGATCTGCCCGCCCCGGCAACCGCCTCAGTTCTTTGACAGGTGCTAATACTGAATACTTCCCCGGTTTATGGGGGAAATGCAGAAAGTTGGCATCAGGGGGTTAACTGAAGGCCTTTCTTTATGGGCAAGCCGGAAAACGCTGTGTTGTCTCGTCATAAATATTTTAACCGCGAAAATCTGGTGGGAGGGGAGGGTGTGCTTTGCCGTGCCGCGCCGATTTTTGCCGTTAGAGTGGAGGAGCGGGCGCGGGCCGCTTTTCGGCCATAATTGCGATTTTTTCCGACCTGGCGTATACAGCTGCGTATGGAACAAAGTACTTCTTCCCTTCAGGTACCCATAGCCGCACCCGCGGCAGATGATTCTGCCCGCCAGCCTGGGTTGCCGCATAGATTTTCCACTGTGTCCGCGGCTGAAAAGGCCGACGTGCTTATGCACTATCTGGAAGAAAATAAGGCCCGTGATGTGCTGGCGCTGGATGTATCCGGCTTCAGCCAGTGCATGGATGTTGTGATGGTTCTTACAGCCAGTTCACCGCGGCATGCCAGAAGTCTTGCCGATGGTCTTTTGAAACAGTGTGCGCAACACAATTATGAATTTTTGCGGATGGAAGGATATCAGGCTGCACAATGGATACTTGTGGATATTAACGATGTAGTTGTGCATATTTTCCAACAGGATATGCGTGATCTGTTTCAGATTGAAGCTTTGTGGAAACAGGCCCCTCTGATCCGGGGGGACATGCCGCGTTGAAATGCAGTGCGGGAATATATCATGCCGCTTACTCCCACGTTGTTGCTGATTCTTGATGGTTACGGCCTTGCCCCGGCCGGGCCGGGCAATGCTGTGCGCCTTGCCGATACGCCTTTTCTGGACAGGCTTTTTTCTCAACCCGGCGCAACCCGTCTTACCGCTTCCGGGATCGCCGTGGGTTTGCCCGCAGGCTACATGGGCAATTCTGAAGTAGGGCACCTCAATATCGGCGCGGGCCGCGTGGTGTATCAGAGCATGACCCGTATTGATGTGGCTGTGCAAAGCGGAGAACTGGCGCAAAATCCTGTATTGTTGGATCTGCTGCGGGCGATCCGTTCCAGTAAAGGGAGACTGCACTTACTCGGTCTGCTTTCTGATGGCGGTGTGCACAGCCATATTGGCCATATTGAGGCTTTGGTTCGCATTGCCGCAGGGCAGGGCGTGCCCGTACTGCTGCAACTGTTTATGGATGGCCGGGATACTAGCCCGATGTCAGGTATTTCGTTCGTAGAACGTCTGTTACGCGCAGTGCAGGCGGTGCGCTCCGTGTATCCGGATGCCGTGATTGTACCGGCTTCCATGTGTGGCCGCTACTACGCCATGGATCGGGATAAAAACTGGGAACGAACCAAAATTGCCTGGGATATGCTGGTTCATGGTGAGGGGGTATACGCTTCGGATGCAGCGGCCGCCTTGCAGGCTTCCTATACGGCAGGGGTAACGGATGAGTTTGTCCGCCCCATTGCGCTCGGATCCCCCCAGGATGTGTGTATTCGGGATGGCGATGGGCTCTTTTTCTTCAATTTCCGTGCGGATCGCGCCCGGCAGCTGGTGAGCGCCTTCTGTACGGATGATTTTACCGCTTTTGAGCGTGGCCGTGTACCAAATCTGGCCGGCCTTGCCACCATGACTGCATATGACGCATCGTTGCATGTGCCGGTGGTCTTTGCCAAAGATAATCTGGATATGACCCTTGGCGAGGTTGTTTCAGCGCAGGGGCTGCGGCAGCTGCGTATTGCAGAAACGGAAAAATACGCCCATGTCACGTATTTTTTCAGCGGTGGCCGGGAGAATGTATTCCCCAGTGAGGATCGTGTGCTTGTGGATTCTCCGAAAGATGTTTCCACCTATGATCAAAAGCCTGAAATGAGCGTCTATGAAGTAACAGACCGTTTTCTCCGCAGCTGGAGCAGCGGCAGGTATACGCTGGCTGTCTGCAATCTGGCCAACCCCGATATGGTGGGGCATACGGGGAAGATAGATGCTGTGATCCGGGCTCTGCACGCGGTGGATGTATGTACGCAAAAGCTGGCGGGGGCTGTGCTTGCTTCCGGCGGGCGTGTACTGGTAACAGCTGACCATGGAAATGCGGAAGAATTACTGGACGCGGAAGGCCGGCCCCAAACCGCGCATACGTGTAACCCTGTGCCCATTGTGCTGATAGATGCGCAGCAGGGGGCAATTCCTCTGCGGCCTGGTGGAAAACTTGGCGATATTGCCCCAACCATTCTGGATGCGTGGAAACTTGCCAAACCTGTGTCAATGACGGGTGAAAGTCTGCTTGCCGGAGGGTTGTGATGCCGAAGCGCTCACGTGTTGAACAGCCAGTTGCCCCTGAAGGCATGGCCCTGATTTTTCTGTACCCCTGCCCTCAATGCGGCTACAAAAATCACTTTGTTGCGCCGTTGCAACCGGCCATGGTCCATTGCGGCGCCTGTGATACGGTTTTCCCCATTATCCCTGTGGATGAGCGGACTGTGCGTTTCGTACAGATCATTCTGGGCAACGGAGCGGCTGCCGCAGCCCCTGATTTTGTCTGACCTGATATAAAAATCCTGCCGGCCTGAATTTCTCTCCGTCATGCCCGCAGATTCAGCCCGCGCGGAAAAACACAGCGCCGCCTGAGAAATCAGGCGGCGCTGTGTTATGGATTTGAAGCAGCCTAGAGCAGCCGCCTAAAAAGTGTAGGCGACTTGCAGCTGCCCGCTGACGCCTTCCCTCATGCCCTCGTAGCCTTTCACGTTGAGGTCAAAGCTCCAGGGGCTGGTTGGGGTATTCTTGTAGTTGAAGCCCGCTTCGACAAAGCCGGTG
>CAYRKU010000111.1:2870-4709 GCA_964425055.1 uncultured Lawsonia sp. | reverse complement strand
TGGTTTCTTTCCCCAACTCCATGATGGCACGCTAAACATAATGCATACACACCTTCGGAACCGGCCTTCCCCATGGCAGGCCGGTTTTGAAAAAATACCGTGGCTTTTCGTAAAGGAAGGAACAAGGGGGGATAAGGTTTCCCTGAGGCAGCAAGAAATATTACTTCACATCTCTCAATCTTCAGAATATATAAAAATATCTTGCCCAAATCAGAATGAAATTTTTTATAATGCGCCCGCAGGGCCAGCAAGTCAACTCAAGCCAGCCTGAGATATCCCGCCATGAAAGCATGTGAAATCATGGAGCCGGCATTTCCCCTCAGCCTGGAGGCGCTTCTCCACGGAAAGGCACCCGTCCATATCCCCTCCGGCAGTGAATGGCAACCCGTGGTTGATGTTTCAGGCAGGGTGGTTGGCGTCCTCTCCACAGCTCTTTTACCCTTGCTGACGAGGCACCCCGAGGAAAGTGCCTCTGTTTTGGAGCGTACATTTCTTTGTCTGAATGAACATGATGAAATTCCATTTGATGCGGCGCGGCATGTTGTTGTTATTAATGCAGAAGGTGTAGTCCGCGGCACAATTTCCGTGGACATGGCTTTACGCCGTGAGCTCAGCCGGATGCAGGCACACAGAAGGCTGTATCTTGAAATCCTTGATGCACTGGAAAACGGCATTACGGCGGTAAATGAAAAGGGCATTATTACCTTTGCCAACCATACGGCTTCCAGGCTTCTGGGGTACTCTCATCCTGGGGAGTTGGAAGGACGTATGGCGGAGGATGCAATCCCCGGCAGCCGCATGCCCTTTGTTTTGATCACGCGCCAGCCTTTGCGCTGGGAATCTCTGATTGTACGCAGCAAAACCCTTATCGTCTGTTATGCCCCTATCATTAGCTGCGGGCAATTGCGCGGTGTGGCATCCTGTTTTTATGATATTTCGGTTTTTGATAGGATCCATGCTGAAGTACAGCAGCTCAAAGGCCTGCTTAAGGAAATCAATGCCGTTATCGAATCTTCCTATGATGGTCTTTCGGTAACCAACCGAAATGGAACCGTCCTGAGCATAAATAAGGCCTATGAACGTATGACCGGTATTAAAGGGGCCGATATCGTCGGACGTGACATGAGCACCATGGTCGGCAGGGGTATGTATGATCAATCGGTTTCGGCCCTTGTATTTAAGGCCAAAAAAGCTGTTACTATCAATCAGGTTATCAATGGCCGCAGTTTTTTGGTAACAGGCAGCCCTGTCTTGGATGATGATGGGGAAATTCTGCGTGTTGTAACCAATTTGAGGGATATTACAGAATTGACCAATCTCCAGGCGGAGTTGGAAAATTCGCGCAAAAAGATGCGCCGTTACCGCTCCCGGCTTAATGAGCTGGAAAAAGGACGAGCGGACAGTGATAATCTTGTCTATTGCAGCAAAAGTATGGAACAGGTTGCCGAGTTGGCAGCTGTGGTAGCAAGAGTGGACTCAACTGTTCTTATCACCGGTGAATCTGGAACCGGCAAGGATTTAGTTGCCCGGCGTATCCACCGCCTGGGCGGCAACAGGCAGCGGCCTTTTGTCAAGATCAATTGTGCGGCTCTTCCAGATAATTTGCTTGAATCGGAACTGTTTGGTTACGAATCGGGTGCCTTTACCGGTGCAGACAGCAAGGGCAAACCAGGTATGTTTGAACTTGCCGATGGCGGGTCTTTGTTTATGGATGAAGTTGCGGAGATTCCGCTCTACCTTCAGGCCAAACTCCTTCGTGCCCTGCAGGATCAGGAGATTATGCGTGTTGGCGGAACCGTCCCCAGGAAGGTTCATGTCCGTATCATTGCCGCTACTAAT
>CAYRKU010000111.1:0-2860 GCA_964425055.1 uncultured Lawsonia sp. | reverse complement strand
CTACTAATAAAGACTTGGCTCATATGGTAGCGGAAAGGACCTTCAGGGAAGATTTGTATTATCGGCTGATGGTTGTTCCCATCTATATTCCTCCACTGCGTGAGCGGGTGGAAGATATCCCGGCTTTGATCTCTTATTTCCTGGGGAAATATAATGATAAATTCGATTTTACCAAAACCATCAGCAGCGAAACTATTGATCTTATGCTTAAATACCCCTGGCGAGGCAATGTTCGGGAGCTGGAAAATGTTATTGAACGTATGATGGTTTTGTGTAAGGACGATGAGCTTTCAGTCCGCCATCTTCCGGAAGATATCCGAGATACCCGTTCTTCAGCTCCAGTATGCACTTTGAAAGCCGGTACGGAACAGTTAGAAGCGCATATGTTGAAGGAAGCGTTCCAAAAATACGGATCGTGGGGAAAGGTGGCTCAGGCTTTAGGTATCAATATAGCAACTGCCTACCGCAAGGCAGGCAAATATGGCCTGATAAAGCGGATCTGATTCTGCTTTGCAGAGCATCTGTGATCACCTCTGTGCAGGCCGGGCAGTAATACATTCCATTCAGCACTTCAGTCAGTAAAAGTGTTTGGAGAGGATAGAGGAGGAGAATGCCCTGCTTACAGAGGTTGATCTGATCAGGAGGAGGATATCCTTTATACCCCTGCGGGAACTGTGCCTGTTTCTTTGAACAAAGAATTGTTGCAGGTGATGCCTGGAGAAAAGGTTGTACGCGGACAGAAAATCAGCTCAGGCGAAAATACCGGATATTTTGCTTACTCGGCGCAAAGCAGTATACAATTTCGGATCATCTTTACTTCAGCCTTTTCTGACATCTCAGTTGTGAGACAAATGTGCGGATAGAGCTCTGCCGTTATTTCAAACAGCCTGCGAATGGCTGGCCGCGTTGCTGAAGACAGGATCCCCTGTTGCCTCAAAACCGTGCAGCCATTACCTAAGACAACAGCCTGCCAAGAGCTTCATTAACAAGGGCCGGATTGGCCTTCCCCTTCATTTTGCGCATGACCTGGCCGACAAAAAAGCCCATGAGCTTGGTTTTGCCACTGCGGTAGGCATCCACTTCTACAGGATTTTCTGCCAGAACTTCGGCAACCACTGCATCAATGGCCGAGGAATCCGATATTTGTACAAGGCCTTTTGTCCGTACGTAGGCTTCCGGCATAGAACCGCTGGCAAACAGATCGCCAAATATATCTTGGGCAATTTTGGCACTGATGAGGCCGTTATCCACAATTTTGGCCAACTCAGCCAGTATTTCCGGACGCATGGCCGATTCGGACAGCGAAGTGCCGCTCTGATTCAATTCGCGCAGCATGGGGCCAATCATGAAATTGGCAATCTTGCGGGGCTCCGGATAGAGCGCCACGGCGGCCTCAAAAAATTCCGCCATGCTGCGATCAGCGGTAAGTGTTTCAGCATCCTGCTCCGGTAAATTCCATTCTGCAATGAAGCGGCGGCGGCGGGCTTCCGGCAGCTCGGGCAGGGCTTCCTTCCAGGCCTGCATCTCTGCTTCCGTGATGTGCACGGGCACAAGGTCCGGGTCAGGGAAGTAGCGATAATCGTGGGCCTCTTCTTTATCGCGCATGGGCATGGTTACGCCTTTTATACTGTCAAAAAGGCGTGTTTCCTGCACAACACTGTCACCATCTTCCACAACATCCTGCTGGCGGAGTACCTCATATTCAAGCGCCTTTTGTACATGGCGAAACGAGTTGAGGTTTTTCAACTCCGTGCGGGTGCCAAGCGCTGTTGTGCCACGTGGCCTGATGGATACATTCGCATCGCAGCGGAAACTTCCCTCTTCCATATTGCCATCAGTAATGCCAAGGTACACCACAATGGCATGCAGCGCTTTCAGGTAGGCTACGGCTTCTTCAGGGCTGCGTATGTCCGGCTCACTGACAATTTCAATCAGAGGCACTGCCGCACGGTTTAAGTCCAGATAGCTGTGCTCCCCTTCGTGAATGTTTTTGCCGGCGTCTGTTTCCATATGGATTCGGGTAATCCCGATACGTTTTGTCTTGCCATGTACAGTTATATCCAGGTGCCCATGTTCACAGAGCGGCCGCTCAAATTGGGAAATCTGGTAATTGAAGGGCATATCAGGGTAGAAATAGTTTTTGCGGGCAAAAACGGAATCGTTGTTGATGGTACAGTTCAGGGCGAGACCCGCTTTGGCTGCGTATTCCACTGCCGTACGGTTGAGTACGGGTAAAACACCCGGCATCCCCGCGCATACTTCACAAACATTGGTATTGGGTTCATCACCAAAGGTGGTGGGGCAGGAGCAGAATAATTTGGATCTGGTGCACAGATGCACGTGTACTTCAAGGCCGATAACGGTTTCATGGGAAGACATGTGGAACACTCCGGAAAAAACAGTGTCTATTAACCGTACAGCTCAGGGATGAGCGTGGGATCGTTATACATTTTAAACTGAAAATACAGTTTTGGGGTTTTGTTTCCGGCAAGAAATTCATCCACCAGATGTTTTACGGCAGTGATAAGGTCAGCGCGCTGTTCCTGCAATATATCCAGCCGGGCACGACAGGACGCAATATGCTCTGGCGTGACATCGGTGCGCTGACGTAGCTCCTGCATATGCCATATTTAAAGGCTCAGGATGGACAGACGATCAATTGCCATCCCTAGCGATTCTGTATTAATATACGGTTGGGGATTATCCGGCAGCAGTGGGGTAAGATGGGCAACATGGCAGGCATCCACCCGTTCCATACCATCGTTGCGTTCCTGATTCAGCCTGTCAATACGATATTTGCACTCAGCAATGGTTGCAACCCCAAGCTCTTTACGCCGGGCAGTATCTTCAACGTGCCAGA
>CAYRKU010000110.1:1646-4745 GCA_964425055.1 uncultured Lawsonia sp. | reverse complement strand
ATAATTCATCCTGATCAAGGCTAACCACCCATGTAGCCCCCATTGTACGTAACAACTCAAACGCATAGGAAAACTGTGGCGCGGGGCCTTCCCATTTGCGTTGAACAAAAATACAGCTGGCAGCCCTGGCAATGGCTTCAGTTTTATCCGTACTGAAAGAATCAATTACGAGAATACGTTCACAGAAATGTAAAGAATCCAGACAACGGGCCAGGAGACGTTCACCATTATATGTCAGGACAAGTCCAGTAAGTGAACTCATACCCGATGCCCCAGAATACTATCCCTCACAGCTTCAATAACATCGTCCGCATCGCTGTCAGCAAGCTTTGGCCCTATAGGCAGAGAGAGTGTTTTCCTTCCCCAGGCAACAGCTTTGGGCGTGTCTGCAGGGTTCCAGCCAAACCGTTCCCTATAAAACGGATGTTCGGGAATAGACAGGTAGTGCACACCGGAACCGATATTGCGATTATGCAGTTCCATAAGCATGGCATCACGTTCTATCCCGCACAAGGCACGATCCACACCAATGGTAAAAAGATGGAAAGCATGTCGTGTATCAGCCTCAACCGGAGCCGGCAGAAGCAGGGGTAGGTCGGCAAAGGCAACAAGGTACCGTTCCCACAATTCCCGGCGGCGCTGCCAGTTAAGCTCTACACGCCGGAGCTGGTGTATACCAATAGCGGCCTGAATATCCATCATATTGTACTTAAAACCTAGGTCTACTACCTGATAATGCCTGTAGCCCTTGTCAGAAAAACGAGACCAGGCATCAGCACTCATCCCGTGTAACGACATGATACGAATACGATCCAGTATGGCCTGATCTTTTGCAATCACCATGCCACCTTCACCGGTAACCACATTTTTGGTGCTATAAAAACTGAAACATCCCACATCGCCAATAGTCCCTGCCTTGCGCCCATGATATTCGGTTTCAATGGCGTGGGCACAATCTTCGACAACCGCCAGATGGTATCTTTCAGCAAGGGCCATAATGGCATCCATATTACAGGGTCGCCCGGCAAAATGAACCACGGCAATGGCCCTAGTTCTGGAAGTTATGTGTGCTTCTATGGAATCTGGATCAATACACAGGGTAGTGGGATCAATATCCGCAAGAACAGGAGTACCTCCGGCGTGGATGATGGTGTTGACTGTTGCGCAAAATGTCATGGCCGTTGTTATGACTTCATCCCCTGGTTGAAGCTGAAGTGCACTAAAGGCCATATGTAGTCCGGCAGTACAGGAATTCAGGGCTACAGCGGCTGGAACATCTTTATAGCTGGCAAAATCTTTTTCAAAGCGATGCACTTTAGGGCCTGTGCCAAGCCATGCTGCACGCATGGAATCCAGGACTTCATCCATCTCGGCCTGTTCAATGAGTGGTTGGCCGAAAACCAGAAAGGTTTCTCGCATCAAAATTCTCCAGCAGACGTTCTACGGATTTCACACAGGAAACCCTATAGATTCACCGAATATGGTAGAAAAGGGATGGCCCACGCAACATATAAAAAAGAGGGGGCGTAGCCCCCTCTTGTAATAATTGTTCAGGCAACGCCAAGCTGAATTCGCACAAAACGAACTACGTTGATAGGCGAGCCCGTTGTTTTGGCAACGTTTTTGATCACATCAGCGACGGACACTTTCTCATCGCGGATGTAGGGCTGATCCAGAAGGCAAACTTCCTTATAGTATTTTTTGACTGCACCTTCGGCAATCTTTTCCACGATATTTTCAGGCTTGCCTTCTGCGCGCGCCTTTCCACGATATACGTCACGCTCCCGATCTACCAAAGCCGGATCAAGGCCTGCCGGTGAAACAGCCAGCGGGGCAGATGCCGCAACCTGCATGGCCAGATCTTTGGACAGGTCACGGAAGGCATCTGTGGCTGCAGCTGCATCAGACGCAGCCCGCATTTCTACCAATGCGGCGGTTTTGCCATTAAAGTGCAGATAACTGCCGATCATACCCGGACCGGAGGTTTCCAGTTTGACAAAACGGCCAATTTGTATGTTTTCACCGATTGTGGCGATAGCCTCGGTAAGCATATCCTGCACGGTCCGCCCGGGGTTGGCCACAGAGGGTGCTGCCAGTAAGGCAGCTTCGTCAGCCGGCGCATCAGACATAACCTGGGCAGTAAGATCGCGCACAAAATTCTGAAATTTCTCGCCGCGGGCCACAAAATCGGTTTCGCACTTTACTTCAATCAAAGCTGCACTTTTACCGTCTGCTGCCGCAACAAAGCCCACAAGGCCTTCAGAGGTGGCGCGACCCGCTTTTTTGGCAGCCTTAGATATGCCCTTTTGCCGGAGTAGATCAACGGCTTTTTCCACATCGCCTGCAGCTTCCTGCAGGGCCTTTTTGCAATCCATCATGCCCGCACCGGTCTTTTCACGGAGCTCTTTAACCATAGAGGCGGTGATGTTCATGTGTTCTCCAGTTATTCAGCTACGGCTTCGTCAGCCGAGGGGCTTTCGGTTGAGGTGCTTTCAGCTTTGGCCTCAGCAGCGACAGCGCTCTTCGGCTCTGCCTCCGCGTCTTTATCTTTATCCTGAGCATCCTTACGCATGGCCTCGCCTTCAAGGCAGGCTTCGGCCATGGCCGTTGCAAACAGTTTGATCGCACGGATAGCATCATCATTCCCAGGAATGATGTAATCTATCAGATCAGGGTCACAGTTTGTATCGGTAACAGCCACAATGGGGATACCCAGTTTACGGCATTCCTTCACTGCGATTTCTTCGCGATTCGGGTCAATAACAAAGGCAAGCTGGGGAAGGCGTTCCATGCTCTTGATGCCGCCGAGGGTCAGCTCAAGCTTGGCCATTTCGCGCTGCAGGGTAAGAATTTCTTTCTTCTGATAGCGAGTTACAGAACCGTCTTCAAACATGGCTTCGAGCTTTTTCAGGCGCTCAATGCTTTTTTGAATGGTTGCAAAATTAGTGAGCGTTCCGCCCATCCAGCGATTGGTCACTGAAAACTGCCCCGCACGAGCCGCTTCGGCAGCAACGGTTTCCTGTGCCTGGCGCTTGGTACCGATAAACAATACCCGGCCACCGTTGGCAACGGTTTCAACAATCTTGTCGTGCGCGGTAC
>CAYRKU010000110.1:357-1636 GCA_964425055.1 uncultured Lawsonia sp. | reverse complement strand
TTTGCTGTAAGTCAATGATATGGATCCCGTTGCGTGCGCCAAAACTAAACGGGCGCATTTTGGGGTTCCAACGTCTGGTCTGGTGACCGAAGTGCACGCCCGTTTCCAGCATTTGCTTCATGCTTACATAGGCCATAAAAAACTTCTCCTTAGACATGGGGTTTGCTTCCACCCCGACCCTGACCCATCTACCCGAACAGTTCCGCCAAAGGCAAAACCAGCCAGGCACCCCAGGCCGCTGCCGGAGTGTGCTTGATTTAAAGCCATCCGTTTTTAGAGTATGTGGGGTATCTTGTCAAGCTGTCCAGGGCCGAAATACGCTGATCACTGCCTGCATAACCTGTTCCACAGTGATGGCTTTCATACAGGCATGATTATGGGGACAGGTGTTCCCCCCATGCAAGGTGCAGGGCCGGCAGGGGGTAACAGCTTCCAGCACACGATCCCGGCTGCCCGCTGGGAAAAATCCCCAGGCCTTGGTTGTAGGGCCAAACATGGCAATAACCGGCGTACCCACAGCACAGGAAAGGTGCATAGGGCCGGAATCGCCCGTCAATAGAATTGCGGCATGATGCAACAGGGCACACGTTTCCCGCAGGGAGGTTTTGCTGGTCAAATCATGTGCGGGATCTATTCCCGGGACAGGTGAGCCCTGGCCAATCACAAACCACGGAATACGAGCCGCTTCCAGACGTGCGGACAACTGTACCCACTGCTCAGTCGGCCATGCTTTATCCGGGTGTGTGGCATAGGGATGAATGGCCACAGGAGGAACAGCTGCGCTCATTCCCGGAATATGGGCAAGAAGGCACTCAGCCAGCCCATGCTCTGCAGCAGACAGATAGATCCGCGGCAACAGATTCCCCTGCCGGGGAGGAATTACCTCCACAGCAGCTGCGTAGCGCTGTGGCACATTCCAACGCAAAAGACGCTGTTGAAAAAAGTACCCCCTGCTCGCCAGGCACAGACGCCGCTCCAGCCACATTTTGGCATATCTGCGTACAGCCCCCGGCCAAAGTATGGCCATAAGGCGGGTACGTAGCGTCCCATGCAGGTCCAGAAGGCCATATCCAGCATAAGCTCCGGCAATCTGCCGCCAATGTGAAAGCAGCCTGACCAGGCTCATATCCTGCACATCAAAACCTATAACCGCACGCACTGCCGGATGCCCCTTAAACAGGGGAGCATAAGCCCTGCGGGTAACAACAATAAAATCCCAGCCCCGCGTCTCGTGCCAGTATTGCAAAACGCCCGTGGTCAGCGCAACATCGCCCAGAGC
>CAYRKU010000110.1:0-347 GCA_964425055.1 uncultured Lawsonia sp. | reverse complement strand
CAACCCACCTGGAGGGAAAAGTGTGAACAGCTGCCATGGCCTATGTATAACAGCCAATACAGAGAAACAAAAGAATTACATTGTCATCTGCTACTGCTCCGTCTACACTGCCGGAATGAAGAAAAAACGCTATCCCAGCGCCCTACCCGCCCCTGTGGCCAGCAGCCGCATCTTAGTTGTACTGCCGCCAAATCAGGTGGGGATGTTCCGATTTTTACTGGAGGCGTATGACCATCTGGCAGGGTTTACTGTGCTTGATCGCCGGGAAGCCCTGTTAAAGGTTATGTTTTCACCACACCAAGAGCGGGCAGTACTTGCGGCCTTGCACAATATTTCCGCGACAGTGC
>CAYRKU010000109.1:2437-4871 GCA_964425055.1 uncultured Lawsonia sp. | reverse complement strand
ATGGTATTGGTGCCCATGGAGTTGATGTTTGCGATAATCTTTTCCTGTGATCCCCGGCCCAGGGCCACAACTGAAACCACGGAGGCTATGCCAATAATAATACCGAGCATGGTCAGGATGGAGCGCATTTTGTGGGCCAGAATGGCTTGTATGGACATTTTGAAGGCTTCCGTAAGCTGATCTTTACGAAGTAGCCAGGAATTGCCGGCTGAAAAGGAGCCTTCTTGGCCGGCGAGATGCTGTAAGGGCTTGTCGCGCCTGTCCGAAATGATCGCGCCGTCTTTTATTTCAATAATGCGCCTGGCGTATGTGGCCACGTGCCTGTCATGGGTAACAACAATAACCGTATGCCCGCTTTTATTCAGATCCGTCAGGATTTCCATGACGTTTTCGCCACTTTTGGAATCGAGAGCTCCGGTAGGCTCGTCGGCAAGGATAATGTCCCCGCCGTTCATCAATGCCCGGGCAATACTGACCCGCTGCTGCTGCCCGCCGGAAAGCTCGTTGGGTTTGTTGGCAAGGCGGTCACCCAGGCCGAGGTTGGTAAGCAGTGTACTGGCCCTGGCCGTACGTGTCTTATGGGGCGCCCCGGTATATACAGCGGGCAGTGCAGTATTTTCTACAGCGGATAAGGTGGAGAGCAGATTATAGCGTTGAAAGATAAAGCCGATATGTCGGCCGCGTAGGTCCGCCAGGGCATCGTGCTGCAATGTGCCGATATCCACGCCATTGATACGGCAAATGCCGGAAGATGGCGTATCCAGGCAGCCAATAATGTTCATGAGAGTTGATTTGCCGGAGCCGGACTGGCCAATAATAGCGACAAAATCTCCCCGCTCTATGGCAAAGGAGATGTCCCGCAGTACGTGCACGCGGTTGGCGCCGCTGCCGTAATATTTGTTGATGCCTTCGGTTTCAATAATGCTCATGGCCGCGGCCTCGGGCGCCGCTGCTGCGCCGCGGCGGTGATTTCCTTCTGGGAAAGCTGCGCTGTAACGACTGCCTCGCCCCCCTTAAGGCCGGAAAGTATCTGGATATGGATACCGTCAGAAATACCGGTAGTTACTTCCCGCTGTTCCACAGTACCGTTATCCTTTCGAATAAAAACAACTTTTTTACCGGCTATGGACTGAACGGAAACAACAGGTGCCAGTACTGCCTGTTTGACTTCGGCCACGGTGATGATGTTTTGTGTGGTCATGCCAATACGCAGGGGGCCGTTTGTGTTGTTGATAAGGGCTTTGCCGTAATAATACACAGCGTTGGATACCGAAGTGGAGGAAGATGCTGCGGAAGTGAGCCCCGTTGACGAAGTTGTTTTGTAGTTTCCGTTTGTGAGAGTGGTTAATCCCGGATCGATGGATGTGAGCGTGGCGCTGTAGGTTGTTTCCGGATCGGACAGAATGGAATAGGTAATGGGCATACCGGGCTTAACGGCGGCAATGTCCCCTTCGGAAATTTCAATTTTGTTTTCCATCAGGTTGAGGTCCGCAATTTGCACAATGGTGGGCGTTGTCTGATTGGCGTTAACCGTTTGCCCTTCATCTACAGGTACGGATACTACCGTCCCGTCCAGCGGGGCGGAGATGCGGGTATAGGCCAGGTTCACCTCATCAGTACTGACAGATATCCGGGCCTGTGTGATTTGGGATTCAAGCACGTCAACTTCGGCACGGGCCAGAGCGAGGGTATTTTCCGCATCTTCCAGCGTTGCCCGGGATGCCGCGTCGCGTTTGCGGAGCTGGAATTCACGGTTGTATTTGGTTTGGGCTATTTTGAGCGCAATTTTTTTGGCTTTCAGTTGTGATTCATACGATTGCAGACGGGCTTTATCCGTTTTCAGCTGGTTGATCTGTGCATCCGAATCGATTTCGGCCAGAAGATCGCCTTTTTTCACCTGCTGCCCCAGGCGGATGTGCAATTTTTCAATTTGCCCGGAAACCTGGGCGCCCACACTCACCAGCTGCACAGCGCCCACTTCCCCGGATGCATTGACGGTTTTGGTTATATCGCCAACAATAACGGGTTCGGTAAGGTATGACATGGCCGAATCGCTTTTGGGGCGGAAGATATACCAGACCGCTGTGGCAAGAATGATCAGTATAAGGATGAAAAGGAGCCGCTTTTTCATAAAACACGCTCTGCTGCGGTGGATTTGGCCGCTTTGGCCGGGCTGATTCAGAATAATCTATCCCCGATAAAAGGCAATATTACGGGGCAGAGGGAATGTTTTGGCCGATTCTGCGCCAGCTTATATAAAGAAAATGTTAAGAAGCAGGGGCAGTCTGCTGATTTTATTTCTGAAGGAGAAAGTAGGAATAAGACGCTGCGTTCGGCACCTGCATGAGCGACAGCTTTCGGCCTGTCTACGATTTGCTCTCCCGCATGATAATTGCAGCAGATGTATTTAGTTGCTAGGATAACTGTCAATCTT
>CAYRKU010000109.1:0-2427 GCA_964425055.1 uncultured Lawsonia sp. | reverse complement strand
GAAGCCTGGGTAACCCGCCTTGGGAGGGCCTGCGGCGCATATTTTACGCATCGCGGTATCCACAGCGCTGTGGTTGGGTACGATTGCCGCCATTCGTCCGTAGCGTATCATGATGCATTGGTTGCGGGGCTGCTTGCCGCGGGCATTGATGTTATCAGCCTTGGCATGGTTCCAACGCCTGCGCTGTACTTTGCAGTCGGATATCTGAATCGGGAAGGCGGCATTATGATTACGGCAAGCCACAACCCTCCTGAGTATAACGGCTTTAAGGTATGGGCGGGGCAATCCACCATTTATGGTGAAGAAATTCAGAAAATTCGGGCTATTTTTGAGCAGGGTGTTTTCCCTGAAGGCCATGGGGTGCTGTCCTGCCTGGACATTGTGCCTTCGTATAAAGAAGATGTGCTGTCCAGATTCAGCCTTGCCCGGCCCGTTAAGATTGTTCTTGACGGGGGCAACGGCACTGGTGGCGAAATTTGTGCAGATATTCTTACCAGTCTGGGGGCAACGGTTGTCCCTGTATTCTGTGAACCGGATGGCTCTTTCCCCAATCATCATCCGGACCCTGTGGTGAAAGCAAACATGCAGGCGCTTATTGCCCGGGTACAGGCTGAACAGGCAGATTTTGGCATTGGGCTTGATGGAGATGCTGATCGTTTAGGTATTGTCGATCAGAACGGACGTCTGCTGTTTGGGGACGAGCTCCTTTCTGTTTATGCACGGGAATTGCTCGCCCGCAGGCCAGGCTCTACAATTATTGCGGATGTAAAATGCTCCAGCCGCCTGTTTGATGACATCAGGCAACATGGGGGCGTCCCTATGATGTGGACTACTGGACATTCTTTGATAAAAGCCAGGATGCATGAGGTAAACGCTCCCCTTGCCGGGGAAATGTCCGGGCATATGTTTTTTGCTGAAAACTGGCATGGATTTGATGATGCAATCTATGCCGCAGCCAGGATAACAGCGTTGTTTGCCGGGCAGGGCAAATCTATGGCAGACCTGCCTGGATGGCCTTTGTCCTATACTACGCCGGAAATCAATATTCCCTGTTCCGATGGAATTAAGTTTGTTGTGGTGGAGCGTATTCGGGAATATTTTCGCGCAAGGTATGACACAATAGAGATTGACGGCGCACGGGTGAATTTTGCGCACGGCTGGGGACTTGTACGTGCGTCCAACACACAGCCTGTGCTGGTTACCCGCTTTGAAGCGGACAGTCCGGAGGCGCTTGCTGCCATTCGCAAAGAAATGGAAACGCCATTACGGCGCCTGATAAGTGAGGCCGAGCAGGTTGCCTGCGAAAACGCTCAGGCCTGAGCCCTGACATCCTCCCCGCCTGACGCGAGGTTTTATTGCGCCAAAATAAAAATCCCCTTTATAAGCATAAAGGGGAGGGGGAATGGTCGGGATGGCGCGATTTGAACGCGCGATCTCTGCGTCCCGAACGCAGCGCTCTACCAGACTGAGCCACATCCCGTTGGGCAATTATCTTTAGAGTATTCTGTACCGAAAGACAAGCCTTTTTCCGGAAATTGTCCTGAATTGGCGAGAGGCGCTGCTCTGTGTCCATACCCGAGTATGGGCAGGTGCTGGCACTACGCCGGATTTGCCTGCAAAGCGTGTTACGTAAAAAATAGTAACGCATTCAATCTCTTGTTTCTATTGACAGAATCAACGGCTCTACATAATAGAATAGTAACCTGTCGTGGTGAAATGCTTCGGTGTGTTTGTGGGCGCAACGGGTTCGTTATTTTTCCACGGAAGGGAAGCATCATTATATTAAAGCAGGTTACAATGAGGCAAGGCGTGGCTGCGCTCTGGCTTTGTGAGGTGCCTGGATGGGCGTACGGATCATCCAGGCTTTTGTGCGGTCTGACGCAGTAAATTCCCTGCAGGGTGTTTGGCGCAGTGCCTCGTTATAGTCTGCGATTAGGAGGCAGGAATGAGTCTTTCAAGACGAGATTTCATCAAACTGTGCACCGGCACGGTTGCTGGGTTTGGAGTCTCTCAGATGTTCCACCCGTTCGTGCAGGAAGCGCTGGCTCAGACCCTGACCGGGGAACGCCCTCCGGTCTTCTGGGTGCAGGGGCAGGGCTGTACCGGCTGTTCCGTGACGCTGTTGAATAGCGTACACCCGGCCATTGCCGACGTCCTGCTCAAGGTTATCAGCCTTGAATTCCATCCCACGGTTATGGCTTCGGAAGGCGAACAGGCCTACAGCCATATGTTGGATATGGCTTCCAGGTATAAGGGGCAGTACATTTACGCGGTGGAAGGTGCTATTCCGGTGGCGTATGATGGTAAATGCTGTGTCATTGGTGAGGTAGGGCATAGGGAAATTACCATGACTGATGCCACCAGGGAGCTTGCGTCCAATGCGGCAGCCGTGTTGGCCATAGGCACATGCGCAGCATATGGCGGCAT
>CAYRKU010000108.1:0-4876 GCA_964425055.1 uncultured Lawsonia sp. | reverse complement strand
TGGGCAATAATGGCAACATTACGCAGTGTTTCATTACGAATCAGGTTGTTCAAAGATTGTATCCTCATAAAATAGTCTGCATGGCAGCAAAGATGGTCAAAAGTGAGACTGTATACCTCGAATGAACGGGAGTAAATATACCGTTTGCCCGTACACCGCAAGATATTATAGCTCAACAAATAGCAGGGCAGGGCGGGTTTATAAGGGCAGTTGTTAGCTGACAGTAATAAAGAAACACCGTATGCAAGTTGAAATTGAAAGAAAATTTTTGGTTTGTGGCGATGGCTGGCAAGGCAAAAGCAGCGGGGTGCCGTTTCGGCAGGGATATTTACAAAAAAGTCCCTGTACTGTACGGGTTCGTACCGAGGGTACTCGAGGTGTATTGACTATCAAGAGTCCTGAGCAGGGAATTTCCCGGCTGGAATATGAATATGAAATCCCGCTGGCTGATGCCAACGCCATACTGGATACGTTGTTGGCCAAACATACACTTATCTATAAGACGCGTTATAGAGTCTTCCATGCGGGGAAAACTTGGATAGTGGATGTTTTCAGCAGGGAAAATGCAGGATTGATCCTGGCGGAAATAGAGCTACAAAGCGAAACAGAGCGGTTTGATCTTCCTCCATGGATTGGAAAAGAGGTAACGCATGATCCGCGTTATAAAAATAGCAACCTTGCCGAACATCCTTTTTCCAGCTGGGGGACGGATCATTCAGATTGACTGCTATGGAGCCTGTTGCTTGTCCGTTTTCGGATTAGTGCAGAAAGTTCCCGAATGATTATATCGTAATTTTCCGGGCGATGCGGTTTAAGGCATTCCGTACAGTCCTTCACACCATTGGTAAGCCACGTTGGATGTCCGATACAGTGCGGTGCCAAGTATAGGGGGCAATAACAAAACAGACAATTGAACGTTTCTGGATCTGCGTCGGCATGGCAGGGAAAGTAGCTGCACTCACAGTTACGGAAGAAACGGGATGAATTTTTCATATAGACTCCCAGGTAAAGATCACACAAAGCCCGCAAAGTATAGTACATGTCACAAATGGGATGTTAAAAAAGGAGGCTGCTGGTCTTTTGGTATATTCTTCCCCACAAGGTTCAGGATAGAGCATCTCCACCTGACTAATATAAACATATTATTCGATAATATGGAACATAAAAATATTATAGTAAGATAACATAATGTCGGAGCCGCTCCGTATGTGCCCGCTCCCTTTGTTGTGGCGTATGCCAATTGGGCTAGCTGCATAACTGAAAGACAAATTTCCATCTCCCTAACTGAACGGGTACTTTCTTATTGGGGGTGACGGTTCTTTGTTGCGGTATCTCACGCTGTTTTACGCAGATTGGTACAAAAAGTCCGCCTTGGGTGTAAAGCCTTTTCTATCGTGCTGGTTTGAGCTATATAAAAACAACATCTCATGTACTGCTGGTGAGGTGAAGAACGTGATTGCCTATGTGGAAGGACGACTGGCCGAAATAGCTGCTTCCTCCTGCGTGGTTGCCACTGCAGGTGGGGTTGGATATGAAGTATATCTTCCTGCCCAATCTCTGGCTCATCTGCCGGAATGTGGTAAATCTGTTCGTTTTTACACCTGCCTTGTGGTCCGTGAAGATGCACAGGAACTGTTTGGCTTTGATTCATGGGAACAGCGCCAAACCTTTATTATATTGATGTCTATTTCCAAGGTAGGTGCCCGGACGGCGCTGAGTATCCTGTCCACGTTCCGTCCCGATGATTTGCGCCGAATAGTTTTAGAAGAAGATGTGCTTGCCCTTACCCAGGTAAGCGGTATTGGCAAAAAAACGGCACAACATATTTTCCTTGAACTGAAATATAAACTTAAAGTTGAAGATAACGCTGCTGCCGCAGTATTATCCTCTTGCGTACCTGGAAGGGTATTCAAAGATGCGCTTACAGGCCTGCAGGGTTTAGGCTATACAGAAAGTGAAGCGGTCTCGGTTTTGAAAACTGTTCTGCACAACGAGCCGGATCTTGACGTAAGTGGGGCACTGCGTGCAGCGTTGAAAACCCTTGCCCGTGAACGGAATTGAGCACTTTATAAAATCTGGGGAAAACATGTCAGGCACTGCAGAAACGGGTATCCCCCCGGATGAGCTTTTTCCAGCCGCTGCTGTTACCGCAGCATCTCCTGATGATTCTATCCGACCCTCACGTCTGGAAGATTTTATCGGGCAGGATGAACTGCGCGCAAATCTCCGGGTTTTTCTCAACGCTGCCCGGGAACGTGGTCAGGCAATGGATCACGTACTTTTTTATGGTAACCCCGGTCTGGGTAAAACAACCTTAGCACAGATCATGGCTGCGGAGCTTGGTGTCAATATTGTATGTACGTCCGGGCCCGTACTGGAACGCAGTGGAGATCTGGCAGCCATTCTGACCAACCTTTCCCGACATGATATTTTGTTTGTGGATGAAATCCACCGGATGCCCATAAGTGTTGAAGAAATTTTGTATCCTGCCTTGGAAGATTATAAAATTGACCTGCTGATCGGGCAGGGGCCTGCAGCGCGTACTGTTAGAATTGATCTGGAACCGTTTACGCTTGTGGGGGCAACAACCCGCATCGGTTTGCTTTCTTCACCTTTGCGGGATCGCTTTGGGATTATCAGCAGACTGGAATTTTATACTCCGGAAGAGCTGGCCCGCGTTGTTTTGCGCGCCGCCCGTATTCTGGATGTTGCCATTACTCCGGAAGGTGCGTTGGAAATCGGGCGTCGCTCCCGCGGCACACCGCGTATTGCCAACCGCCTGTTGCGCCGTGTACGTGATTTTGCTGCCGTATACGGGTCCGGTATTGTGGATGGCAACCAAGCAGCCCATGCTCTGCAACGCCTTGATGTGGATGAAAAGGGTTTGGATCAGATGGATCGTCGGCTTCTACGGGTGTTGATTGATGTGTATGGAGGCGGCCCCGTAGGGGTAAAGACCTTAGCGGTCGCCTGCTCCGAAGAAGTCCGCACCATAGAAGAGATTTATGAACCGTATCTTATCCAGTGCGGGTTCCTTAAGCGGACTTCACATGGAAGGATGGCTACGGCAAAAGCCTACAGGCATCTGAATATGCTAGGATAAATGGGAGATACTGTCATGCCTGCGGTTCAACCACATGTAGAGTTGCTTTCTTTTACCCAAAATCCGCTTGCGTTGGTGTATGCCGCTTTCCGGCAGTGCTATCATGCCGGTTTTGTGGCTGATATGTGGCCCCGGCTGCTGGCCGGGGACATCAAGCCTGAAAAGCAGGCTGAATTTATTACCACGATTATGGCCTCCGGACATACAAGCCCCATAGAACATGTTGCGTTTACCTTTGCCATTAGTGGCGTTTCCCGTGCGTTTACCCATCAGCTGGTGCGACACCGCATAGCGTCCTATTCTCAGCAAAGTCAACGCTATGTGGATGGATCACATTTTGACTATATTATCCCGCCGGCCATTGCCAGCAACCCGGAAGCTGCCCGGCAGTTTACCCTGCTTATGGAAACTCTTGGCAGGGCATACAGAAATATAAAAACGTTACTTGAAGCTGACGGAAAGACTGGCAGCAAGGCCAACGAGGATGCCCGTTTTGTGCTGCCACAGGCCGCAGCAGGCAAAATTGTAGTTAGTATGAATTGTCGGGCACTGTTAAACTTTTTTGAGCAGCGCTGTTGTGCGCGTGCCCAGTGGGAAATCCGTCACGTAGCCGGTGTCATGCTCAGCCGCTGCAAGGAAGTGCTACCAGCTGTTTTTGCTGTGGCTGGGGCCAAATGCGAACGGTTGGGGTATTGCCCGGAGGGCAGTGCATTTACGTGTGGCAGGTATCCCATCCGCACCTGAGGCCTGGACCGTTTATGGATATGCCAATGCGTTTTTGGGATGCTCTGAGCCTTGGTTATTGCCGCCTTGGTATTGCAGGTCTGTCTCCGGTAATGCCTGGTACGTGTGGATCGGCTTTGGCTGGAGTTTTAGCTCCTTTTTTGTTTCTCCCCTTGCCATTTGCTGTACGGCTTGCCCTGTTGGCGTGTATTTTCTGGAGCGGGGCCCTGGCGGCTACCCGTGTGGAACATCTGCTGCAATGTAAGGATCCAGGCTCTATTGTGATAGATGAACTTCTGGGATTGTGGATTGTACTTTTGCCGTTCAAAGATCCTAGTCCGCTGCAACTCCTAATGATTTTTATACTGTTTCGCCTGTTTGATATGTGGAAACCCTGGCCGGTACACGCTTCGGAAACATGGCTTCCGGCAGGGTATGGCGTCATGATTGATGATGTGGTAGCTGGTGTTATGGCTATGGTGGTTATGTGGCTGCTTATCCTGGTCTGGAATATATGTTGTTAATGCGTGCATAATTGAGCACACCTAGGCCTGTTCACGCCTGGCCAGCCCATACAGCAGGCCATAGCACAGGGCAGACATATCCCCATATATTGCCCCTGCCCGCGCAACATATCCCAGCGCGGGCCGCAAAGAAATGTAGGGACAAAACCTTCTGCTTCCGGTGGCAGAGGAGAAATAAGCGTACATCCATGCCCTCCATGGGCTCGTACCTGCTCGTCCGGAAGCCAGCCAAACCGAAATTCCTTCAGATCAAAAGCAAAGAGCTGCTGTGTCTAGACATGCTGTGTGCTGTTTATAAATGCCCAAAACACCCCGCGGTGCAGCAGAAAGGCTATCACAATGCCTGGCACCCACATAGACAAGGGTAATACCCTGTCTTTGATTGCGCTGCACGATTTCTGGCGTGGCAAGCCCGGCCCACACAATAGCCGCGCCCAAATCGGTAACGGGGCCGTTGGCACTCTGCTGTAACGTCCGGAGGTTGGGGCAGGTAGTTGTATGGCTTTCGTGCCACCAGAGGTACGGC
>CAYRKU010000107.1:0-5085 GCA_964425055.1 uncultured Lawsonia sp. | reverse complement strand
TAGTTGGTACGCTTCCCTGGCATAATATTGCGCGGGTGATTGGTCTGTTGCTTTTTCCGGAGTATCAATGCCCGCAAAGCGTATGTGTTGCTGTGTTTGGATTTTTATGGTGTCCCCATCTATGCAGGCAATAACGCGGGAAAGCAGTGCACACTCCACAGCCCCGGAATATGCAAAAAATAGGGCTGCGGCAGTAATGGCTAGGAAAAGATATTGTTTTATATTCAGCATTCGCCCAACCATGTTGAGAGGGTGGTAATAATTTTTCTGGCCTGATCGGCACTGGAAATATTGAATTTCGATCTCAGATGGTATTCTCCCATGACTTTTTGGTAGCGGCGTATGGCGAATTTATCCGGTCCATAGTCGCCAGTTTCAGGGATCATGTCCTGATATCGGAACATGATCGTCACCCATGCACCTTTGGACAAAATTACTTTATCGATTTCTTTGATCAGAATTTGACCAGAGTCTTCATATTCAATACTGAGTTCGTCTACAGTGTTGTTCATTATGCTCTCTTTTTTTTGGGGGGATATATTTGTTTTTACCTGGTTATAAATTATCTATGTACCTTTAGTGTTGTGCAATGCTACTTGTTTTGTGCATCTCGGCGATCCCATAGTGCCAGGCGTAGTCGATCCAGGAGCATGAAGGCGCCGGAACAAAGTACCATAATTGCCGCAGTGGAGAAGACGCCCTTATAGCCTAGTCCGGCGTTGATAACAGTACCGCCGATCAACGGGGCCAGCATACCGCTTGCATCAAAGGTAAGCATCATGACGTTGGAATTGATGGATCTGGTTTCTTCAGTAGAGCGGTCATATACAGTTGCCGCCAGCAGAGGATACAGGAGTCCTAATCCGAGCCCGTATAGAACAGTTAATGGTACGAAAGTCACAAGCGGTCCCCAAGCCACCCCCAATACGCTGATGGTCAGGGCCAGGGCGCACAGGGGAACAACACGATAGCGGGGCAGAGTATCCATCATATGCCCGCTGATAATCCGCACGAAAATCATTGTGATGGTATATGTAATAAAAAACTTGGCCGGTGTGGCTCCCGTAACGGCACAAAGCCCTTTCATGAAGTAGACGGCAAGATTGGTCATAACACTGAAAAACAGGCATGAAAGATAGATACAGCCCAGACCGGAATGAAGCATAGTCCGGATGATGGCATGGGGCGTTTGGCGGGACCGTGTACTCGCTTGGACAGGAAGCTCTGGTTTACGCAGCTTGGGTGCCAGAAAAATCACCATGCACAGTGCAGGTATGGCTAATACGGCTATCAACGCAAACAGATGTGCCTCACCGTGCAACAGGGGCAACAAATGCTCGCCCGTAGCTGGGATGATTGAATAGGGCAGTAGTGAAGTGAGGGAAAAGAAGGCAAATCCTCTGGCACTTTGCCCCCTGGGGATACAGCTGACCAGAACGGCCGTTACGCAGGTGGAATACACTGCCAGGGAAATACCCTGAACCAGACGCAGCAGTAAGATCAGCAGTGCGGAATACGGACCGCTGACAAAAGAATAGCTGAGCATTACACAGCTGGAAACGCATATGGCAATGATAATGGGCAGTACTTTACTGCGTGATAGCAGCAGAACGCTGGCAATAGGCCGCCAAAGCAGGACCATGGCGTATAGTGCCGAAAGCAAAAGTCCACGCCAGTTGGGGCTGATTTGCAACCCTGTAAGCCATTGTTCAAAGCAGTAGAAAACAGCAAGATAACTGTTGCAGCACATGGCCATGCAAAACAGGAGGACAAAATCCCGGCTGAAAAGCGCCTGCCTAGAGTTTGGCAATTTTTGTGTTGAAGGCGTGGTCATAGCCTGTATTGCTCCTGCAAAATTGCTGTAACCGTGCACCTTAAAATGGTTTTGTCTGTCTGAATAGGCACATTGAGCCTGCGGTCAAGAGGTGTTGCGTTTATATACGTAATGTAAGGCTCTCCTTAATGTATTAAGGAGAGCCGCCAGCAAGATTTACTTTGACACGAGCATCCATTGTTGTCCAGTTGGTTTAGACCTATGGATGGCAAACAGTACTGGTTTAGAATTTGTGCAGTTTTTTCTTTAAATAATCCCCAACCCGTTTGGTTCCATTGCGCACCACTACAAAGAAGGTGGGGATGAAAAAGATACCTAGAGCTGTGGCGCATATGGTGCCCCAAAATACCGCTG
This sequence comes from uncultured Lawsonia sp., assembly GCA_964425055.1. Taxonomy (GTDB): domain Bacteria; phylum Desulfobacterota; class Desulfovibrionia; order Desulfovibrionales; family Desulfovibrionaceae; genus Bilophila. The sequence goes on along the minus strand of CAYRKU010000107.1, from coordinate 2,897 downwards.
TACCCACGGCGTGCTGGCTGGCAGCGCCTGCACCGGATGCGGATATCATGGGCAGTACTCCCAGACCAAAGGCCAGAGATGTCATGACAATGGGGCGCAGGCGGATACGGCAGGCCTCTACTGTGGCGTCAATGAGGCTTCGCCCTTCTTCCTGTAGATTTCTGGCAAATTCTACAATCAGGATGGCGTTTTTGGAAGATAAGCCCATAACTGCCAGAATACCCACCTGAAAATAGACATCATTGGTCAAACCACGCAGCCATGTGCCGGCAGTTGCCCCCAGAATCCCCAGAGGGATAACCAGCAATACAGCAAAGGGGATGGACCAGCTTTCATACAAGGCTGCCAATGCCAGAAACACCACCAAAACGGAAAGTGCATACAACATGGTTGTCTGGCTTCCTGCAAGTTTTTCCTGATAAGACAGGCCCGTCCATTCCATGCCAAAGTCCCGGCCCAGCTTCTGCACCTCCTCTTCAATGGCTGCCATGGCAATGCCACTGGCAATGCCGGGTCTGGGTTCGCCCTGATATTCAAGCGCCGGCATGGCGTTGTAGCGTTGCAGAACAGCCGGACCAAACGACCAGTTGGAGGAGAAGATGGCGTTGAATGGTACCATTTCTCCCTTATTGTTACGGAATTTGATACGGTTCAGATCTTCCGGACGTTTACGTACGTCAGCATCGCCTTTCACATAAACCTTTTTTACACGTTCGTTATAAACAAAGTCATTTACGTATGATCCGCCCAGGTAGGTTGATACGTCCGCATTTACGGCAGAAAGCGTCAAGCCCATACTGGTGGCTTTGGCATTATCCAGGTGTATGTTGTACTGGGCAATATCATCCATACCAGTGGGACGAACATAGGCAATGGCCGGGTTGGCAAAGGCTGCTCCCAAGAACTGCCGGCCGATTTCGCGTAATTTGTCATGCCCGACACCGCCTCTGTCCTGCAATTCTAAGGTAAAGCCATTGGTCATCCCCAGGGCAATGATGGCCGGAGGTATAGCTGCAATAAGCTGCCCGTCCAAAATGCTTGCAAATTTCTGGCGAATACGTGCGGCGACTGAGGCTGCATCCTGCCCGGGATTGGTACGCTGGTCATAATCTTTCAACTTAACAAAGCCCATACCGGTATTTTCCGCAACACCACCCATGCCATAGCCTGGAACCACCATAACAGATTCAACGGAGTCTTTTTCCTCATTGCGGACGTAGTCGACAAGTTTTTTGAATTGGTTTGCGGTTTCATTCAGTGTGGCGTTTGGCGGCATCTGCAGCATCAGCATGACTGCACCCTGATCTTCCGTAGGCAGAAAGGACGTGGGCAATTGCCTGTAAATAAGCCCAAGGCCTGCTACCAGAACAATATAGATCAGCATTAGGCGGCCACCGCGCTGTACAATGCGGCCCACGCCATGGGAGTAACGGTGCTGGTTTTTAGTGAACATACGGTTGAACCAGCCGAAAAAGCCCCATTGTGCGTTTTGCGAATGTTGCTTGAGCATCCCCGCGCAAAGGGATGGGGTAAGGATCAGCGCTATCAGTACAGAAAGGGTCATGGCTGTGACAATGGTAACGGAAAATTGTCTGTAAATAACACCGGTGGATCCACCCATGAAGGCCATAGGCAGAAATACTGCAGAAAGTACTACACCAATCCCAATCAGTGAGGAACTGATCTGATCCATAGATTTTTCCGTAGCTGTAACCGGATCAAGATGCTCTTCCTGAATAACGCGTTCCACATTTTCCACCACCACAATGGCGTCGTCCACCAGTAGACCGATGGCCAGAACCATGGCGAACAATGTCAGAGTATTGATGCTATATCCAAAGGCCAGCAGCACACCAAGAGTCCCCAGCAGCACCACGGGTACGGCAATGGTGGGGATAATGGTGGCCCGAAGATTCTGAAGGAACAGCAACATAACCAGAAACACCAGGAAGATGGCTTCAACCAGTGTTTTTACTACCTCGTGGATGGATGCGAGCACCGGAGGCGTGGTATCGAAGGCAAATTCATAGGCCATACCATCAGGGAAATAGTGCGATAGCTGTTCTATTTTGGCTTTTACCAGATTGGCTGTTTCCAGTCCGTTGGCACCGGGAGCCAACGTAACACCAATACCGCTAGCCGCGTGACCGTTATAGTAGCTGGTTATACCGTCCCTTTCCGTGCCCATGGCTACCCGGGCTACGTCGCGTATATGTACACGCTCGCCATTTTTTGTCACTGTAAGCAGAATGTCACCAAACTGTTCTGCGTTGGTAAACAGGCTTTGGGCTTTGATGGTGAAGTTCAGAACCTGATCATTGGGCCGATCTATCATGTTTGCACCCATCTGACCGGCGGTCACTTCCGCATTCTGGGCTGATACTGCGTTCCGTACGTCAGAAGGTGTCAGGTCATATTTGGCCATTTTGTCCGGGTCCAGCCAGATTCGCATAACGTACTTACCACCAAATACCTGTACCGTACCGACACCTTGGGTTCGGCTTATTTCATCTTTGATATTGGCGCTGATATAGTCGCTCAAATCGATCTGCAGCAGACTGTCGTCCGGTGAATACAGGGTAATGACCATAAACATATTGTCGTTACCCTTGGACACTTCTACGCCATTGGCCTGTACTGCCGAGGGCAGTTGTGAAAGCACCTGCTGCACCTTATTTTGTACCTGCATGTGGGCTACGTCGGGGTTTGTGCCTACAGCAAAGGTCAGGGTAATGGTGGCCAGGCCTGACGAATCCGATCTGGACTGCATATAGATCATGTTGTCAATGCCGGTCATGTTCTGTTCAATAACCTGGGTGACAGTCTGATCCACAGTTGTGGGGGATGCGCCCGTATACTGCGTATTGATGCGGATAGATGGCGAAGCTACTTCGGGA
>CAYRKU010000106.1:1856-5206 GCA_964425055.1 uncultured Lawsonia sp. | reverse complement strand
AAACCATCAAAACGCTTATCTGTCAGATCAAGTCTGAACTACGACATATTAAAGATGGATACATCTGATGTTTCAGATAGATGTAAGCGCATTTCCCTCGCCTTCAACAACAATGGCTCCCGAATTGGCCCCGGCTTTAGCCTGCTTTTCACCAACGCCAAAAGCTTCACATATTTCATAGAGGCCGCGCAGGATTTCAGACGCATGATCCTCGAATATCCCAAACCCACACATTTTTAAAATCAGTCTCAAATCCAGAAACCTGAACAAAGCAAAATGTGTATTATGCTGAATCATCAGCCAATTCATGTTGAAGCATTGTGTGGCACACTGCAGCCAGCCCCGTTCTTCCTGATGATTTTAACCTCTCTATGGTATTTGTTCTTTTTCACTATGGCTATCCTGAATATTGAAACAGATGAATTTGAACCTCTTGTAAAACAGCATGAATACTTTTTTAAGCTCTCGCAAAGCAGGCCTGTTCCTCCCCTCCCCTGTTCCACAGGTATATATGCGGCCTTGACAAGGCCATACCGCCTAGGCAAGAAAAAGCATTGCTAAGAAAAGGAGTGTATATGAAGCACCAGCTTGTGATTGGCCTGTATTGTCTGTTGCTGGTATTTCTGTGCGGCAAGCTGCCTATGATCGCAGCTGCCGATGTGACTACAGGCAAAACCAGGCTGAATATAGTGGCCACAACCTTCCCTATGCATCAGCTTGCCATGCGCATTGTGCAGGGGCAACAGGGTATCAGCCTTGTCCGGCTGTTACCGGCCCAGGCTGGCTGCCCGCACGACTATGCCCTGACGCCACAGGAAATGCGCACACTGTCCGGAGCTGATATTGTGCTTATCAATGGGCTTGGTCTGGAAGAATTTCTGGGGGAGTCTCTGGACAAGGCAAACCCACATGCACAAATATTGGACGCAGCACAGGGAATAGAAAATATCCTACCTTCACATGTAACGGAGTACCAGAACGACAATCACAAAAGCAACGCAAACCCTCACCTATTTGCCAGCCCACGGATGATGGCCCGTATGGCCATAACTTTGGCCCAAAAACTTGCCCTGATCTATCCGGAAGGTGCGGAACAATTCATGGCTAATGCGCAGGCCTATGCCGTGGAACTCACTGTTCTGGCTGACAGTTTTGCAGCAGTGGGAAAGCGCATTAAAAACCCTCGTATTGTAACTCAACATGATACATTTGCCTACTTGGCAAAGGATGCGGGGCTTGAAGTGGTTGCCGTAGTACAGGCACATGCAGGACAGGAGCCTGCTGCCGCGGATATACTGCGGCTTACCCGGATTATTCGAACCCAACAGGCTGCGGCCCTGTTTACCGAACCTCAATATCCGGACAAGACGGAACGTATCCTGGCCGCAGAAACCGGACTGCCCCTGGCCGAACTTGACCCGGTGGCAACAGGCCCAGAAAATGCGCCTGCCGATTACTACACGACAATTATGCGCAACAACCTTGCTGTATTGGAGAAGACACTTGGCGCACATTGAGCTTGCTTCACATACGGCTTCCCAGGCTGCCTGCCCTCCCTGCCATAATGCGGTGCTTTTTGAGGATGTGTGCGTCCAACGTGGTAATTTGCCGATTCTCAAGCATATTGATGCCCATATTCCCCTTGGGGGTTGTACGGCTGTTATTGGTCCCAATGGGGCAGGCAAAACATCCCTGCTGATGACCCTCCTTGGAGAACTGCCCTATAAAGGTGCTGTGCACATACCCCGTGGGAAAGATGGCGGAACTCTGCGCCTAGGGTATGTTCCACAGCGGGTGCATATTGACCGGGGCATGCCTCTTACGGTAATCGAATTTTTAGTAATGGGGGTGCAGCGTAAACCACTGTGGCTAGGGGTTGATGTTCATTTACGGGAAGCATCGCTGCAACTGCTGGCCATGGTACATGCGGAAAACCTTGCCCGGCGTCGAATTGGAGACTTGTCCGGTGGGGAGCTGCAACGCGTGTTGCTGGCCCTGGCCCTGCAGCAGGATCCGGAACTGCTTATTCTTGACGAAGCCTCGGCAGGCGTGGATTTTCACGGGGAACAGCTGTTCTGCGAACTTCTGGAAGAACTACGGGAGGAACGTGGCTTTACCCAGCTTATGGTCAGCCATGATCTGGGCATGGTGGCGCATCACGCCACACATGTTATCTGTTTAAGCCGCCGCCTTGTGGCCGAGGGTCCACCGCAGCAAGTACTCACTACTGAACTGTTGCTGGAACTTTTTGGTATACATATGGGGATTATCAGCACCGGTTCCGAAATACAGGAAGTTTGCCGGCATACATCCATAAAAGAGCTTTGAACGTGCTGGATCCAACTGCCCTTTTTGACCTTTCTCCGATCTATGCCTTAGAAGGGCTGCTGCCTTTTGAGTGCATGCAGGCGCGCTTTATGCAGCAGGCACTGCTGGGGCTTATCCTGCTCACCCCCATGGCGGCCATCCTGGGCATACAGGTGGTCAATCTCCGCATGGCTTTTTTTGCGGATGCCATCAGCCATTCAGCCTTTGCGGGGGTTGCCCTTGGTTTGCTGTTTGCTGTAAGCCCCGATATTTCAATGCATCTATTTGGCGTTGTGGTGGGTATAGCAATTATTGGGACAATCCGCCGCAGCGCCATGGCTGCAGATACGGTGATTGGGGTGTTCTTTTCGGCGGTGATGGCTTTTGGATTAGCTGTAGTCAGTAGGTATACATATGTAGCACGAGATGTACAGCAATTTCTATACGGCGATATCCTTACCATTGACGAAGGAGAACTGTACCGGCTTTTTGCTCTATTCGCAGTGTTGCTGATCTTTCAATTTCGGGGATTTAACAGCCTGATTTATATAAGCCTCAATCCAATCTTGGCCAGGGCGCATCGCGTCCGGGTAGCCTTGTTGCAATATCTTTTTGCCGGCTTGCTTGCTCTGGTGGTGATGTTTTCTGTTCGGGCTGTGGGGGTATTACTGGTCACAGCCATGCTTATTGTTCCGGCGGCAACGGCACGCAACCTTGCCCGCTCAGCCGGAAGCATGTTTTGGTGGTCCCTGCTTGTTGGCGTCTCTTCCGCAATAGTTGGGCTACTTCTTTCTGCACAGGACTGGATGGGTACTGCCACCGGGGCCACCATTATTCTAATCTCATGCAGCTGGTTTCTAATAAGTATGGGTATTACCCAGATAACGGACGGGCAACGGGTCAGTTGAACCTCACACCCAATATACGATAATGCCTGAAGCATCTTTAAACATACTACTCGCATATGGAGGGAACAGGCCCGCACCAGGCCAAACACAGATAACAAATCTGCATAGGTGTTATTTCAGCCCGGCAAAGTTTAA
>CAYRKU010000106.1:0-1756 GCA_964425055.1 uncultured Lawsonia sp. | reverse complement strand
AAAAAATGCCTGTTTTGTCTGTATGCGGAGCTGCCCACAAGAGCACACGGGGACAGCTTCCGGCCATAGCCGATATGTTTGCCCAAAGCTGTGCGGGCCTGACGCCATGTGCGCTGACAGAAACCAGCCGGAGTTTCTGTAAGTAACAGATCTAAGCGCCACAGGAATGAAAATACTGCCGTGATTAAGGAGAAAATCTATGGATCACAAAACAACCTCACATTGCCCACATGGGCAGGAAGTGGGAACGCTGATTTTATGTTCGCTCCCCTGCTCTGAAACGGGGGCCAGAGAAAATTGGCGCTCAAAAAATTCCGGGGAATATATCCAAAATTTATGGTGGTGCACGCATAAATGCCTATGGTGGGCTAAAGAACATCCTGGTTTGAAAAATTAATTAAAACACGCTAGTTGTACCTGAAAGCAATCACAAAATACAAATTACAGCATATCAGTATATCCCTGCAACTTAACATCTGTCTGTGCCAGATTGATATGAAAAATGCCAATAATGGGGAAAGAATGAACACAGTGCCCGAAAACCCATCCACAAAAAACACTCAGTCTGGGCAGCAGCTTCCCCGGCACGGGGAAACGGTGGTCCTTGTTCTTGGCCTGTCAGGCGCGGGGAAAAGCACTGCTTTGCATGTTTTTGAAGACATGCGCCTGATCACAGCCGACGGTGTACCCCCTGCGCTTATGCCTGATATGGTGCGCCTGTTGCACGCGTCAGCCATGGAAAAAGCCGGTGGCATTGCCTTAGGGCTGGACCAGAGGCGGGGCCAATTTGCCGCCGAGCTGGACAAAGCCTTGCATAAAGTTTCCGGCATGGGCTTTCGAGTCCATATTCTGTTTCTTGAAGCGGATCCGGCAGTGCTGATCCGCCGTTACGCTACAACCCGCCGCCCCCACCCGCTTGAGCGGGAAAATATCGGCCTGGAGCAAGCAGTACGGGAAGAAGCGGAAAACCTCGCTTCCATACGGGAAATGGCCGATCGTATCATTGATACATCCACATATTCTATACACGACCTTAGGCGGCGTATCCAGCGCCGCTGGAACAATACCCAGGAGCGGGCCCACGCCATTAAAATCAACCTTGTCTCTTTTGGATTCAAGTATGGTGTGCCCCGTGAGGCAGATATAGTTTTTGATCTGCGGTTTCTGCCCAATCCCTATTTTGTTGAAGAGCTGCGTCAAGGTACAGGTAAAGATAAAGCGGTTGCCGCCTATGTATTTGGGGACCCGTCTGCCAAAGAATTCAAAAAACGCTTCATTGAGTTTATAAGCTCTCTCCTGCCACTGTATGATGCCGAGGGCCGTTATCGAATAACAATTGCCTTAGGTTGCACCGGAGGGAAACATCGCTCTGTGGCTGTGGCCGAAGCTCTGATGCGTGCCCTTAAAAGGCAGGATTATCGAGTTTCCATAGAACACCGGCATATGGAACTTGGCTAAACTATGCCTCCTCTGGAAACCCTCAGTACCTTTTTTGTTACCGCAGTAATTTTAGGGCTTGCCCCAGGGCCAGATATTATTTTTGTCATCACTCAGTCTGCCCTGTATGGATCCAGGGCCGGACTGAGCACCATGTTTGGGCTGCTTACCGGTATATTTGGCCACATTTCGGCTGTGGCCCTGGGTGTGGCTGCCCTGTTTCAAACTTGCCAGGCAGCCTTTACCGCGCTGATGTTTGCCGGGGCGGCATATCTGCTATATCTTGCCTGGCTGGCCTTCCGCAGTGGCGCCGCCATGA
>CAYRKU010000105.1:0-5221 GCA_964425055.1 uncultured Lawsonia sp. | reverse complement strand
AGGAGTTACGTCATGATCCAGGTTGAATCCACGCTCCAGGTCGCCGACAATTCCGGTGCCAAGAAAGTAGCCTGCATAAAGGTGCTGGGCGGCTCTCACCGGCGTTATGCTACAGTGGGTGACATTATCATGGTTACTGTTAAAGAAGCCATGCCCCACAGTAAGGTAAAGAAAGGCGACGTGATGCAAGCCGTCATCGTACGCACGGCAAAAGAAGTACGTCGTGTTGATGGGTCTTACATAAAGTTTGACTCCAATGCCGCTGTACTGCTTTCCAAGCAGGGAGAGCCTGTGGGAACACGCATCTTCGGCCCCGTGGCCCGTGAATTGCGAGCCAGGAACTTCATGAAGATCGTATCCCTCGCACCCGAGGTTCTTTAGGAGTCTCAATCATGAAACAATTGCGCATCCGCAAGGACGATAAGGTGATTGTTATTGCCGGCAAGGACAAGGGCAAAATTGGAAAGGTCCTGAAAGTCCTTCGCAAGCATGACAACGTGGTTGTGGAAAAGGTGAACGTGTCCAAACGCCACGTGAAACCAAACCCCTACCGGCGTGAACCAGGTGGGATAGCAGACAGGGAAATGCCAATTCATGTATCCAATCTTATGGTTATGTGCCCGGCCTGTGCAACTCCTACCCGCGTAGGCTATCGCTATACGGAAGGGGGCAAAAAAATCCGCTTTTGCAAGAAGTGTAATGAAACGCTGTAAGGTGAACCCAATGACTCGTCTTGAAACTATCTACCGCGAGAAAGTGGTTCCGGTATTGCAAAAGGAGTTCACCTACAGCTCTCCTATGCAGGTCCCCGGGATTGTTAAAATTTCGCTGAACATCGGTCTGGGTTCCGGCAGTCAAAATAATAAACTGATGGAAGAAGCCATAACCGAACTGTCCGCCATTGCAGGGCAGAGAGCCGTTGTTACACGCGCCAGAAAATCCATCGCTGCTTTCAAAGTACGTGAAGGTATGCCTATTGGATGCCGCGTAACCCTGCGCAAAGATCGTATGTGGGATTTTCTGGACAAATTGATGAATTTTGCCCTGCCCCGGGTACGCGACTTCCGCGGTGTCTCAGATCGTGGCTTCGATGGCAGGGGTAACTTTACACTTGGGATCAAAGAGCACGCCATCTTCCCCGAAATGGAAGCGGATCGTATTGAAAATCCCAAAGGTATGAACATTACCATCGTGACTACAGCCACTACGGACAGGGAAGGTAAATTCCTTCTCGAACAACTTGGCATGCCTTTCAGAAAGTAAGGAGTTAGGATAGTGTCACGTACTTCACTTGAAATAAAGGCCAGACGCAAACCCAAGTTTTCGGCCCGCGCCTATAACCGCTGCCCAATCTGTGGCAGGCCCCATGCGTACATGCGCAAGTTTGGCATATGCCGTATCTGCTTCCGCAATATGGCTCTTCGCGGGGATCTCCCCGGCGTGCGCAAGTCCAGCTGGTAAAATATGAAAGAATATAAGGAGAGCATTCGATGATGACTGATCCTATTGCAGATATGCTTACGCGTATCCGCAACGCACACCTGGCCCTGCATAAGGAAGTGAGTGTGCCGCGCTCGAAGATAAAGGAAGCTATTGCTTCCATCCTCAAGCAGGAGGGGTATGTCGATGGCGTAACAGTGGAAGACCGCAATATCACCATCCGCCTAAAATACGTTAAGTGCAAGCCGGCTATCACTGGTCTGAAACGGATGAGCAAACCCGGCCGCCGGGTTTATGCAGGTGCCAACGAAATACCCCGTGTACAAAACGGCCTTGGCATTTGCATTTTGTCCACATCGCATGGTGTGCTTGCCGGTAATACAGCCCTCCAGCTTAAGGTGGGCGGTGAACTCTTATGCGAAATCTGGTAGGCGGGTGTAACTATGTCCAGAATAGGAAAACTGCCCATCGTGATCCATTCCGGTGTGGAAGTAACGATCGGGGCTGACGTTGTTGAAGTAAAGGGATCGAAAGCCTCGCTTACCACGCCGATATGTCCTCTTCTTTCCTATGAAATAGCCAACGGCCATATCACCTTGTCGCGCAAGGTGGAAACCAGAGAATCCCGTGCGCAGCACGGTTTACGCCGCACACTGCTGGCCAACTGCATTGCAGGCGTAACCAAAGGGTTCTCCAAAACACTAGAAGTGATCGGTGTTGGTTATCGTGTTGCGGTTAAAGGCAACGCAATCGAACTTCAGGTAGGATTTTCTCACCCCGTTATTGTAGAACTGCCGGCCGGAATTACGGCAAAAGCCGAAGGGCAAAAGCTGACTATCATGGGGGCTGACAAAGTACTTGTGGGCGAAATGGCTGCCCGGATCCGCCGCATCCGTAAGCCGGAACCCTACAAAGGTAAAGGCATCAAGTACGAAACCGAAACCATCCTGCGCAAAGCCGGCAAGTCCGGTGCGAAAGGCAAATAATTGGGGCGCATCATGAGCACTATAACCAAAAATGAAGCCAGACAGCGCAGAAAGATCCGCATCCGCAAAAAAATTTCCGGTACTGCAGAACGGCCCCGTCTGGTTGTTTTCCGTTCCAACCTGCACGTGTATGCCCAGGTTGTAGACGATCTTACAGGATCTACACTTGCAGCTACTTCAACGCTTGTCCTTTCCAAGGGAGATACGAAGTTTTCCTGCAACCTGGTCGGCGCTGAAGCTGTTGGCAAGGAAATTGCCCGCCTGGCCCGGGAAAAAAGTATTGTTAAGGTGGTCTTTGACCGTAACGGTTATCTTTACCACGGCAAGATCAAAGCCGTGGCCGACGGCGCCCGAGAAGGCGGCCTCGAGTTCTAACCCGGAGAGGAATATACTGTCATGGAACAGAATGAACTGGGTTTTATCGAGAAGATCGTCTCCCTAAACCGGGTTGCCAAAGTTGTAAAAGGCGGTCGCCGTTTCAGCTTTAGTGCACTTGTGGTTGTGGGCGATGGCAATGGAAACGTAGGATTTGGCCTTGGTAAGGCGCAGGAAGTGCCCGAGGCATTGCGTAAAGCTACGGAACATGCCCGTAAAACAATGGTCAGGATCCCTCTTGTTGAGGGAACTCTTCCCTATGAGATTCTCGGCGAATTTGGTGCTGGCCGCGTAATGCTGAAGCCGGCTTCCCGCGGAACGGGGATCATTGCCGGTGGTGCCGTCCGTGCCGTTATGGAAGCTGCCGGTGTGAATGATGTGTTGGCCAAAGCTATTGGGACCAATAACCCCCATAACGTGCTGCGTGCTACCATGCGCGGCCTTGCTGCTTTACGCAGCGCGGATGCGGTGAGTGAAATCCGCAGCATAAAACTGGAAGCTCCGCGGAAGTAACGCCATGTCTGATCTTACAGTAAAAGTCATCAAAAGCCGCATTGGCTGTAATCCACACCAAAAGCGCATTCTGAATGCTCTTGGACTGCACCACCGCGAACAGGTTAAAACCTTTCCGGATAATCCAGCCGTTCGCGGTATGATCGCCAAAGTTTCTCACCTGGTTGTTGAGGTTGCCAAAGCATGAATCTGAACGAACTTTATCCTTTTGCGGAAGAACGTAAAACGCGCAGGCGCGTAGGTCGTGGCTCCGGTTCCGGCCTGGGTTGCACGTCCGGTAAGGGAAACAAAGGCCAGAAGGCCCGTTCCGGCGGCAACGTCCGCCCGGGGTTTGAAGGCGGCCAGATGCCTCTCCAGAGACGCCTCCCCAAACGCGGTTTCAAAAACTATCCTTTTAAGGTTAAATATGAGGTAATCAATCTGGAACGCCTTGTTGCTGCTTTTGCAAGCCAGACTGATATTTCACTTGAGGATATCTATAATCGCGGCCTGTGCGCCTATGGCGCTCCGGTAAAAATTTTGGGTGAAGGCGAGCTGTCTGTGGCACTCAAAGTTGAAGCCCACAAGTTCAGCCAGGCTGCTGTGGAAAAAATACGTTCCGCAGGTGGTGAGGTCAGAGAACTGGAAGTCCAGGATATTCAAGGGTAGGTGAGCCGTGGCTTTTGGTGGTGCGGATAACCTTGCCCGTTCGCCCGAATTGCGGACAAAACTGGCGTGGACACTGGGCCTGCTGTGTGCATACAGAATCGGGGTACATATTCCGGTTCCAGGTGTAGATGCAGGTGCGCTTGCCCACTTTTTTGCCAATGCAACAGGCACACTGTTCGGCCTGTTTGACATGTTTTCAGGCGGCGGTCTGCGGAATGTTTCCGTGTTTGCTCTCGGAATCATGCCGTACATTTCGGCATCAATCATTCTTCAGCTTCTGCAGGTGGTCAGCCCGGATCTAAAGCGCATGGCCCGGGAAGAAGGTGCGGCAGGGCGCCGCAAAATCACCCAATACACCCGCTACGGTACTGTACTTATCACACTTATCCAAGGGCTTGGCATTTCAGTTGGCCTTGAAACCATGTACAGCCCAGGCGGCTTGCCCGTAGTTCTGGCGCCAGGTTGGACATTCCGGGTAATGACCATGCTCACGCTCACGGCGGGCACTGTGCTCATTATGTGGCTGGGCGAACAAATTACCGAAAAAGGCATCGGCAATGGTATTTCGCTGATCATCTTTTCGGGTATTGTTGTGGGCATTCCCCGCGCTATCGTCCACTCCTTTGAATTGCTCAAACTTGGCGATATGAGCATATTTATCGCCATAGCACTTGTGATTTTCATGGCCGCAGTGCTGGTTGGCGTAGTATTTGTTGAGCGGGCTCAACGGCGTATACCTATCCAGTACGCAAAGCGGCAGGTGGGGCGGAAAATGTATGGCGGCCAGTCCACGCATCTTCCCTTGCGTGTGAATACTGCCGGCGTTATTCCACCTATCTTTGCATCAAGCCTGCTGTTGTTCCCGGCAACTATGGCTAACTTTGAAATAGCAGAATGGCTGAAAACCGTAGCAGCGTGGTTCTCACCATCTACGGTTCTGTATAATGTTATTTTTGTCGCCTTGATTTTCTTCTTCTGCTTTTTCTATACGGCGATTATCTTTGATCCCAAAGACGTATCCGAAAATCTTAAAAAGGCAGGCGGATTTATCCCCGGGATTCGCCCTGGTGAAAAAACCCGGGAATATCTGGACGGTGTTCTTACCCGCCTGACATTGTGGGGCGGTGTTTACATCTCGGTAATCTCTGTTATTCCCATGGCGTTGAGTGCCGAATTTAACGTACCATTTTATTTTGGTGGTACAAGCATCCTCATCCTCGTTGGGGTTGCCATGGACTTTATGTCGCAACTCGAGTCTC
>CAYRKU010000104.1:4433-5312 GCA_964425055.1 uncultured Lawsonia sp. | reverse complement strand
CTCAACAAAGCAGTTACGATCTGTTCACGCATCATTTTTACATTTCAAAAGGGAACGGTAGAGTTCCAGTTTCTCGTCCATTCTGTAAATATATTCGCACGATCCTTTATGGACATTCTAACCATTCTTTTCCTAGGCTGAGGCATAACCCAGGGCTAATGTTGAGGTAGTAGAGTTTATTTTTTCATTATTCCTACCCATGCCGCAGAGCATGGAGTTTCAAAAAAATGAAAAGATATTTGGTTTATATCCGTACTGTATGCCTTCCATTTTCATCAGTACTCGCTGCATCCACAGGTTCTGCGGATATGGTAGACTTTCTGCGATAGGAATTCCTGCCATATTCCGGCATGACATGTAGTCCATGTTTGATTGCTGAGCATAGCTTCCACTGCAAACAGGACAATTTGGTTGTAACTTTTCGACAGAAGGCAGTCCCTTTACGGACCCCGCCCGGTACACGCGGGCGGGATGGTGCAGAGTGAAAGTCGCACGGTATATTATACAATGGGATCGATCAATCCCAGGTGGCCGTTTTTGCGGCGATATATTACATTGATGCGTTCATTCTCGGAATTCAGGAAGGTAAGGAAATCAAAGTCCTGCGCTTCCATCTGCATGGCTGCTTCTTCCGGGCTCATGGGTTTGGGTGAAAAATGGTCCCGATCAGTAATGGTAGCGTCTTCTGTTTCCACAGCATCAAAAGTATAGACATCGATATTGAGCCTGCCTTTGCGCTGGATTTCTTTATTGCGGGAAACGAATTTTTTAACCTGTGCCTCCAGCTTGTCGAGAACCAGATCAATACTGGCGTACATATCGGCAGAAGTTTCAGTAGCTGCAATATTAAGACCTTCGCCGGAAACCTGCACTTCCACA
>CAYRKU010000104.1:3293-4423 GCA_964425055.1 uncultured Lawsonia sp. | reverse complement strand
TGTTGTCGGAATTTATCCACCGACATAAGAACCTGAGCTTCCAGCGCGGGATTTTTCCCCAGAAAACGCCCCAGTTTTTCCATCCTGCGGCGGGCGTATTTGCGAAGATGTTCCGAAGGCTCAAAATTCCTGAAGGTGAAAGAAATGTGCATACAGGACTCCTTTGCTTGAAGGACCAATCCGCAGCCTGCGAGGAAGCGTAAGGATTGAAGAAACACCATCAGACATAATTTTGTTTGAACAGGCTTTGCCTGTTCTGTCAAGCCGCGTCTGGAGTTATGGGACGGCAACTTTTAAATGGCAGACAGGTTAGGTGAATGCTGGCGCACTAATCATGTGTATGATTGGCTGAATTATAACCGTGTGGAAGAATTAGTATTCATCCTGTCAGTTACCTAGGAAAGGCTATCCCCCTCTGAACCTGGTGCGAGAGGAGTGTGGGCAGCAGGGAAGATCGTATTGCCGATTCAGCGCTGGGCTGCTCTTCTTTTCAATTCGTTCAGGAATGCTTTTGTCTGGCGGGAAATTGGGTTGAAGAAAGCCTTAATTCTCCGTCGGATGGTATGAAAGGCATTTCCTTTGTTGACGGATAGTTGGGGATGTAGGCTTAACTCTGTAAGAATGGTTTGTGCCCGTGCTGTATCCCCATCGCGCATGGCTTGGGCCAGAGGGATAAGATTCAGATTGGGTTTGAGCTCCGGGGCCAGAAATGCTTCAGTAAACCATTCCTGCTTGGTTTCTGCAAACAATTCCTGGCCAAGCGCAATGACCCGATCCCTGAATATAATGTCCTGCCCGGTCATACGCGGGGCAATGTTGCGGATATTTCGCCAATAGTTTTCGTTCAGGTATTTTATAAACGGTTTTATGTAGCCCCGTGGCAACAGAATGTTCTTTACCATGTTGAAGTGAGCCAATGTATGCTCTACCTCTGTTTCCAGAGATGCATGAGATGACTTATGTTCTTGGCGGAAAAAGTACAGGTTGTCAGCACATTGGGAAAACTTACTGACCTGGGTCAGTGTATCATACATGAAGCAGACATCTTGCCCCATTTTGAACGTTGGGTGTTGAAACGGGAAATTAGTCCCCCCCCCCTCGCATATTAAGAAAGGGCAGGGAAAATATCC
>CAYRKU010000104.1:0-3283 GCA_964425055.1 uncultured Lawsonia sp. | reverse complement strand
GTATTGAATGTCTTATCCGAAAAAACGATGGCATTGGCGCAGACCATATCTACCTGATCTTTCTGTGCCTCGCCAAGCATCTGCTCGGCAAACAAGGGTGAAAGAAAGTCATCGGCATCAAGCCAAGTAATAAAATCTCCCTGGGCTTTATCCTGCCCCTTTTGCCGGGAGCGTCCCAATCCCTGGTTGGGTTGAAAGATGTGGTGCACACGGGTATCCAGGCGGGCATACTTTTCGGCAATGTCACCGCTTCTGTCTGTAGAACCATCGTTGATAATCAGAACTTCAATATCGCGGTGCGTCTGCCACAGGCAAGATTCAATAGCTGTGGGTAACCAGCATTCCATATTGTACGTGGGGATGGCAATGGACAGTACAAGCAAGACATTTCACCAATCAATATAATATAATAATATACTCTCTGAATATCTCAAACAGCAAAAAAAGCAAGACGTTAGCGTATCAAATTTGATGTGCAGGCTATGGGACTATTTCCCTTTGCCATTGTTTAACCGTTTCGGCCAGACTTTACAATTTTTATAATTTGTCTGTCGGGGCAGAGGGTATACTGAACTTAGAGAGAAGAGCGGCGTGGTTTGTTTGGCCGGGTTTGAAATAAAATTTGCACAACCTGTCATATTACATAATCATGCAGGAATAAACACAATCAAATTTGGTAGTAAGATTCTGGCAGCGTTGCCGTTATAGCACAATTGCTAGTGGTTGGGTGTGGCTAGCGTAAACTGTACTGCCTGCTGCGGGCTTTACGCAGCTGGGGGAACAGCTGTACAATATCTGTCATGAGCTATGCCTGCCTTGCCTGGGCATAGCTAGGCAGAGAATTGTATATAAGGAGTGACCATGCCTGCTAACCCATTACTGGAACGGTTTGCCGCCGGGTTCAGCCGTTTTCAGGCAACCTGGTACCGGCCGGAATGTAACCTGTATGCCCAGCTGCGCAGAGGGCAAAGCCCCCAGGCAGTGATCATTGCCTGTAGTGATTCTAGAGTGGACCCAGTGCAGATACTGGACTGTTCTCCGGGGGATGTGTTTGTTATTCGGAATGTGGCAAATCTGGTACCCCCGTATGAACCGGATGCGCATTATCACGGTGTCAGCTCCGCGCTGGAATATGCTGTCTGCCATTTGAATGTGGGCAATATTGTTGTGATGGGGCATGCCCACTGCGGTGGCATAGCCAGCCTGATGCACAGTGCTGAGCACAGCCGGGACGAATTTTTGGGGGTATGGATGGGCCAGGCCAAGCAGGCCAGGGCAGAAGTGGAGCGAAGTTTGCCCGACGGTACACAGGAAGAACGCCTGCGGGCCTGTGAGATGGAAAGTATCCGCCTTTCATTGCAAAATTTACGGACGTTTCCCTGGATCAGGGATTCCCTGAACCAGGGAAAGCTGTGCTTGCATGGGCTGTATTTTGACATGGGGGTTGGGGAGCTGTTGTATCTTGATCCACAAACAGATCATTTCATTTCCCTCATTGGAAGTATCAGCCTAAAATAATTCCGGTAGAGTCTGTGTAGAGATCCCTACCGGATATTGTATTTGAGCTACGTTCGTCTATGTCCTATATTGCGTTGTTTGCTCTGGCCGTAGCGCTTGCCCTGGACGCCTTTGCTGTTGCTGTCTGTTCCGGCTGTGTGCTGAAGCGGGTAACTGCGGGTCATTTTCTGCGCCTGTCGCTGACTTTTGGTTTTTTTCAGTTTCTGATGTCGGTTATTGGGTGGGGTCTGGGCTTAACGGTGCGGGATGCCATTGAATCTTGGGATCACTGGGTTACCTTTTTGCTCCTGCTGTGGATAGGCGGCAATATGCTGCGCAGCGGTTTTGGCCATGCTGACAGTACGAGTCTACATTATACGGACCCGACCAGAGGCAATACCTTGCTGCTGTTGGGTATAGCCACCAGCCTTGATGCACTGGCAGTGGGGCTTTCTTTCTCTGTGCTCAAAATATCTGTATGGGGGCCGGCAGTTCTGATTGGTGTGGTGTGTGCACTTATTACCGCAGTAGGCCTATGGGCGGGGAAAAGCCTTGCCCAGGCTGTATTGGCAGGTAAACGCGCTGAAGTGTTGGGCGGCTGCGTGCTTATTGGCATTGGTTTGAAGATTCTCTATGAACATGGGGTATTTGGATAAATTGACTGGTGAGTAATCCAGTGCTGTTTTTCAAAACAGGCCGGTAAAGCCATTGCTGGGGTACGGGTACTGCTCTGGGGGATTTATGTGGATTTTTTCAGCCGTTGCTGCAGGTATGCTATTCGTTTTGGCTGCTGCCGGTGCTGCAGGAGCACTGGCAGTGTTTTGCGTACTGTTTGTGATTTCTGGGCTGATTATGCGGCAGCGGAGCACACAAACTGCGTTTGAAAGCAATGGAATACGTGTTGTGTGGTATTCCCATGGCTTGAATACTCCTGCTGCCCGCCAGGCTGACGGACAGGATCGTATGCTGCGGGCAGCCCGATGTACGATTTGCCCCGGGGCATGGTCAGTAGAATCCGGTTCGGAAGCGGCAACAGATTTTCGGCCAGAAACAGGCAATACGATGGGGAGGAACTGATTTGGCCAACGGTGCAGCAGATATCCCGGAAAGTTATTCTTCGTCTGCATCCATAAGCGAATCATGGAGTGCTTCAGTAAAAATGGCAAAGGCAACCTGCTCAATACCTGAAGTGGGGTGACAGAGCAGGGCATCTTCCGGGATAGTCCCGTACTGGCGGCAAAAACTGTCCAGCCGTGCCGCATACCCGGCGATCAGCCGTTCCACTTCGGCAACTACGGGGTCATCTACGGGCGTGCTGTGTGTTGGGCTTTCCTCCCACGCATCGAGACGATCACTGACTTCCTGTTGTGACATGTGCAGGAAGGTCGGGTTTGGGATGACACTTTTCATAACGTATTCTCTGTTGAGGTGAAAAAGCAGAATGAACTCTGTCTCCTCAGAAGCAGTATCCATGCTGTTGGAAGCCATTTATTTTGAGCAGTGGCTCCGCTTCCGTTGGATTGTTCAGGAAAATAATATCTGGTGTATCCGGGTTCCGGCCGAAGATGCCGCTGTCATTGGGGAAGATCTGCCCCACCTGTACAGTTTGTTGGAAGACATGAATGCACATGCGGTAAACGCACAGACAGCTTATACTGCCATCTTGGAGTATGGCCGGGTGCATCTTGGGGACAATTTGGACAGAGTGCTGACGTGTCCTGACTTTCAACAGCGGGTAACCTGCTTTCATGCGAACCTTGGTCGGATATCTGAACTGCTGGAAACT
>CAYRKU010000103.1:0-5402 GCA_964425055.1 uncultured Lawsonia sp. | reverse complement strand
CCTGATCTCAGAGACGCCATTTCCCCCCAAAACGCCTATCTGATGGCTTCCATGCTTAAGGATGTGGTCT
Source organism: uncultured Lawsonia sp. (assembly GCA_964425055.1). Classification (GTDB taxonomy): domain Bacteria; phylum Desulfobacterota; class Desulfovibrionia; order Desulfovibrionales; family Desulfovibrionaceae; genus Bilophila. The sequence continues at coordinate 5,332 of CAYRKU010000103.1, read as the reverse complement.
CTGCAGGTACTGCACGGCGGGCTGCTGTGCTGGGTCGTCCTGTTGGTGGCAAAACTGGTACGTCCAATGATGAAAAAGACGCTTGGTTTATTGGCATTACTCCGTATCTGGCAACCGGAGTTTATGTGGGGTACGATCAGGCCCGCAGCATGGGCCGTATGGGAAGCGGCAGTGCTTCAGCCCTGCCCATTTTTGTGGATTATGCGAAGGCCGTTTTTCCTGCATATCCTCCTGATGATTTCCCTGTGCCGGATGGGATTACCTTTGCTCAGGTGGACAGTGAAACCGGGTATCTGGCAGGTACTGGTACGGGTAAAACGTTGCGCCTTCCCTTCTATTCTGGGTCGGAACCAGGGTCCGTCAATTCTGAAGAGACAACCACTACAGTCAATCAACGGGGAGAAGATCTTCTCCGGCAATTTTAAGCCCTGCGTACTCTGCTTGCGAACAACATGCGTTGCAGGGCAGTGCCTCGGCCTGTGGCTGGAATAGCTATGCAGAGTGCGTCAAAGTACTGCCTGCGTTGCCCTAGCCTCTGTGTGGGGGGATGACGTTGTCTGCAGAGGTGGATCCCAAGCACCTGGGACTAATAGCATAACATAGCCTTGTTAATGAAATTTTTATCTAAAAGAATAACTAATTCAACACGATTTTACTATATAAAGTGAAGACAGCAGTAAATCCACCGTGGACAGCAAAAGCCTATTCCCAAAAGGCCTGTTTCATGTTATTGTGCATCACAGGTTGAAAACATGTATAGGAACAGTGCGTAATAGACTAAAACCATAAACAATTCCTGTTCGGAAACATCGTGTTAGGCGACCTTTTCATTCCATGCCTGCAGTGTGGATGGCTCAGCTCAGGCAGCAGAATGGTAGGTTCAATGTGGAAGACAGCCTTCTGCATTGATTATATGTCAGATGCCCTTTTGTTCGAACTGTAACAAGGTGGAAAGCTATGAAACGTGTTCTGGCGTTGCTTGTCGCTTGTGGGCTGCTATTCGGTGTGAGCGCAGCGCCCGGTTTTGCTGCCAGCAAAGTTATTAAAATTGCTGGTATGAAGGCAGATGGTGAACCTGAAACCCTTGGTATGAAAAAATTTGGTGAACTGCTGGAGAAGAAGTCCAACGGTAAGTACATAGTAAAGGTTTATCCGAACTCTTCTCTGGGAAAGGAAGATAAGTATATCGCTGACACCCGCCGTGGTACTGTTGAAATGTGTGCCACAGGGACGCAGGTTTCTTCCTTCCATCCGGCTATGGCCATGATGGAAACCCCCATGCTGTATGATAGCTACGAGCATGCCCGTAAAGCCATTGATGGCGGTGTGTTTGAACTGCTGACTGCCGGTTTTGCCGAAAAGTCTGGTTTGCGCTGCCTGAATATGTTCCCCCTTGGTTTCCGCCATTTTTATACCAAAAATCCTGTTAAAAGCATTGATGATATCAAAGGTCTGAAGCTGCGTGTACCGAATATCACCCTGTACACGACATTTGCCAAAGAGTGCGGTATCAACGGTCAGGCTATGCCTTTTGCTGAAGTTATGAGCTCTGTGGACCAGGGTGTTATTGATGGTGGCGACAGCCCGCTTACTGACATCACGTCTACAAAAGTGTATGAAAAGTGCCCGCAGATCACACTGACCGGGCATATCCTTGTTATCCACAGCCTGTTCATTAATGAAAAGCTGTACCAGTCTCTACCTGCGCAGGATAAGAAGTGGTTTGACGAGGCTGCAGCCGAATCCGCCGATTATGTGTGGAAGCTGGTGCAGGAACTGGATAAAAAGTCTGCTGCAGAAATTGCCAGCAATGGCGGAACAATCTCTGAACCAACGCAGGCTATGAAGGATCACATGATCGCTGCTGCTAAGCGCACTTGGACCATGTTCACCGATCCTTCCCGTACCACCACTTATGTGCCCAATGCACAGGAAATCTTCGACAAGGCCGCCAGCTTTAAATAGACCGTTCCAAATGTAAGCAGGGGGACTGCCGTTTAAGCAGTCTCCCCTTCCCCTCTCGTAACAGGTTTTCTTCTGAGGTATATATGAGTGAAACTCCTGCTCCTGTTCATGCTCAGCATAAGGCCAATCAGGTCGGGGCCATTGCGTTCCAGATATTTTGTGCCTGTATTTTCCTGGGCATGATAGGCTTGGTGTTCCTGAACGCCATATTACGCTATTGCTTTAACTCCGGTTATCCACCTAGTGAAGAGTGGGCTCGTTTCCTGTTCATCTACATTACCTTTTTTGGTGCAATCGAGGCCTTTTACCGTAAGAAGCATATTGCTGTGGAGATGGTTGTTGATATGCTGCAGGGCAGGGGACGCAAAACTGTGAACATTCTTGCCATACTGTGTTCGATTGCAGCGCTGCTTGTATTGTTACAGGGTGGCATTTCGTATGTGGATATTTCGCGTGATACCTACGCAATTGCCACCTACGTGAATATGGCTCTTATTAACTGTACATTGCCCATCATGGCCTTTACTGCTATTATTTTGCAGGTGCGCGATTTGATCCGTGTCATACGCACGCCAGCCTCTGAATTCAAAAAAGTGCCGGGCATCGATCTTTCTGCATGTGATATCAAGGAGAGGTAGCGCATGGAATTATTTCTTTTTCTCGCCTCTCTCTTTTTCTTCCTGTGTTTTGGTATCCCTCTCGCTATGGTGCTGGTGCTTTGTGCTCTGGTCCTCATGTTCCACGCGGATATGTGGGATCCTATGACCATTGCGTCATGCATGCTTGATGGCGCTAATAACTATCCTTTGATGGCTATACCGTTTGTCGTGTTCGCCGGCGAAATTATGGCTGCGGGCGGGCTTTCCAAACGGGTTGTTCAATTTGCACAGCTACTTATTGGTGGGGTACGTGGCGGCTTGGGCTATGCTGCCATTGTGGCCTCCATTCTTTTTGCCGGCCTTATGGGCAGTTCGGTAGGGGAAGCTGCAGCTTTGGGTGGTCTTTTGTTGCCTATGATGAAACAGGTAGGGTATAAGCACGGCCGTGCAGGTGCTATTATTTCTTCCGGGGCTATTCTCGGCCCGATCATCCCGCCCAGCACAAATTTTATTATCCTTGGCTGCTGCGTGAGCGGCCTGTCCATTACTAAACTGTTTATGATCGGCCTGATGCCCGGTATTTTCATCGGGCTGGCCCTGATGGTTCTCTGGTTTTTCATTGTGCGTATTGATGGTTATCAGGAGACCATCAAATTCACAAAAGAAGAAAGAAAGAAGATCCTTATTGATGCCACTCCTGCCTTCATGATGCCGGTATTGCTGCTTGGTGGTATCCGTTTTGGTGTTTTTACGCCTACAGAGGGCGGTGCCTTTGCTGCGGTATACGCTATTTTGGTGTGCCTGCTGTGGTATCGCGAAATTGGGATTAGAGATCTACTGCGTGTGAGTGCTTCCTCTGCGCGTACTACAGCTGCTGTAATGATGATTGTGGCTACGGCTACAGCTATCGGGTATTTTATCACACTGGCTGATATCCCACAGCAGATCATCTCGTTGTTTGCCCCATTCAAAGATTCTCCCATTATTCTGTTACTCTTGATCAACGTCTTCCTGTTCCTTATCGGTATGGTTATGGACTTGACGCCCAATGTGCTCATTTTCGCACCGGTGTTCTATCCGCTGATTCTGGATGCAGGCATCGATCCATACCATTTTGGCCTTATCTTTATTCTGAACCTGGGTATTGGTGTCATCACACCGCCTGTAGGTACGGTTCTCTATGTGATTTGTGGTATTGGCAACATCAAACTGCCCGACCTGGTCAAAAATTTGTTGCCCTTTATCGTAGTGGAATTCCTTGTGCTCATCTTATTGACGATTTTCCCCAAATTGTCCATTATTCCTATGAATTTCCTGATCTAAAAATGGGGCGGGATGCGTATTGCGTTTCAGGGGTATGCCCTGTAAGCAACCGCCTGAAACGCAGTATCGCCAAAAGTTGAAATTCTGTGCAGTGGTTTATCCCTCTAAAACATTTCTTGCCAAAGAGAATGAGTTGAGCTAGAAGCTATCTAGCGTTCTAAGGCGTAGCCTGCCTTTTTATTCCATACTCTACGTTGTTCATATCATTTTCAGGTTTAGTCCTGTTTATTTTTCCTTTTGTTGCTTTGTAAGCTGTATAAGTCCCTGGCGAAAGTCGGATCCTTTTATCCACCCAAAACAGATAACGGTTTGGTATGCGGAAGAAGAAAGTCATCCCTGTGGAGGTTCAGGAAGGCGAAGCTTTGAGTCTTACTGAGATGAAAACCATGAGTATGCCTGCACTCATGGAGCTTGCGGAACAGTATGAAATTGAAAATGCGAGTGCCATGCGTAAGCAGGAGCTTATTTTTGCTCTGTTGCAGGCCTGTGCTTCCAGGAGTGGAGCGCTGTATGGCGATGGTGTGCTGGAAATTCTTCCAGATGGGTACGGCTTTTTGCGGTCCCCACTTTCAAGCTATATGCCGGGTCCAGATGATATTTATGTTTCTCCGTCACAAATCCGACGTTTTTATCTGCGTAAAGGAGATATTATTTCAGGGCAAATTCGACCGCCTAAGGAAGGAGAACGTTATTTTGCTTTGCTTAAAATCAGGGAAATCTGTTTTGATGCTCCGGAAAAAGCCCGTCACGTTGTTCTTTTTGACAACCTTACCCCCATTTATCCCGATCGTAAGCTGAAGATGGAAAATGGGGAGAAGAATCTATCCTGCAGGGTTATTGACCTCATGGCACCTGTGGGTCGGGGTCAGCGGGGTGTTATTGTTGCACCACCACGTACCGGTAAGACGATTCTGCTCCAGAGTATTGCCAATTCCATTAACGCGAACCATCCGGAAGTGTATCTGATTGTTCTGCTTATCGATGAGCGCCCGGAAGAAGTAACGGATATGGAGCGGACGGTTAAAAATGCGGAAGTTATCAGCTCCACGTTTGATGAGCCGCCGCAGCGGCACGTTCAGGTGTGTGAAATGGTGCTTGAAAAAGCCAAGCGCCTTGTTGAACGGAAACGGGATGTTGTTATTCTGCTGGATTCCATTACTCGATTGGGGCGAGCATATAATGCAGTTACGCCGTCTTCAGGCCGGGTGCTTTCCGGTGGCTTGGATGCCAACGCCCTGCAGCGGCCAAAACGCTTTTTTGGGGCAGCACGGAATATTGAAGGTGGAGGTAGTCTGACCATCATTGCTACTGCGCTGATTGACACGGGATCGCGCATGGATGAAGTAATATTTGAAGAATTTAAGGGTACCGGTAATATGGAAATTTATCTGGATCGCCATCTTGCCGAAAAACGGGTTTTCCCGGCCATAGATATCAATCGTACA
>CAYRKU010000102.1:0-5502 GCA_964425055.1 uncultured Lawsonia sp. | reverse complement strand
TTACTGCCTGTATAGCCGCCCATTTACATCGGATAAGCGAAGGCGTTGCGCATCTCCTGCAGGAAAAGGCCCGCCGCAGGTGAAAATATCTGGGACTTTTTCCACACAACATCCAGCCCTGTCCTCAGGCCTGGATGCAGTAATCTAAAACACAAACTGCTGCTTGCAGACGTATCCACAAGCCCACCAATGGACAATACGTGACCTATCCCGCTTTCAGCCAGCAAAGCAGCGTTGTATACCAGGTTAAACGTGCCCACGATGTACAATTTATCAAAATCATCTCCAAACCATTCGATAAATGTATTCCGGGCTGCTGTCTGCCGGATAGCCTGACGCGAAAGAAACAGTGGTTCATTAAGCAGATCCTGCTTACAAATGTCCGACTTCATCGCCAGAAGGCTGTCCCGCCGGGTAATAACACCCCAGACATCTTTTTCCGGAAGGTGGATATAATCGTATCTGGTAATATCCGCAGGCTGAATAACTATACCAAAATCCAAAAGTCCTTTATCCAGGCGCTCGGTCACGTCATTCACATTACCACTATGCAGGTGGATACGTATATCCGGATGCAGTTGCCGGATATTCCGGATCACTCCGGCAAGGTGACGCAGGCCGCGTGTTTCCCCCGCACCAATGCGTATTTCACCGCCGATATTCTCTGTACCAACGCTGAATTCAACCTTTGTTTTTTCAAGAAGCTCAGTAAGTTCTTCCGCGCGTTTGCGCAGACGCATACCCGCAGGCGTAAGTGAAACACTGTGACTGTGCCTCACCAGCAGCTGAACTTTCAGCTCTTCCTCCAGATCTTTAAGCTGCCGGGAAAGGGTAGGCTGGGTTACATTTAGAGAATGGGCAGCCATGCTCACGCTACCTTCCCTCGCCACTGCCAAAAAATATCGCAATACCCGAAATTCCATACGTTCTCCAATAATGCGCCTCAGGCCTGAACTCAGATACACTTCAACAATACCAATATTACCCCGGAACACACTTGACGGATTGCTGAAATTTGGAAAAAACAAGGCGAATTCCGGAAGAAATCCTCATGAAAAAAATCCTGACTTTCCTCAGACAGTGGACACTGCTCATCGCCGTTGTCGCCGGAGCATTAGGCCATTCCTTCTTCGCCCGCTTTGCACCATTTTCTCTGTGGTTGCTTATGGGCATGCTATTGCTCACCTTCAGCAACATGTCCCCACGCGATCTGCGCTTTCACCCTCTGCACCTTATTATCCTGGCCATACAACTCGGTACAAGCCTGCTGGCCTATATACTCATTGCTCCCTGGAACCCACTTATCGCCCAATGTGCCTGCCTCTGCCTGCTTACGCCCACGGCTACGGCAGCGGCTGCCATTACCGGTATGTTGGGTGGCAATATTGGTTTTGTTGCGGCATATATCTTTGTCAGCAGTTTTGCGGTGGTGTTTGCCGCACCGCTGATCATACCACTGATCGCCCCAGGGCATGTAGACATCCCCTTTTTTGCCTCCATGGCGTCAGTATTTTCCAGGGTAGCACCCACCATGATTCTGCCACTGGCAACAGCCTGGGGGCTGCAACACTTTGCTCCTGCCATCAATGCAGTAGTGATCCGATTCAACTTTCTGTCATATTATCTCTGGGCGCTTATGTGCCTTACTCTTGTCGGCAGTACCTTTAACATTCTGCTTGCCCCGGGAGAAAAAAACTATACTGAAGAAATAGCCCTGGCCCTCACGGGAGTTTTGCTCTGTGCGGCACAATTTGCCGTAGGCAAAGGTCTAGGGTTACTGTACCACCGCCGTATTTCAGCCGGGCAGGCCCTGGCCCAGAAAAATCTGCTGCTGGCCATGTGGTTGAGTTTTCAGTATCTTGCCCCGCCGGTGGCTGTATGCCTTGCCGCCTATTCCATTTTTCAAAATGTTGTCAATGCTGTCCAGATATGGCTGAAAGGACGTAGTGAAGAGCGGGTTCGCCAGCGCCTGCGTGCCCACCACCAGCGCAACTATACCGCGCAAGCAGAGGGCAGGGAAAATGCGCTTGAAATGCTGCCGCGCCGTATTGCCTTAGAGGTACACCGCCACCAGAGATCTGACAACAGCTGAATACCTGATGACGAGCCACAAAGCGCTTCGGGCAAAAAAAAGAGCGGATCGTATCTGTTCCCTGCCTCTGCAAGAGAGTATGGTATATATGTATAATCCGGCAGCACTCTGCCGCAAAAAGGAGCACCACATGCACCACATAAACAGTACAGAAATTCCGGATCAGGCACACAAAAGGCATACCCTTTCCCGGCGCAAATTTTTATACCACGCTGCCGCCGGCATACTGGCAGCCGTTTCCCTACCGGTTTCAGTCCATTCTGCATCAGCTACGGCAACCACGGGAGGTAAAACCTTGATCCTCTATTTTTCCCACTCAGGCAATACGCGCAACGTTGCCGAACAAATCCATAACCGCATCGGCGGCGAAATCATTGAGCTGCAACCTGCGGTACCCTATCCACGTGACTATAACACCGTGGTCGATCAGGCCAAGGAAGAGCAAAGGCGCAACGCCCGCCCGCAAATCAGCACGCCCATCCCCAATCTGGAAACCTATGATACCATATTCATCGGATACCCCAACTGGTGGGGCACCATGCCCATGCTCTTTTTCACACTGCTTGAGAAGCATGACATGGGTACAAAAACTGTCATCCCCTTTTGCACCCATGAAGGCAGCCGCCTTGGCCGCAGTGAACAGGATCTAAAAAAACTCTGCCCCCGCGCCAGGCTTCTGAAAGGCTTTGAAGTGCGCGGATCCAGGTCTGCGGGCGCACAAAGCGCTGTGGATGCATGGCTACGCAAAATCGGCCTGATTGCCGGCTGAGCTTCTGTATGCCGACAGCGTCGGATTGATACTGACACTCAGTCAATTGGCCAATAGCATCAGTTCACGGCACACTCTGTCTGCATCCAGATATGGAGAGTGTACTACCAAATTTGCCCGACGCACGCCGATTCCGTGTTGCCGCAGCCACCTGTCCGGTATCCCCCCGGGGTAGCGTGTGGCATCCGCATCCACAAGCAGCCAGTTCAAAGCAGCCGAAGGATTGTCCTCAGCCTGGGTGAGCTGTAGGAGGCAGGCGACCTGATCCTGAACTGTCAGGCCAAACAGTTCAGGATCATATCCTAAATTGGGGATAAATACTTTTGGACATGGGGCCAAACGTACTGCCCTGCTTACACCCTCCGGCAAAAGATTGGCCATAACCGAAGAAAAGAAACTCCCTACCGGATAGCAGATCAACGCGGCAGATTGAATGATTTTCCCCAGACGCGGTCTGATCTGAATACTGACAGGACGGGTATCATCCTGGGAAGAACCTAACCAAAGTTTGCGTATGGGTGAGGCAATAGCCGATGCCGTTTTTCCAGTAAAACGGTGTTGCCCCACAATCACTTCACCGTTTTCAAGCTCTACACACAAATGAGCACAGGCATTGACCACTGGTTTCACAACTCCACGGGCATGCACCATACGGGCAAGCAGCATGGCCGCAGGCTCAAGCTGACGGGCATGCTGCATATATCCGGCAGCTAGGATAAGGTTGCCGATACACGCTCCCGCCAGATTCATATCCTCCGGCATACGCTCACAAAAGGATGCCAGATGCTGCATAGCCAGTATGCGCAGAGATTGTGGTATGGCTGCGGTTAGGGGGTGACTTCCGGCAGCAAGGGCTGCCAGGCTTTGATGCAGATCTCCGGATGTGCCGTCTGCCGGTAATCTGTAGGCAAGTAGAGCCTTCAATTCAGTATGCCAGGGTAGGCTACAATCCGCTAAAGCAAGAATACGGGCACGCACATCACCAACTGCAGGCATATTGAAAACACGCCGTAATTCTGCGGAACTTCCCCCGGAATCAAAGGTTGTGACAATGTGCACAGCATTCCAAGTATGTCTGGTTAAGGCAGCCGATACAGGCGCCAATGCTGTACCACCACTGAAAAAAAGAATCCGGGGCCCTGCAGATGAAAAAAGCATACGCGGTTGCCTACTCTTGCTCAAATGGACGTTTCGCCCCAAGATTATAAAACAGCAATGTATCCGCAACATCCAACAGTGCTTTGTACAGACCACCGTAGTGCATGGCCGAACCAAACAAGGCCAGGCGCTGCCCGTTCAGCACAGATTGGGGAACAGCCTCCGGGACGATTGTTGCTAGGCGTTGCCCAAGCAGCAGGCTTTCTACTCCCTGTCGGAACAAATGAAAATCTTCGGCAAAACGATCCCGCCTGGCCCGCCAGAAACTTTCTCCAGCCTCACTGGGCTCTGCCCCCAGAAGCACACACAAGGTAGTAAACAACGTATTCATGCACATCCCGGGCACTCTGGCGCGCCAGCCAACAAGCCATGGCGTACGCCTGAACAATAGCACGTGCTCAAGGCCAAGGCAGATCAAATTCCAAACACAGCTCCGCGTTTCCAGCAAAACCTGGTCCGACCAGCGCACAGGTGTATCACCGGGGGTCCAGTCAGGTACAGTATCCCCGCAGGGAATACTACCTGACAACTGCCGTACCAGATGGGCAAACCAACGGTTAGCATCCGGAGAACCCGGAGTTTCCAAATGGCTGTAACTTAATGTATAGGACCCTTTGCCAAATGATCCGTGCACAACACATGGATGCTGCCTGAGAAATTCAGGGAACAGGGATACCCCATGCAACTCCTGCCACTGTTCCAGCACTTCGCAAGAAAGGCTATTCAAGGGCAGATCAGCTATGCACAAATCCGGCTGACAGTTTTGCACGTCCCCTTCAGCATAGTGGGCAAGCACGCTAACGCCACCATCCTGATCTGCAGGCGTGCCCTTAGGCACGGCAAAACGCCCCGGCCACCAAATGGGAACAGTGATATTTTTCCCGGTAAGGTATTCTGGCACCAGCGGATGCCCGGGTGAAAGCGATACACGCACATGTCCAGAAATAAGATGCTGAATCCATTCATTAATTTCTTCCCTATGCCATGGGCAAAGCCCCAGACCGATGCGTTTTCCCACACCGGCCGTCACAGCCCCCCTTGGGGAAAGCCCCAACCCAGCACCACCGCAAAAGCCAAGATAATGCCCACCGTGCGACACCCAATCCCGGATAGCACGCAGCCCGGCTTCACCCAGTGCCGCGGCCTTAAGCCGGGCAGTTCCCCCGGGAACAATCAGAAGAGATATCTTGTCAGAAAGCGTTCCCTGGGCTATCTCTTGAGCTTTGAACAGGCGGTACGGAAGCCTAAGTGCCTCAGCAGCCTGCCACACAAGCAGGCCCCAAAGCTGAGATGCATCCCAGAAGATGGCGATTCGAGTCATAGTTCACAATACATAAAACAACCGGGCAGTGATGACAACTGAAGAATCAGCCAGACCTCATCAGGGTACGCTGCACACCAAAGCCAACCGCACAGAACTTATTTTATCGGAGCGTGTTCCATGTCTGAAAATGCCTTGCCCAAAGGGTACGATCCGCATGCG
>CAYRKU010000101.1:0-5564 GCA_964425055.1 uncultured Lawsonia sp. | reverse complement strand
CGGTAATAATGAATTCGCCAACAAACACTCACATATCAATGGGATAGAAAGCTTCTGGGCTTATGCCAAAACGAGACTTGTACGCTTTCGCGGCCTTCAAAAACATACATTCTATTTTCATTTGAAAGAATGTGAGGTTAAGTTTATAGGCAAGAGAATATCTATCTGCTGATCCTCAAATGCTCAGAACTTCTCCTCTTAGCTAGTCATGACCCTTTCAATATTTCCGTTTTCTGCGGCGGCCATCAGCGCTGCCTGACCAATTTGGGGCTGCGTATGAACTTTCACCCCGCCGGCAAGCAGGTTTTGAATAATTTTGCTGTTCCCGGTAGATGCGGTCTGCATTAAGGGGGTGCCTCCCTGCCCGTCCGTTCATTAACATCCGCCGGTATCAATCAGCCTTTGTTACTAGCTTCCACGAGTGGAGAATTTTTCGCCCGGTACTGTGCTGTCGCTCCCAGGCTGAGCATAACGGCAAGAAACAGTACAAACAGTTTTTCATGGAAGAATCCCTGAACAGTTAAAGATTAGTGAAGAAGCAAGGGCAAAGCAATGGAAACAAAGGGCCTGCTGTTTCAGAAATTCCAGAGGTCCGTAAAGTATAAGCGCAATGACCTGCACACTCTTTTAGGCGTATGGGGAGAGCGAAGTCTGCCCCTGTTACTGGAGCAGGGCGGATACAACGGCAGGGCAGCGGACAGGGCGTATACTAATATTTGCGTACCTGCAGGGGTAGGGGGAACATCGATCTTGCCCGCTGTGACAGCAAAAGGGGAGAAATTTTGGTTTTACAGCCGGAAACCGGCATGGCACGCCGCTCTGATAAACCGCGGGCGATCAGGTTTCCGGCTGTGCCGGACTGCCAGAGGACTGACTGAATTACTGGAAAAACCGGCCTCTTGGCCGGGCAAATTGCCGGAGCGGGGGTTGCATGGCTGTTGCCCGTTACTGCCGTTTAAAAGCCGAAACACGTGGGCAGGCGCTGGCAGCTGTAGCGCCTGCCCGGGCAAAAGCGTATTTATGGGGCAGAATCAGTAGCGATAGTGGTCGGCCTTAAACGGTCCATCAATGGGGACGCCGATATAGGCGGCCTGTTTTTCTGTCAGCCTGGACAGTTTCACGCCAAGCCGGGCAAGATGCAGGCGGGCGACTTCTTCATCCAGCTTTTTGGGCAAAACATGTACCCTGGTTTCCATTTTGGCTGATGCCAGTTCCATTTGCGCAAGCACCTGATTGGTGAAGCTGTTGGACATAACAAAGCTGGCGTGGCCCGTAGCACAACCCAGATTAACAAGCCGACCTTCTGCCAGTACAATCAGAGATCTGCCGTTAGGCAGCAGCCATTTGTCCACCTGTGGTTTGATGTTCACGCGGGTGCAGTGAGCCTCTTCAAGCCAGGTCATTTCAATTTCATTGTCAAAATGGCCAATGTTGCAGATGATGGCCTCATTTTTCATACGGATCATGTGTTCACCGGTAATAACATGATAATTTCCAGTAGCAGTCACAAAAATGTCGGCCAGAGGCGCGGCATCTTCCATAGTGGTTACTTCATACCCTTCCATGGCTGCCTGCAGGGCACAGATGGGGTCGATTTCGGTAATCAGCACTCGGGCCCCAAAGCCGCGCATGGATTTGGCGCAGCCTTTGCCTACGTCCCCGTAGCCGGCAACAAGTACAATTTTGCCCGCCACCATAATATCAGTGGCACGCTTGATGCCGTCTGCCAGCGATTCCCGACAGCCATAGAGATTGTCAAATTTGGATTTGGTTACCGAGTCGTTGACATTGATTGCCGGAAAAAGCAGCCTGCCTTCTTCGGCCAACTGGTACAGACGGTGGACACCGGTAGTGGTCTCTTCAGAGACGCCGCGCACGTGGGCTGCCACTTTATGCCAGTGGTCCGGCCTGGAAGCGTGGCACAGGGCCAGGCGATCCGTAAGAACGCGCGCTTCGTGGGAGTCACAGGGGGCGTTCAGCAGGGCGGGGTTGTTTTCTGTCTCCACGCCGCGGTGAATCATCAGTGTGGCATCGCCGCCATCATCCACAATCAGGTCAGGGCCGGAACCGTCGGGCCAGGTCAGGGCCATTTCGGTACACCACCAGTAGTCTTCCAGCGATTCACCCTTCCATGCAAACACACTGGCGTACCCCATGTCAGCAATGGCAGCAGCGGCATGATCCTGCGTGGAAAAGATGTTGCAGGAAGCCCAGCGGATGTCTGCCCCCAGGGCGTGCAGCGTTTGAATGAGCATGGCCGTCTGGACAGTCATGTGTAATGAGCCGGTGATCTTAAAGCCTTTAAGGGGCTTTTGGTCAGCATGGCGGCGTATAAGTTCCATCAGGCCGGGCATTTCCCGTTCGGACAGCTGCATTTCTTTTTTGCCGAATTCGGCAAGGGTAATGTCCGCGACTTTATAGGGGAGGGACAGATCAAGGGGTTGCGCTTGAGGCATGATTGTACTCCGGATTAGGTTGAAAGTGATGTCAGGCGCGGCGGGCCAGGGTAAGGTTTAACGCCAGCTCCTGTTCTACGGGATGCCGGGTGCAGGAAACAACTTCAAATCCTGTGTCGTGCAGAAAACGATGCATGGTTGCTTCATTAAAACCCAGCCAAAGGTCACCGTACTCCATGCGCATCCGTTCCTGATTGTGCTGATCAAAGTCAGCCACCAAAAGCTGCCCGCCCGGGCAAAGTACCCGCCGAATTTCGGAAAGTACGCATTCCGGATCAGAAATATGGTGCAGAACCATATTGATACTGGCAAAATCCGCTTCTTCATCCCGCAGGGGCAGATGGCTCAGTTCACCAATGCGCAGAGAAATCTGCCCGCCTTTCAGCTCAGCCAGGCGGCGGCGCGAAAGCTCCAGCATGCGGGGGGAGCCGTCCACCCCAATCACAGTGGCGGCGTGGCCGTACATGCGTTCCAGAACGATACCCGTGCCACAACCCAGGTCTGCCGCTACCCTGCAGGTATCCGGCATGGCGTTGCAAATAACCCCGGCCAGGTCAAAGCATCCCAGGATTTCCCGGCTCAGGGTATCCCAGTGTTCGGCAATGATATTGAAAAACTGGCGGGTTTTTACCGTGCGTTCTTCAATAATCTGCGCGGCCATGCTGATGTCGGCCTGCAGGGATGCTTCGTTCATCAGAAAAGGGGCTGTGGCCCTAATAAAATCGGCGCCTGCACCTTCTTTTATGGCAGTATAGAATACCCACAGGCCATCACGGCGTGCGGAGAGCAACCCCGCCTCCGTGAGGATTTTTAAGTGACGGGATACCCGCGATTGTCCCATCTCCAGAATATTGACCAGCTCGTTGACCGAGAGTTCGTATTTCAGAAGGATGCAGAGTAAGCGTAGCCGGGTTTCATCCGACATGGCTTTGAAATAGCGGGTGATATTCAGCATAGTCCTGTACCGGAGCAACTATATATCAAAAACAGCGGATATTTTATATCTGTAAATGCGCATATAGTCAAGTTGACGGTATCAGGCTGTATATTGCGTGGAATTACAAATGGTTCTGGAAATAGAGGAGTGGATATAAAAACAGCTCCCTGCGGTATGCAGAGAGCTGTTACAAGGTTACCGGCGGTCGCCAATCAGGCGTAACAACATCAAGAACAGGTTGATAAAGTCCAGGTACAATGTCAGCGCGCCAAGCAGCGCACCGCGCCGAATGGCTGTTGGGTCATCCAGGGGAGCACTGGCCCCGAACTGGTGCAGTTTTTGCGTATCCCAGGCTGTCAGCCCGGTAAAGATAATCACCCCGAGAACACTGATGACAAAGGTCAGCATACTGCTGTCCACAAAGAAATTTACGACCATGGCAATGAGTATGCCGATAAGTCCCATGGTCATAAAAGCACCCAGACCGGTCAGATTACGTTTGGTAACTGTGCCATAGAGGCTCATACCCGCAAACATGCCGGCGCAGGTGACGAATGTCTGCATAACGGACGTCCCTGTATACACCAGCAGCAGTGAAGAAAGAAAAGCCCCCATCAACGCGCTGTACAGCACAAAGATCGCTGTGGCCGCCGGGGAAGACAGTCGGGAAATCATGCCCATAAGCACCATGGGCAGAGCAATAACTGCCACTGCGAGGATGATAACCCCAAAACTGCTGCCGAAAATGAGGGAAAGGAGTACAGGTGATGTGGCCACAAACCAGGCAGTACCCGCCGTAATAAGCAGGCCGACTGTCATCCACTGATATACGTGGCGCATGAAAATGGACGCAACGCTAATACTGCGGGCGTTGCTGACGGAATCGCGTAATGTTTCCATGTAAACCTCCAGGAAGGAAGAAAGGAAACCTGCTGCCTGCGGGCAGGGGTTTCTTCTATATATAGTCATTAATATGCCTGGATGCAAGGCCATGCGGGCCGGCACCCATATGGAACGCACCTCAGCAGAGCTCCTGCCTGTATTGCAGCGACTGACGTAAGGTTTCCCTGTCCATAAACTTGACCTCAGCCCCCAGTGGAATGCCTTGGGCTAGCCTGGTAATACGTACCGCCGGGAAATGCCTGGTGATCAGCCCCCGTATAAAAGATGCTGTGGTTTCAGCCTCTATTGTTGCGCCAAATGCAAGGATAACTTCGCGCACACTGCCTTCAGCGAGGCGTTTTATCAGGCGATCCATTTCAAGATGTTCCGCGTTGAGGTTTTCAAGTGGCGCAAGGAGCCCTCCAAGGATGAGATAACGGCCTCTGAAAAAGGCGCTTTCTTCCAGCGCGAGCATACTGTCCCACTCTGTCACAAGGCAGAGCAAGGCATCATCACGGCCGGGATCGGTGCAGATGGGGCATGGGTCGCTTTCAGTCAGCGCACCGCAGCGGGAACAGATGTGCAACACATCGCGCAGCTCATAAATACATTTCCCCAACCTGCGCGCTTCCGCTTCTGGCCATTTGATCAACGTCATTGCTGCCCGCATGGCCGATTTCGGCCCCATACCGGGCAGGTGGGCCAGCTGATCCGCCAGCGCTCTGAGCGGTTCAGGAATGTTGGTGTCCATCTGCCATCCTTTTGTGTTCCACAACTGTCTGTCGTTATTGAGGCTCAGCCCGATGTTACACAATACCAGGCAGATGAATGCCGCCTGTAATTGCTGTGATTTCCCGCTCCATGGTGGCGCGGCCAATACGTAGGGCTTCGTTTGTGGCTGTTAAAACCAGGTCTTGCAGCATTTCTGTATCGCCGCCTTCCAATGCTTTGGGGTCAATGATGATTTCTTTAATTTCCTGTTTGCAGGTGGCCACAACTTTTACCATACCGCCGCCGCTGGAGGCTTCAACCGTGCGGGAGGCCAGTTCCTGCTGGAGCCTGGCAATTTTGTTTTGCATAATGCCGGCCTGGCGTACAAGGTCATTCATGTTACGCATTGCGGTTCTCCTTGGATTCTGTCCAGTTGATTTGTTATTTGCCGTCCCTATTATCCAACGGCCTGCAGCGGAGCAATGAGGCGTCAAATGTCTCAAGGAGCGATTTGATCACCGGGTGGGACTCAAATTTCTTTTTAAGTTCAGCCTCTGTTCCAGGGATATTTTCCGGTG
>CAYRKU010000100.1:3895-5622 GCA_964425055.1 uncultured Lawsonia sp. | reverse complement strand
TCTTTAATATGTCGTAGTTCAGACTTGATCTGACAGATAAGCGTTTTGATGGTTTTCCTGTAGGGTTGTTAAGTTGTACGACCTTTTCGTCCCAGAGCTTTTTCCATCCAGAATGGTTTGCATGGGTGTTCTGCTTTAAACAACAATTTACCTGTTGATTCTTGTTGTCCAAGTCGGATAGTCTGCCCCATCGTCCTGATTGAATCGTAATTTCAGATAGGCATGCTTCACCTTGCAAGCACTATGGCATAGCCTTTTTAAGACCGTTGTGTCTACTTTTGGAAAGCCATATTGTGTGTCCAACCATGAAGTAAAGCCCTGCATTAGTCCTGGCGTTGCTGTTTCATGCTCTGTACGGCTTGCGAACAGGGCATAGTTTTGGTTACTTCTTTCGATATTGTTTTGGTGTTGATTAAACTTTACATGTTAGGATTACTAAATAGCCGTACCTTTGAGGAACCAATGGAAATTTTGTTCCCATCGCTGTTTTTGGTTGTACTCGGCTTTGTGCTATTGCTGAACCTGATTACCCTGCCGGCAAATTGGATTATGTTGGGCTTTATTGGGCTGTGGCGCCTGTTATATCCTGCCCCCGGGGATATGGGGCCTTTGTTTTTTGCTTTATTACTGGGACTTGCTGTATTTGGGGAAATTGTGGAGTACCTGACACAGGGATGGGGAAGTAAAAAATACGGTTCCAGCACCAGCGGAATGTGGGCAGGGCTGTTGGGTGCCATGATTGGCGCTCTTGCCGGATTACCGCTATTATTAGGGCTTGGGGCTTTTATTGGGGCCCTGATTGGCGCATGGGGCGGCTGTTATCTTATGGAACGGTACCACGGCAAAAGCGATGCAGATGCACGGCGTGCCGCCAAAGGGGCACTGCTTGGCCGCTTTCTTGGGATTGTGGTCAAATGCACCATTGGGGTAATCATTCTCGGCCTGACTTATAGTGCCATTTTTGCAAGGCCCGTGTTCCCGCCAACTGTCAATCTGTGACATTCTTTCGGTCTGAAGATCGGATGGAATGCCACGCATTCATTTGCTACCCCATAACACGGTAACAGATGGCCGGGGCAAGCAGAAAATCTGCCCGGCGCATGGTTTCAATGGCTTTTTCCACAGCGTGGACATTGGCCTCGTGCGTCATAAAAACAAGCGGAACGCCTCCATCACGTTGCCCTTTTTGAATGGCCTGGGCAATACTCACGCCATGGTCAGAAAGCGCCCCGGCAAGATCCCGCAGAACGCCTGAATTGTCTTTAACCATAAAGCGCATGTAGTATGTACTGCACGCCTGCTCCAGAGGGAGAATATCTGCCTTAGGCAAAACCTGCTGGTAAAAACCGGAGTTGAGGCGATTGTTACCCCTTGCTATGGAAACAAGATCACCAAGTACGGCACTGGCCGTGGGCAGGCTACCCGCCCCCATACCATGCAGGAACAGCGTCCCCACGGCATTGCCTTCCAGGCGGACAGCGTTAAAAGCTCCACCCACACGGGCCAGCAGATAAGTATGGTTTACGAGTGTGGGAAATACTCCGGCCTCCAGTTTGCCACTATGCATCCTGGCCCGACCCAGTAATTTTATGCGGTAGCCAAATTCACGGGCAAATTCGATGTCCATTCTGTCAAGGTTGCGAATGCCTTTTATAGGCATTTCCGTATATGGATAATCCAGCCCCCAGGCCAGGCGGATCAGCAGCACAAGCTTATGTGCGGTATCA
>CAYRKU010000100.1:0-3885 GCA_964425055.1 uncultured Lawsonia sp. | reverse complement strand
CAATATCCAGGGTTGGATCGGCTTCAGCATATCCTTTTTCCTGCGCATCAGCCAAAGCTGCGCTGAAATCTCTCCCCCGGCTTGTCATTTCAGAAAGGATATAATTGGCTGTGCCGTTAAGGATGCCTTCAAGGGAAGATATCCGGTTGCCTGTCAGGCTTTCTTTTAATGTCTCCACAATTGGGATACCGCCGGCCACGCTGGCTTCATAGCGTAGGGCAGCCTTTTTTTCCGCCGCCAGGCGGAACAGGCTGCCGCCTTCTTCGGCCAGTAAGGCCTTATTGGCGGTGATGATCTGTTTGCCGTTTTCGAGGCTTCTTGCAATAAGCTGTTTTGCTTTGGAGATACCGCCCATCAGCTCAACTACAACGTCGATTTCAGGATCTTCCGCCAATATCATAGGATTATCAGTTAGCAATACTCCTTCAGGCAGGGAGCGTGGCCTGGTAATATCACGCACGGCGACTGTTTTTAAGTGAATATCACAGCCTGTACGGGAGGAGAGTTCTTTTTTGTTCTCAAAAAGCATGCGGACAAATCCACCGCCTACAGTGCCAAGCCCGGCAACGCCTATGGTCAAAATAGCATTGGGCATACAAATTCCCTTTATAATCCAGAAAATTTCATGTTTGAGACCGCGGCGGAAGGGCCGTTTCTCTTTGCATTGTGTGGTCGTTATTTTTATAGTAGTGGGGGCAGGCTGTAAAGGATGTCTAAGCCTGAAACAGTTTCTCACACTGCAGGGGCCGACGTTCTGACTGGAAAGGAGCGCATATGAGCGGCAGTACATTCGGCAGGCTTTTTAAGCTGACTACGTTTGGAGAGTCTCATGGTGTGGCGCTTGGTGGCGTTGTTGATGGATGCCCTTCAGGAATCCCCATTTCCGAGGAGATGATCCAAAGGGATTTGGATCGCCGTCGCCCCGGTGATGGTACGGGAGGCACAACTCGGAAAGAGCCGGATCAGGTCAGGTTGCTGTCCGGTATTTTTGAGGGCAAAACCACGGGAACCCCCATTGCCTTCAGTATTGAAAATACTAACCAACGCTCGAAAGATTATGGCCCGTTGGCTGAAGTATGGCGTCCCGGCCATGCTGATATGACCTATGATGTTAAATACGGAATACGGGATTTTCGTGGAGGAGGGCGATCTTCAGGCCGGGAAACGGTATCCCGTGTGGCGGGGGGCGCTATAGCGCGGGCACTGCTGGCCAACTCGGGTATCCGGATCAGAGCGTACACTATGGAGATTTGCGGCATTGCCGCATTGGAAAGCTCCTATGAATCGCAAGATGAAGCTTTCCGCCGTCCGTACTGTGCCCCTGATGATGAGACAGTGAAAATCTGGGATGATTTTGTTCGCGGTGTACGGGCAGAGGGTGATACTGTGGGCGGTGTGGTCAGAATAGAGGCATATAATGTGCCTCCTGGGCTGGGTGAACCGGTTTTTGACCGCCTGGATGCTGTACTGGCCATGGCACTTATGAGTGTAGGTGCGGTTAAGGGGGTGGAAATTGGGGATGGTTTTGCTGCAGCGCGCAGTTTTGGCAGCCAGAACAATGATGCCTTTTTCCCGGGAGGGAATGCCATGCATCCCGGCAACCCCCTTACCAATCATTGTGGTGGTATTCTTGGGGGAATTTCCACAGGCCAGCCCATTATATTAACGGCTGCCGTCAAGCCTATTCCCTCCATTGCCAAAGAGCAGCAAAGTGTGGACAAAAATGATCAGGCGGTGCGTTTCCGTGTGGGCGGGAGGCATGATATCTGTGCGATTCCCCGTATTGTTCCGGTTCTGGAAGCCATGACAGCGCTGGCTCTTGCCGATGCCCTGCTGCTGCAGCGGCGTATGCATGGAAATGGAGAGAATGCATGACGCAACTGCAACTTACCGGTTCAGATACCGATATAGAATTGCAGGGTACTTTGGATCGTGTTGTCTTTCATAATGCTGATAATGGGTACACTGTCTTTCGTATCCGGCAGGATGGCCGGGATGAAGTCGATTCTGTTACCGTAATTGGGTATATGAACAATCCGCAGGCCGGTACCTCACTGCGGATCAGGGGGCGTTGGGTAAATAATCCGCGCTTTGGCCGACAGGTACAGATGAGTTCGTTTGAGAGTATCCTCCCTACTACCCTGGAGGGGATCAGGTTGTACCTTTCTTCAGGGCTTATTAAGGGTATTGGCAAACGTATTGCTGAGCGGATTGTCAGAAAATTCGGGATGGATACGCTGCGGATATTTGATGAGGAGCCGGAAAAACTTCTTGAAATTTCCGGAATTTCCGCGTCGAAGTTAGAACAGATTCTGAATTGTTGGCGCGAGTATCAAGATGTGCGGGAGTTGGTTCAATTTCTGCAGGAACATGATATCAGCGCATCGTTTGCCATCCGCATTTATAAATATTACGGCGCACAGGCCTTGGCTGTTGTCCGTGAAAATCCGTATCGGCTGGCTATGGATATTCACGGGGTAGGTTTCCTTACTGCTGATTCGCTCGCAAATAAGCTGGGTTTTGATCAGGAACACCCGCTGCGTATTCAGGCTGGCACACTGTATACATTGTTCAGGCAAATTGAAGATGGCAATGTCTATTTTCCGCGCCGGAAGCTTGTGGAAGAGGCAAGCGCTCAACTGTGCCTTAATCCGGATCTGGTTGAGAAAGCCATTGAGGGGCTGATACTGGAACAACGCGTTGTTGCAGAAGATATAAATGGTGAAATTGGTATTTACCCTGGCCGATTTTACCATTACGAGTCAAAAATTGCGTTTTATCTGCACCGTATAATGGCCTCGCCCAAATCTGTACATTTTGCTGCGCCGGAAAAGCTGGTGCAGACTGTGGTGGATAGACTGGATATTACTTTGGCAGAAGAGCAACTTAGGGCAGTACGTACAGCGGCCACATCCAAAATAATGATCCTGACCGGTGGTCCAGGTACAGGTAAAACCACTATATTGAACGCTATTATTCAGGTTTTTGCAGAAAATAAGGCCAAAATTTTGTTGGCGGCCCCTACTGGACGGGCTGCCAAACGCATGTCTGAAGCTTGTTGCCTTGAGGCAAAAACCATTCACCGTTTATTGGAATATTCACCCAAAGAAGATGGTTTTGGCCGTAATGAGGATAATCCTCTGGCCTGCGGTCTTTTAGTTGTGGATGAAGCATCCATGATGGATATCATGCTTGCCTATCATCTGTTGAAAGCAACTCCCCTGGGGGCTACAATCATTTTTGTGGGAGATGTGCATCAACTGCCCTCCGTGGGGCCGGGCAATGTGCTTGGAGATATGATCAAATCGGGTGCCTTGCCTGTAGTTGAACTTGTGGATGTTTTTCGTCAATCCAGAGAAAGTGGAATTATCTGTAACGCACATCTGATAAACCATGGGGAAATCCCCTGTTTGGAGTCGTCTAAAGATCGCCTTTCCGACTTTTATTTTATTCGTCAGAATGACCCGGAGCGTGTTGCCGATATTATTGTTGACCTTGTCAAAAACCATATTCCCAGCCGATTTGGGTTTGATTCAGTGGATGATATTCAGGTGCTTACCCCCATGCATAAAGGTACAGTAGGAGCTGTACATCTGAACAGGCTGTTACAGCGGGCACTGAATCCGGCAAAGCAGATACTCCAACGCGGAGATCGGGTTTTCAGCTATGGCGACAAAGTGATGCAGATCCGCAACAATTATGAAAAGGACGTCTACAACGGTGACATTGGGCGGATCACGTTTTTGGATACGCAGGAAAAATGTCTTGTGGTCAAATATGATGACAGGTTGGTTGGGTATGACTGGGACGATCTGGATGAAATTATTGCAGCATATGCCATATCAATTCATAAGTCGCAAGGTTCAGAATATCCGGCCGTGATCA
>CAYRKU010000099.1:0-5632 GCA_964425055.1 uncultured Lawsonia sp. | reverse complement strand
CTGTCCGTTCTAAATATAAACCAGAGGCAGTACAGCTGATAAAAGTAAAAAGCTTAAGGCGTGATGAAACATTTATCCGACACAGGGTATTGAAGATTGTACCGCATCTGAGGTATTACAAGTTGTAATTGCGTTACATATACACAACAGATACACAAAATACTGGAGCAGGTAATGAAGGTTCTTCTTGTAAACGGAAGCCCACATGAGCATGGCTGTACCTTTACGGCACTGTCGGAAGTCAAGAATACTCTTGAACAGGAAGGGATAGGAACGCATTTGTTCTGGATCGGGGTTAAACCCATTGCGGGATGTATGGCCTGTGGCAAATGTTCCAGTCTGGGAAAATGTGTTTTTAACGACAAAGTCAATGAATTTCTGGAATTGGCCAGTGATTTTTCCGGCTATGTTTTCGGATCCCCCGTTCATTGGGCTGGTGCCGGTGGCGCCGTTACATCCTTTATGGATCGTGCTTTCTTTGCAGGTACACGCAGCGACCGCGGTATCTTTTATCTGAAACCGGCCGCCGCAGTGGTTTCAGCTAGGCGTGCCGGGACGACGGCTACGTTTGATCAGCTCAATAAATATTTTACAATATTGCAAATGCCCATAGTTTCTTCACAGTATTGGAACATGGTGCATGGAAACAGCCCTAAAGAAGTACAGCAGGACATTGAAGGCCTGCAAACCATGCGCACATTGGCAAGGAATATGGCCTATCTGCTAAAATGTATAGATGCAGCCCAAAAGGCAGGCGTACCCCTGCCAAAACGGGAACCCATTACGTATACGAACTTTATCCGCAACTAAGCCGGGCAATATGAGATCTTTCGTGATCAGATGCCATAGACTCCAAAAAAGGATTGCACCATAGCTGTACGCATTGAAGGTAATACTGCAGGGCTGAAACCCAGCCAGATAAGATCTCTGACCAGGCTTGGCCGTAGGCGCTACCCTGCCAATGGCGGGTACACTTTGGAACAGGCACGGGAGATGGCTGCCCTTTCCCGCATACTGGGCAGGCAACTGGGTCTGATTATTGATCGCCAGGGCCGCGTAGGTATGGTGATTGTGGGGGAAGCTGCTTTTATTTTTATCCCGGAGCTTCCCCGGGGTCGGGAATCGGCCGAACGGCTACGCGGTGTACGCCTGCTGCATACGCATCTTTCCCCCGATGGTCTTTCGCGGGAAGACCTGATGGACATGCTGTTTCTCAGGTTGGACAGTATTGGCGTACTTACGGTCAATGAATATGGCGATCCGGTCAGCTTTCAATATGCATATCTTTTACCGCCCAATATGGCCCGGCAGGCGTATCAGGTTCATGGGCTGCAGCCGTGGGATCGTATTGGGCCTGAATTTACCGTAAACGCACAATCTCTTGAGGAAGAGATGGCCCGTTCCGCTTTAGGCCTGCTGGAAGCGGAACACAACGCCCGGGCCGTGCTTGTTTCGGTTTCTCCCCTTGCCCGGGGCATACAGGAAGGGTATTTGGCCGAGCTGGAAGACCTTGCCCGCACCTCCGGTGTACTGGTTACCGGGAAATTGTTGCAACGTGTAGCCCAAATCCACCCTCGACACATCTTGAGCAAGGGCAAACTGGCTGAACTTGAAGTATTGGCTTTGCAGGGACGGGCCTCCTTGATTATTTTTGATGGAGAATTAAGCCCAGCGCAGCTGCACAGCCTTTCGGAAATTACCGAACGCAGAGTGATTGACCGCACACAGTTGATTCTGGATATTTTTGCCAGGCGGGCAACAAGCAGAGTGGGTAAACTTCAGGTAGAACTGGCCCAGTTGAACTATACCCTGCCCAGGCTGATGGGTAAAAACAGCGCCATGGACAGGCTGATGGGTGGCATTGGGGGTCGCGGCCCTGGTGAAACGCGCCTGGAAACAGACCGCCGGCGTGTACGAGAACGCATTACCCGTATCCGCCGTGAGCTTGAAAACCTGCGGCGGCAACGTGCCTTTGTACGGGCGCGCCGTACCCGACAGGGGTTACCTGTAGCCGCGCTTGTGGGCTATACCAATGCTGGCAAATCTACATTGTTGAACAGGCTCACACATTCTTCTGTTCTGGTTGAGGATAGACTTTTTGCCACACTTGACCCGGCTACCCGCCGGTTGCGCTTTCCCCGGGAACGGGAAGTGGTCCTTGCCGATACAGTTGGCTTTATCCGCGATTTGCCTGAAGAACTTGGTGAAGCCTTTAAAGCAACACTTGAAGAATTAACAGCGGCAGATATTCTACTGCATGTAGCGAATGCAGCGCACCCCGCGCTGGAACAGCAGATAGCAAGCGTAGAAAACATCCTTGCAGACATGAATCTCCACACCATTCCCCGGATGCTCCTGTTCAACAAATGGGATATGGTCGATCCGGAAACCCGACTTGCCTTACGCGATGCGTGGCCAGACGCCCTGCCCATTTCAGCCCACACAGGCGAAGGGCTTACAGCCTTGACCATGACTATTGAGAATCACCTCTTAAAACTCAAGCCAACGCATCAAGCATCTGCAGATATATGAACAATTGAGCTGCGGCCAGCGCATCAGACCCTGCATGATGGTGTTGCAGGGGAATATCGCAATGGTCGCAGATGGCATTTAGCCTGTATGAAGGCAGGAACAGCCTCCGGCGTGATTCCTGAAGTGTACAGATAAAGGGCAGCTGTGGCTGCTGCAGTCGGGCAGCAGCACAGCAGGCATACAAAACGCGGCGATCAAAGGGTGCATTGTGGGCCACAAGCCTTTGGGTACCTGCCCAGAACATATTCAACCGTGGCCACAATTCTGCGAATGTCGGACTGTGCCGGACATGCTCCCACCTGATGCCATGTACCCAGGTAAAGACAATATGTCGACGTGGCGGACGGATCAAACTGTACAATGTATCCACTATCTCCCCATACTGTACTTTGGCCAGTCCCACAGCACAGGCACTGTCCGCTCCGTAATCCGCCGTTTCAAAATCAATGGCCACACAGGAGGTTATCCCTGTTAAGTCGTGTTGGTTTACAGTTGTTTTACTCACAGCCTATATACAGCAGAAGCAGAACAAATCAGGCAAACGCCAAAGCTGCTTCCAAAGAAGAGACAGAGATAACTGAAAACTCTTCACTGGCCGGGATGGTATCCAGCACAGGCTTTACCATACGGGACAGGACACCCTTTGGCCCAATTTCCACCCAGGAGCGGATGCCGTCTTGCCACTGACTGGTAAGTGTATCGATCCAAAGCACTGAAGAGATCATCTGAACCCTAGCCAGCTCACGCAGCCTTTCTCCGTCTGTAACAGCTTTGCCAAGAACGTTGCTGTATACCGGAAACTTGGGTTTGTTCCACTTCATTCGCTCAAGTACAGCACTCAGTTCCTGCGCGGCCTGTTGCATCAGGGGGCTGTGGAAGGCCCCGCTTACTGCCAGGGGCATTGCACGGCCCCGGCGCTGTTTAATGGCAGCCATGGCTGATGCTATGGCTGCTTTTGTACCACTGATGACAAATTGCGCCGGTGTGTTGTAATTGGCCACGATAAGCACTTCACCAGTCTCTTTTACCACATCCGAGACAACTTCCTGCACAGCTTCACGACCCAGCCTAAGTACTGCGGCCATACCGCCCTTGCCCTCCGGATCGGCATCAGCCATCAGACGGCCACGCAGAGCAACCAGTTCAATGGCTTCTTCAGGCTGCAACACGCCGCTGGCGGCCAGTGCACTGTATTCACCAAGGCTGTGCCCGGCACAGCAGGATGGGATCAGATGCTGTGAGAGAACCTGCCACAGGGTAAGATTAACCACTGTCAGTGCCGGCTGCAGGTTACGGGTATCGGCCATAACGGCAGGATCGTTACTTTCCCAATATATGGCACGGAGTGGCAGACCACTGATTTTTTCGGCCTTTTTCCACATGTCCATGGCATCTTTGGAGTGTTCGGCAACATCACGCCCCATTCCCACTTCCTGAGATCCCTGGCCGGGGAAAATAATAGCAGTGGCTGTATTGGCCATGAAAATACCTCTTCTGTTTGAATTGTGCCCAAAGGAGTAATATGTGTAATACCAGCTCGGGAAATCTACACACTCAATCATATTTGATAGAGCTTATCTGCATCAGCCTCTTCCAGTTATGATATGATTCCAGGTAGCGCCTGGTGCCTGTTTTGCTTCGGATGATCATAGAATGCGTAACGGCCCCACGGCCAAAGAACTTTACGCCACCAAGAAATGTCCCCCCGGAAATACCCGTAGCCGCAAACAATACATCATCTCCGCGTACCAATACATCCACATCAAGTATTTGTTTTAGATCAATTCCCTCTGCTTCAACGGCGGAACGCTCCTTTTCTGACTGCGGGTCAAGCCGTGCCAACATGGCCCCCCCGGCCCCTTTAATAGCGCATGCTGCCAATACACCTTCCGGTGTACCGCCGGTTCCCATCATCACATCCACACCCGATCGTTCGTCCACAGCCATCAGTGCCCCGGCCACGTCCCCATCTGTATGCAGCTGAATCCGCGCACCGGCAGCACGAATTTCCTGAATAAGTTTCTGGTGACGGGGCTTATCCAGCACAAACACAACTATATCATTGACGTCTTTGCCTAAGGCTTTGGCAATAAGCTTGATGTTGACGTGTACCGGTGCATCAAGATCAATCACATCGCGGGCTTTCTGACCAACCACAAGCTTTTGCATGTAGAAACTGGGCCCGGGGTTATACATACTGCCGGCAGGAGCAGCCCCCACTACAGAGATCGCATTGGGCCGACCATAGGCCAACAGATTTGTCCCTTCAACAGGATCAACCGCAATATCCAGGGCAGGTCCAGACCCCATACCGACAGTTTCCCCGTTGTACAGCATGGGGGCTTTGTCCTTTTCTCCCTCACCAATAATAATTCGGCCCTCAATGGGCAGAGAATTGAAGGAAAGGCGCATAGCGTCCACTGCAGCGCCGTCCCCGGCATTTTTATCCCCGCGTCCAAGCCAGCGGGCGGATGCCAGAGCAGCCGCTTCAGTTACCCGCACAAGGTCAAAGGCCAGATTACGCTCTGGAGCTTCCATTAAAGACATGGTGGCTTTCCCCCTCCCCTCCCAATAATGTTGTAGTATAGAAACACAATAGCCCATGCAAATAATAGGTTCAAGCAAAAGCTGATGGGCATCTGGTTCAAGTACTTTCACAACTTGGCATAACGTGGGATATGCAGATCATGACAAAATACATCACCTCGGCGTTGCCGGCAGCAGGCATTATCCCCAGCGCAGCAGGGACAGCAAGGTCTATTGATGCCCTTTTGCCGGATATTCGCCTGGCCCTGGCTAACCATACCCGCTGCATCCTGCAGGCACCACCCGGTTCAGGCAAAACAACCCGTGTCCCCCCTGCTCTGCTTGATTCACCCTGGCTTGGTGACAAAAAAATCCTCATACTTGAGCCACGGCGACTGGCCGCCCGTACTGCCGCGCGATACATGTCCCGGCTGTTTGGTGAAGAAATAGGTGGACTGTAGGTTATAGGGTTCGCCTGGAAAGTCGTGTGTCAGCAACTACCCGCATTGAGGTGATCACGGAAGGCGTTTTGACACGTCTGATTCAAGAAGACCCTGAACTGTCCAATGTGGGT
>CAYRKU010000098.1:0-5641 GCA_964425055.1 uncultured Lawsonia sp. | reverse complement strand
AAGGTGCGGCAATCAATTCGGCAACGGCTTCCGCCTGAGTCAGATCCATGCGGCCATTCAAAAAGGCTCTTCGCGTAAATTCGCCGCGTTGGGCCAGACGCGCACCTGCGTTCAGGCAGGATTTAAGCACGATATTCAGCAGCTCAGGCCCGCCGTGGCATTGAAATTCAATAACATCTTCCCCGGTAAATGTTCTGGGTGAGGGCATGAAAACAGCAAGTGCATCGTCCAGGGAATGCCCTTGGTTATCCATTACGGTACCCCGGTGCAGAACCCACGGAGTATAGTCGGCAGAACATCCTGTACTCTTCAGAGATGGCCTGAACAGCTGTTTAAGGATTGTTTGGGCCAGAGGTCCGCTGACACGAACAATACCAATCCCTCCAAATCCTGGAGCGGTGGCAATGGCGGCTATTGTGTCGGTATACATGTTCGCCTGGGAAGAGCTTTGCCCACATCAGCAGCTTCAGGTCAGGAACATCCGCCATGTTCCGTGCGTCGACGTTGAATAATCACGCGTTTGAGTTGCCCCTCTCCTGAACTGCGTGTTTGCACGTCCGGATCGTCCTGAAGCGTCATATGCACAAGCCTTCTGTGATAGGAGCTTATAGGCCTAGTTGAATAGGGTCGGCCAGTGGCCCGAACGCGATCAGCCAGGGCCAACGCCAGTTCGCGCAGTCGATCATCCTGGCGTTCGCGATAGTCACCCACATCAAACTGTATGCGTACGGGTACTTCCATGGTTCGGCTTATAATACGCGAGGTGATGTACTGAAGTGCTGCCAGGGTTTGCCCTTCACGGCCGATCAACAGCCCGGAATCATCCCCGCAATCTACATGGATATCCACTCTGTTTTCTTGCAGAGTTACGGTAAGTTGGGTTTCTCCAAGAATGGAGGAGACAATTTTCCGGGCGGTGCATTGCGTCACCTGCAGCAGTTTTTCTTTGTCCAGTTCGGAGAAAGGGCGCACCGGCGGGTTTTCAATAGTGGGTTCATCTGTTTCTGTAGGGTGTACTGGCTGGGTGACCAGTATACTGTTTTCCTGTTTTACCTGATTGTGTCTGGGCTGATATG
Source organism: uncultured Lawsonia sp. (assembly GCA_964425055.1). Lineage (GTDB taxonomy): Bacteria > Desulfobacterota > Desulfovibrionia > Desulfovibrionales > Desulfovibrionaceae > Bilophila. The sequence goes on along the minus strand of CAYRKU010000098.1, from coordinate 4,565 downwards.
GTTTTCTGGGAGACTCCATTTTGGTGCGTGCGTTACCAAAATGGGGGGCAGATGCTCCGGCAGCAGCGGTGGGAGGATAGCATACCCGTTGAAAGCTGTCAGCCTGCATCGGAGTAATACGGTTGCCAATGTCATCATCCGGCATTTTGGGGGGCTGGATACGGTTGCCTATATCATCCTGCAGCTGTTCCCTAGCTTGATTTCTGGGTACACGGGGTTTGCCCGTATGCTGTTCTGCCCGGTGGGAAGAGGCAGCATCACGAGAGAGGATAGGCCCTACCCGTGATTTAAGTATGGTACGGCGGGCACGCACAATGGCCTTACGGGCGCCAACTAAACCGAATATCCCGTTTTTAGCATCCTGAACGATATCTATTTCCAGTTTTTCTCTGGGAGTATCAAAATAACTGCATGCGCCCTGTATGGCTTCATCCAAACTTTTACCGTAAAATTCTTTAAATTCTTCCATTGTAAAAAAACCTCCTGGCTGCATCAGTCCTTACGCAACATCCACCATTGCTGGATAATGGACAGAATATTGTTGCACAGCCAGTAAAGCACCAGCCCGGCTGGGAAATTGATGAACATAGCCGTAAAAACAAGCGGCATAAACATCATAACTTTTTGTTGAGTGGGATCTCCTGCTGCCGGAGTCAGGCGCTGCTGCAGCAACATCGTTAATCCCATAACTATGGGTGAAATATAATATGGATCTGCGGCAGAGAGATCAGCCAGCCAGATTTTGTCCGTAAAGGGTAAGTACGAAATAAAAGCAGCATGTCGTAATTCAATGGAATTCAGTAATGCCTGATACAACCCGATAAATACGGGAATTTGTACTAAAATGGGCAGACACCCTCCTGCAGGGTTAACTTTATATGTTTTGTAAAGCTGCATAACCTCTTTGTTCAAAGCTTGCTTATCGTTTTTATATTTTTCGCGCAACTTGTCCATCATAGGTTGTAGCTTCTTCATTTGATGCATGGATTTATAACTCTTCTGTGAAAGTGGCCAGAAGCATATCCGAATCAGACAAACCAACAGCAAAATAGCGATACCCCAGTTACCCACATAGGAATGGAAGAAGTCTAGAATGACCAGCAGCGCCCGGGCAATGACAGAGAACATGCCGTAGTCCAGCGCAGCAAGCATGTCGTTGGGGGCGGAAACTAAAAGATTGCGGTCTTTAGGGCCAAGCCACCAGGCTGTTGTTGTGCGGAATTCGCCACCAGCGGGGATGGCCTGTTCCGGACGCTCCAGGGCCAGTCGCCACACCTCGCCTTGCATCCTGCCTTTAAGTGTAAGATTTGCAGTATCTTCCGGTGCGGTAATGTTCATAAAATAGTTGCTCATCACGCCGGCCCAGGGAAAAGTACCCTGTTCAATAATTCCTGATTCCCGCAGCGTGTCAACACTGGTTTCATCATCAAAACTGCCGTTACTGTTCCAGGCAAGGCGGGTTGGGTCATACCTCCCATTACCGAAAGATGTAGAGGCAACAATGTAACCCAAGCGGACATTTTGAGATGTATTGTCAATAGAACCGATGCGTGTTTCTTCAGAAAGAAGGTACGTGTCGGCATCAAAGGTGATTTTGCGGGTGACGCGGATCCCGTCCACGATGCCGATAAAAGTCAGGCTGCCCTTTTCACCGGCTGCTAGGTTGAGATGTGATCCATTGAATGTCCACTGGCCCGTACTCCAGGATGGTTGTCCGTTAACAGTCAGTCCAAGTGGAGCTGTCTGTGCTGCATTTGGTGAAATGATGTTTATTTTGGGCGAATCTGGTTCAATAGCTGCGTTGTAATGCTTCAGTTCAAAAGAACGGAGGATACCGCCTCCGGAATATATGACTGCGGAATAAAGAGGTGTTTCTATTTTGAGATCCTGCCCGGCTGCCGGTGTGAATATGGGTATGGCGGGTACTGCAGGGGCAGGTTGCGCCGGTTGGGCGGTTTGTTCCGCGACAGGTGTTTCAGCTTGAGGCTGAGGTTCTTCAATGGTCTGCTGGACAGATGGCCGCTGTGGTGACAACCCTGTATATTTGGCTATGGGCGTCCACACCACCATAACAAGAAGAGACAGACCGATAGCCAGAAAGAAACGTTTATTGTCCATGATGATCTGGATGCTCCTGATAGCTGAAAAAGGAAAAATGTTCTGACGGTGGAACGGGGTCGTATCCTCCCGCTGACCAAGGGTGGCAACGCAGAATACGCCTCAGGGCAAACCAGCCGCCTTTCAGGGGGCCATGGGTCAGTATCGCTTCAACTGCATAGGCGGAGCATGTAGGATAAAAGCGGCATACAGGCGGAAGAATAGGGGAAATCACCCATTGATAAATACGTATGGGAAAAACAGTAACCTGGCGCAGAGTAGGGCAAATCACACCTGAACTCCTATATGTGCCTGAGCCGGGTATCGGATAGCCCTGATCGCCTCCAGTAAGGGTAGCAGTTCAAGCGTTGCGGACATCAGCGTAAGCCGTTTCGAGTTAAGGTGACGCCCTGGTACAATGACAATATCCACAGCAGGGGGAATATACATTTGGTTAAGGCGGAAACATTCCCGCAAAACACGTTTAACCCGGTTGCGAACAACTGCCTTTCCAATTTTTTTGGTAACAGCCATACCAATGCGCCAATCCAGATCTGCAGGCACACGAAAAGACACAAACATAATAAAATGTTTGGAATAAAAGCGGCGACCCGCATTATAACAGGTCGTGAAATCGGATTGCCGGAGCAGCCTGTGCCGCCTTGGCCTGGTTAAGCTGCTAATTGCTTCCGCCCCTTGGCACGACGACGACGTATAATGGCACGACCGCTGGAAGTACGCATACGTTCACGGAAACCATGTGTCCGTGCTCTTTTTATTTTGCTGGGCTGGTACGTCCTTTTCATGAATGTGCTCTCCTTGAGAAGGTCTGAGCAAAAGACTATAGATGAACAACAGGAATAAGTCAAGCTGAATGGCACCGTTAAACGCTGTGTTCCAGTTGTCTGTTGGCAGAAATGCTGTATGCTTCCGCACACTAAAAACAAGCTGTTGTTTAAAACAGGGGAGGGGGGAGATATGCCACACTTTCGGAATCACAAGGCTAGGGTGAGGATGTGCCTGGAAGCAGCTGATTGGGAGGAGCAGTTTGCCCAATTGTGTGATATCCCCTTAGGTGAACTGATAAGCCCATTGTTTGCCTGTTTACCACTTACGGCCCCTGTGTGCGAGCGGGCTGCTGAAATACTTGGCGCTACAACAGCACATCTGGCCGAAAAAAGACCGGAGCAGGCGCGGGAAATTATTCGTCGTTTCATGTGGCATATGAACAAGGAATCAGGCAATATAGGGTGGGGTGTTCCACAGGCCTTTGGTGCTACCCTTGCCCATAGCCGTAAATTAGCGGAAGAATTTGCATCGATTCTGATTTCGTACATCTGGCGCACTGGAAAAGACGATAATTTTTGTGATAATCCAGTGTTGCGCCGTTCCTGCTTTGCTGCGGTGGATCAGCTGCTTTTGGCCTGGCCAGATCTTGTCGGCCAGGCACGTTTACCACTTCAGGCGGGGCTTATAGATGAAGATCCTATATGCAGAGATTTGGCTCGGCGCACGTTATCCTGCATTGGCTGTTCTGACCTGAGCAGGTTGGCTGAACTTTAGTAATTTTCCCCATGGTGCCAGTGGCGCATGGGGGGATATCCGCAACCATACCTGGAGACAGGGGGATAGATACGCTCAGGCCGGGGCTTGCCAATTTTGCCTAAGATAAGGCCTGTTTCCTCGGCAATGCGGTCCTGCATGGCCTTTCTTTTGGGGGCCAGTTCATTCCGCAGAGCAACCAGTTCTTCAGCTGTTCTGTTTATAACCTCCACATTTGGATTGGGCGCATTGCCAAGTGTTTGTAATACAAGGCGTTTAGCTGATATTTTATCCCGCAGGGCAGCTGTTTCCTGCATAAAGTCATCCATAATAGTATCAAATATAGCCTGTTTTTCCGGTGTGAGGCTGTTATATAGCTGTTCCTCCTTAGGACCCATCGGCTCGTGATGCGGGGATGCATTGGCCTGACCAGACAGCACATTTCCCGAAATTAGAAGTGCGGCAACAAGAAATCCAGTAAGGAACGGTGGTATACGAGACATAATAACCTCCTTTTTGTACTATATAAACATTATCTAATGCGCCGTAAACCCTCTTCCTTTAGGGGGGGGGAGGATATAAGGCGCGTCGTAACTGGAATTTTTGATTTTAATTTGGTGTTGCTGTGATTCAATATAGTTACGTAGAACAGCAATTGGGGCTCCGCCGTAACTGCCTGCAAAGTAGCTTGGAGACCAAAGAGAGCCGCCCTCAGAGTTTTTTCTGAATTGAAGGATAGTCTTTTTTGCGGATCAATCTACCGGATACACCGTTCAAGCTGTTGAGCAAAATGGAACGATTGCAAACCTATAAATTTCAGCTGCGCCCCAGAGCCGGGCAAGAAAATCTCATGCGGCGGTTTGCCGGGTGCTGCCGTTTTCTCTGGAACAAAGCACTTGCACTGGAGAAATCCTCTTACGAAGAGG
>CAYRKU010000097.1:0-5654 GCA_964425055.1 uncultured Lawsonia sp. | reverse complement strand
CTGGGTCAAGGCAGCCGGTGTACATAGCAAGGCAAAAAGCAGCAGAAGGGCAACGTGGCGCATGATTTTGGGCTGGAAGTCACCGAGCAGTAGTGTCAGCATACTGCAGTCACCGCGTTGTTGGAGTACGGGAGGATTTGGTGTTGGTCGCCCACGTCCGATTCCGATCAAGGTATTTCAGCGGGTTAACTGGTTTGTTGTGTACGCGCACTTCAAAGTGAAGATGGGGTGCGGTTACCCGGCCTGTACGGCCAATTTTGCCGATATACTGACCCTGCCGGACGATGGTGCTCTTTTTCACTGCAAGTTTATCCAGATGCGCGTAGCGCAGCACAATGCCATTGCCGGCATCGATATCAATCATCAGCCCGTAGGCGCCGTTGCGGCCGCTGAAAATAACGCGGCCCCCTGTGGATGCCACAACTTTTTCCCCCCGCTTCCCGGAAAAATCAACACCGGAATGCAGGATGCGCCGGTGCTTGGTTGGATGATAGCGAAACCCAAAGGGGGAACCTACACGTGTGCTGGCTGTGGGGTGGACAAAGGTAAGATGGCCCGGAACATTTGGGCGGGCTTTGAGGGCGGCCTGTGCCGTGTATATGCTGAAGAGCAGCAAAACCAGAGAAAACAGTGCGGATTTGAAGATACATAATATTCGGTTGGGTTGTTTCGTAGGTTGTGCCATTGCCAGCTCCTATTCGGCCTGAAAACAAACCTTCGTCTAAGAATAGCCTGGCCAGAGAAATATATCGAGAGTTTTCTTGTGATTTTTCATACAAATTTTTGAACGAATGTTTCACGGGCTGTATCCAAATTATAATTTGTCAGAATATTTGGCAAAGGTAAACAGGTGGATGCGATTTTGCGCCTTCAGGCTGTGGTAGCGGCCAGCCAGTATTTGCTCGGCAGCAATATCTACTGAGCACAGGCCAACCCGGTATTGTGGTTTCCAATCCATAAGTATGCGGAAGGATTCCAGCGTAATGCAGCTGGTCAGCAGAAGCCCGCCCGGGCGCAGTGCCGCATAGGCTGCAGAAAGGATGTCTTTTAAAGCACTTCCCCCACCGCCAACAAAAACACGATCCGGCCGTGGCAGAGCAGCCAGGGCTTCCGGCATTTCCCCTTTCTGCAGAATATGGTTTACAACGCCCATAGCTTTTTTGTTGACAAGGATCAAATCACAGCGCCTTGGATTGCGTTCTACAGCAAAAACAGAGATCCCTGGACGCAGGGCTGCTGCCTCCAGGCCTACAGAGCCGCTGCCTGCCCCCAAATCCCATAGCACACCCCAGGCCGGCAGGCGCAGCCGGGCAAGGATTACGGCACGCACATCCGGAGCGGTGATGAGGTGGTTTTCTTTTTGATAGGCGGTATCCGGCAGACCCAGTCCCAAAATTGGGGGCGGAATATCGGTGGGCAAAAGCAGCAATATGGATGTGGGGCCGGTGACAGTATGGGCCAGCTCTTCCAATGTTCCGGGAATGACGCGTTCTTCGACAGCGCCCAGTAACTCTGCCAAGACACCTTTACGTTGGGCAAAGGCAGGATGGAAAGTTATCAGTAATTGAGCAATTTGGTGTGCGGGAAAGTGGCTGCCGCCATACACAACAGCTAGGGATGCTTCTGCCATTTCCCGCAGGGGTGGGGCGTGCCAATGTGCGCTGAACAGCGCAGCCTTTTCCCAGGGTAGGCCCAAGCGATGAAACAAGGCCTGAAAAGCGGTAATGCCTGGGTGAAAACGGATGGACAGTCCTTCTGCTTCTGGCCTTGCCACAATGGTGGCCCCAAAGCCGTAGTATAGGGCATCGCCCGTAGCCAGGGCCACCACGCGATATCCTTTACGGACCAGCTGCAGTACTTCAACAGCATCTTGGGCTGCATTGGCTGATATACGATGCAGTGTTGCAGTAAGGTCGGAACAGTAGGCCAGCAGCCGTCGCGATCCGAACACATGCTCGGCCTGTTGTAACAGTGGCAAATTGGTATCAGGGGGAGATATGCCACAGGAAATAATGTCTAGCGTTCCGCTCATATCCCAATACTTCAGGCACTCTCCAGCAAGGCGTGAAGCGTGGTTACTGCCAGAGCGCTGCCCCCACGCCGGCCGTGCAGCACGATGTGCGGTACCGGGCAAAGATCCAGAAGATTTTTGGATTCTGCCACATTGACAAAGCCCACCGGCATACCCACTACAAGCGCCGGGCGGATGCCTTCTTCCAGAATGAAACGGGCAATGCGGGCCAGGGCAAGCGGGGCATTGCCGATCAGCACAATGGCATTGTTCAGTATGGGCCTAGCTTTTTCCGCACTGCATATGGCCCGGGTACGGCCTTCCTGTCTGGCCTGTTCAATAACGTCAGAGTCTTTGATATAACAGTGGATATCTTCGCTGCGGTAGGATGCGTTCACGTTTTTGAGCTTGATCAGGGACAATCCTGCGCGAATCATCATGGAGTCGCAGAAAATGGGGGCCCTGTTGTGCAGGGCAACCAGGCCAGCGTGCACGGGGTTGTTTCGAAAGTACAGCGTGTCGGCAATGTGCAGATCACCGGTTGTGTGGATAAGGCGGCGCGCCACACGCCATTCCGGGAGGGGGATATCTGCAGGCGGCGCGCATTCCGCTTCAATAATACGGAAACTTTCTGCCTCAATGGCTTCAGCGCTCATGCTCCAGCGGATGCGGGCCAGGACATCGGATACAGCTTTTGTATGCATGAATTTGTTGTGGCATGGATTGCACTGTTAGTAAAGCAGCGAGTGCATACACAATCCCAGCACACAGATGGCCAGAACGGTGATCAACAGGCGGGAAAACTGCATCCCCAGCACAATAATCAGGGCGACAATTGGTGGAAAAATGCCCAAGGCTGAGGGGATGTTACGCCGGAGTGCTCGAATGGGGTTGCCCACAGCGCTGGCAACCAGCATGGCCAGCAAAATTTGGGCATTTCCAATGAGCCCTTCGGCTAGAAGATTGGCCGATACCGCGGCTGACTGCACCAGGCCGCCCATTTGTGCCGCAACAACAGACAGTAGTTCCGCTGGGAAAAAACGAGTGATGTGCTCCGGCACATGGCGATCCCAAAAGTCAAGAGCTCCACTTTTCAGCAGCCATTCCATACCCAGCATGAGTGGAACTGTCAGGCAGACCATACGGAACAACAGTGTTGCAGCTTGCATGCCAGCTTGACGGCACGCTTGCGGCCAAGGTACGGGAGGCTCCGCCTCGAATGTTTCGAAGTTGCTTTTGTTGTCCGCCTTTTGGGGCTGCCCGAGTTTGGCAACATGGTGGCGGTTCCAGAGCAGTACCCCGCAAATTACCACAAGGCCGCCTGTAAACTGAATAATAAAATAGAGCAACCCAGGCAGGCCGATTGCGCCGATAACCGGATACATAACCCGGATTGAATGAGAAACATAGGCCAGGTAGCTGTTGATCATCCCCCCTGCGATCAGTGCAGAAGTAGACAGCCGGCCTTCAGCATGCCAACCGGCCAGCATACTGTTGGCCGCTGCGTTGGAACATATGGCTGCCGGCATGGCTATACCAACAATGGTGGGAAGCCGCACCGTTTGCGTGAGGTTGCGCATGTATCGGGCCAACACCATATACCAGCGCCGGCGCTCAACCACGCCGCCTAGAAAGGCAGCAAGCCCCACCACAAGAAATAAACGGCCAAAGATGCCCATCCTGGAGAGGACTCTGTCTGTAGCTGAAACGGTGGCTTGAGCAGGTATGGGCTGTTTAGCGGGAGAGTGCCTGTGCTGCATGTAGTTATTCTGAAAGGAAGTTGCCGGGGCAGTGGTTTGGGCAGGTGCAGCCCTGTGTGTGCGCCCGGCCGGCATATGCAGGATAAGCCAGCCTGCAGCGCACACCGCCAGCACAAAACACAGAATCTGCCAGGGTTGTTTCCAGGGGGGTATGTTCTTTGTTATCCGCCTGTGTACTTTACCGTTCATCTTAGTTCCTTATTAAATTGAGACCTCGGCCCTCAGGTCGAACGTTCCGCCCCTCCCTGAAGGCGAGAGCATCTTCGATAGAAGGTTTGGGAGGGGTTCATACACCTCCCAAACCTTCAGGTGTCACAGGAAGTTATGCCTGTGACAGACCTTCTATGACTGCTTTTTTACCAGAATCAGAGAAAGATATTCTTCAGGACGGGCTGCAATTTCTTCCGGATCAGAGCTGAAAAATTCTCCCTTCATGCCAAGTCGTTCTCCATACAGGACGGATATACCCCCTTCCTGCTGCAGACGGGACAGTAACGCCTGACGGCTGTGGTAGGTTTTTAGTAATATGGTTGTGGAGCCAGGGGTAAAGGCAAGGTTATTGGCCATGTCAGCACGGAAGGAGGGAATGACGTGCAACTCTTCCCCGTTTTCGGCCAACACACACTGTGCCTTTGCTGTGAGTGCTGCAAAGGAGGTGATACCGGGCACAATTTCTACTTCCACTTCCGGAAGTTCAGCCCGGATTATTGGCAAAATATAACCAAAGGTACTGTATGTCATGACATCGCCAAGGGCTGCAAACACGCAGTTTTGCCCCAGGCGCAGCTGCTCCAGCACGGATTCCGCATTGGCGCGAAGCTGCTTTGCCCGCACGGCAGCATCGCAGGACATACTGAAGACCAGCTGCCGGATTTCCGTATGCGGGTTTTGCTGTGCTACTATTGACCGGGAAATACTGGACGAGGCATTGCGAGAGATAACTGTGAAAATAACGTCGGCAGTTTGCAGTAATTCCGCAGCACGCAGGGTAAGATAGCTGGGGTCTCCAGGGCCTAGGCCCACACCGTACAGTTTTCCCGGCAGCATGGCTTACTCCGATTTTTTGCTGTTGGCGATATCGTCTGTAGTATCGGCTGTATGCCGCAGGAAGACCGCACGCACTCCGGCAATTTCCCCAAGACCCTTGAGCCGGGGAAGCGTGGTTATACCCTCATCCTGCAACAGAGATGCCCAGGAATCTGCCTCAGGGCCAACCATGTCATTATTGGCATGGTCCCCGGCAACAATCATAAAAGGCTGCAGCCAAACGCGTTTGACTCCGGATCGTTTCAGCAGGGGGAGAATGCGCTCAAAGCTGTTTGCCCCCTCCACCGTAGCAAGAAATACCAGGGGATCTTTAGCGTTGATGGCTGTATGCGCCGCTGCTAGGATCAGGTCCCCAGGGCCGCGGTCGTTACCATGGCCCATCAGCACAACGGCATCACCGGGTTTGCGATCTTCAGCCAAGTCTGCCAACACAGCGTCGGCTACCTCGTTCATATCCCGCTCTGATTCCAGCAGAGGATGCCCCAGCAACACGCTATCAAAGCGCCCTGGTTTGCCAATCAGATTTTTCACAATCATACGCTCAAGCTGGGAAAATTCTTCCCCTGAGCTGATATGCAGCGACTGGATGCGTAAGTTTTTGATTCCAAGCCGGGCGCATTCATCCATGGCTGTGGCTACAGAAAAAATTTTTGTGCCGTTTTTGGCCAGTTTTTTACGAATAATGTCAGATGTATAGGCCCAGACCACCGGCGTGCCGTCTTTAGTATAGTCCGTGCCAATGGCCTGTAGTGCGGGCATGGCCGATTCCATGCTGGTGCCAAAGGCAACCAGCATGGTGCCTGTTTTGCCCTGAGATCCAAAGGCAGGCACTGTGC
>CAYRKU010000096.1:0-5674 GCA_964425055.1 uncultured Lawsonia sp. | reverse complement strand
TTTACCAGAGGCAATGGCTACGCGGCGCATCCATGATTAACTTACGTATATGCCCCTTGATTTCAGGCTGGGTAAGAGGCTATTACGGGAAAGTCCAGAATAATGGAAGTTCCTCCCCCCGGCGTAGCGGCAGCACGGACTGTCCCGTGATGATCGGCAACTATTGATTTGACAATGGCTAAACCTAGGCCGGTACCGTCTTTTTTTCGTGAAAAATAAGGTTCAAACATGCGTTCTCGTTCATCCGGTGTGAGGCCGGGGCCGGTATCGGTAATAACAATACAAAGGCGCCCCCGCGTAGCATCGTGCAGTACGCTTGTACGAACACTTTTCGTGGCCGTTGGCGGCATGGTTTCAAGCGCTTCGGCGGCATTCATGAGAATATTGAGCAGTGCCCGGTGCAGGGCAGCTTGATCCATGGCTAATTTAGGCAGGGTATTGGGCTTGTTCACTTCCCAACGAATATTGCTGTGGCTGTTGCGAAAAAGGGCAGTAACTTCGTCAATGAGGGGGGCCACATCTCCGGGGAAAAGGTGTACTTCTGGCAATTTGGCAAAGGAAGAAAATTCCTGCACCATATCCTGCAGCCGCTCTACCTGTTTGATAATTAACTCTGTGCACTGCCCAAATACAGGGTCTTGAATCTGCTTGCCGAATTTGCGATCCAACCGTTGCGCTGAAAGTTTGATAGGGGTAAGAGGATTTTTGATTTCGTGGGCTATCCGCTTGGCAACTTCGCGCCAGGCTGCCATGCGCTGCATTTTCTCCAGCTCAGTAATATCCTCCACAACCACCACATAGGCGCGTATTCCGCTTGGCCCGGACAGAGCAATGGCATGGAGGATAAGCTTCCAACTGCGATCGCCAAGGATAACATCATCCTGCCATTGCCAGTTATGCTCAGGGTGCTCCCGCAATGTATTCAGCATGGAAACAAATACAGTGGCATAGGCAGTGGGCAGAAAGTCGGCCGGGTTTCGCCCCTCAAGCAATGTAGTCTTGGTATTGAAAATGCTACAGGCTGCTTTGTTTACAGTAAGGATATTGCCTGTGGCATTAAGGGTTATGACTCCAGTGGTGATATTGTCAAGAACAGCCTCGATATATCGGTTATGCTCGGCAAGCATGCTATTTGCTCGGGTTAGGCTGGTCCTGCTCTGCTGTAAATCCTGAGCCATATGGTTGAAGGAATCCACAAGCAGGCCAAGCTCATCAGCCCCCTTATCTTCCAGGCGAAAATCAAGATCGCCTTGGGCTACACGGGTTGTTCCCCTGGCCAAGGCCAAAATGGGGGCGGTAAATTCTTTGGACAATCTGAAACCAAACCAGATTGAACCAAAAATAGTAATCATACCCAGCACACCGAGTATAAGCTGAAAGGATACTTTAAGAGGCTTTTTCAGTTGTTTAAGCTGGGCGTATTCTTCAAAACCAGTGGAAATACGTTCCAGCTTGGCCAAAAGGCCCTGTCCGATACTTTCTGCCGTAACCAGATAACCTGTGCGGCCACCGTCTACAGCCAGCACGCCGATGACATAATCGGCTTCATCGGTTGCCCAAAGCAGGGATCCAAAGCGTTTTTGTCCTACGTGCGCCCAGTCAATACGGGTTTTAGCGTTTTCCCATCCTATGTTGAAGGGGCTGGTATTGTGCCAGGTAAGTTCCCTGCCTTGGGGATCAATTACCCCCACTAAAGTGAGCCCGTATTCCTTTTGTTTGTTTTGGAGGAGTGTATTCATACCGGATCCGCCCCACAGCAAACGCCGTTGGCTGATCTCGTTTAGGATAGCCTCAGAACGGTATTGCAGGCGTTTGGCGGACGCAGCATAAAAACTTTGCCCCACATCAAGTGCTGCCTCAAGGGAGCCTTCGGTCTGGCTGGTAAACCAGTAGTCCACACTTGTTCCCATAACTCGGTTTGAGGCCAGAAACATAAGTACTGTGGGAATGAGCGAAAGAGAAATGAATACCACAACAAGTCTGGTCCGGATACGGGCACCGAATACTTTCCTGCGCCGCTCCATAATAAGTTTGACTATGTTGCGGGCAACAAGTAGGAGCACAATCAGCATGAAAATGGAATTGATGTTCAAAAACGGAATGAACATCCAGGAATCAACGCCATAAAATGTCAGTTGAGCCCATGTACTGCCCATAACCACCAGTACGAGGATAAAGGCAACAAGAAGCTCGTAACGGCGCCGCCGTTTTTCCTTATCATCTGGAACACCGATCTGAATAACTTTTTCTAGTTGTTCGGGCATGGCTTTCCTCCGCTGAAAGTGCGCCATCAAAAATGGAAATCCTGCGTCACAGATACAGGGGGAACAACATCCCAGGACCAGAAAAACAACGCCTGTGACAGCCATGGCGGGATGCCCGCATGTTGCAGGCTCAGGTCAATATACAGTCTGTAATTTTCCCCGGAAATTAGTGGGCTGCGCAGAGGGAGGATAAAATGGATATTTTTGAAAGCTGTATCCAGCAATGCAGAAAAACTGCGTTGGCGCAGTGTGCTCTTGCCAGGTATTGCAAGAGTAAATTCCCGCGTCAGTACATCGTAGCGCATCGAACAGGTGTCAATGGTTTCCGCCACCACAATATTGGGAAGCAATGTATGCACTTGCTCTAGGCGTAAGGTACAGGTAAGCGTCATTACTGCGCCGTCATGAAGCTGTGAGGCAATTTTACGTTTGTTGTTAAAAATAAAGCCGGAATTGACATGTACAGCTGTGTCCTGTGTTTCCACACTCAGGGAAAGAATATCCATGCTGTTCCTGCCCTGGATATCAGCTGCAAAGGCTATTGGGCGGCATACTCCATGGGTAGCCAACAGCAGCACCACTGACACAATATACAGTGCATAGCTGAATGGATAGGGTAGATCAAAGAAGCAGAAGCGTATTTTCACAGTAATCCTGTACCGCAGTTGCCAGGTAAATTCTGTTCAACATGTATCCTACAGAACGGCGGATTGACAAGGTAAGCCTGCAGACACCTTGCAGAATACGGCAAGGCGTTATAACAAACAAAACAGGAAAACTGCTTTTGGAGGCTGCTGTTCATGCCCATGTATGACTTTCATTGTAGGCATTGTTCCTGTGAGTTTGAAGAAATGACTTCAGGCAACATCTGCCCGCCATGCCCCAACTGCGGCAGCACCAATACCAAAAGGTTGCCTGCAGCACCGTTTTTGAAAACCAATCCCATGCCTTTTACCGTGGGCCCGGTGCGCCCGATGGTCCCACGGCAGCTGAAGCGTGGCGGATCCTGTAGCGGGGGGGACAGACTCCGGAGGTTGCGCCAAAGTGTGATTACTGGAAGGCTTTAATCTCGTTCCATATAGGTTGCGGACTGGATACCCTTTTCAGCTACGGTGACCGCATGCAGTTTGATCTGTTCTGGAAGCTGAGATGCCATTTCCTGCCAGATATACCGGGCTAAATTTTCCGATGAGGGATTGATTCTGTCAAAGGGTGGTAAGTTGTTCAGATACTTATGATCCAGTTTTTCCAAAACGTCTTTAAGCAGTGCCCGTAGATCGCCAAAATCCATTAACAATTCAGTATCTGAGGAAAGGTGGCGCCCTTCAACTACTACTTTTACCCCGTAATTATGCCCGTGAAGGTGTTCACATTTTCCCTTATAATGGCGCAATGCATGGGCCGAGCAAAACTCAGAACGAATGGTAAGTTGCCAAATTGGTAACGCCATGCAACATCCTCAATATAATAGGTAAATTTCAGTTAGCGGTTCAGGCCGTTGCAACTTCCGCACGGTTGGCTGCGTACCACCTCTGAATGTCCTGCCGAAATTCGGGGGATGGGGTAATCATCCAACGTGAACCAAGGCGCAGCCTGCAGTCAGCCCCATCCACACGGACAGCCAGGTGAACTTCAGTTTTTCCTCGATATTTTTCAAGTATTGCTTTAAATGATTCAATACCCTGAGTATCCAAAAGGGCAGAGTCCACCTCTAAAAATACCGGAGCATCACAATCGCGGCAGGCATCGGCCAGTGGCTGCACAGAAACCCCAACCAGCTTCAGCTCCCGTTGTGGTTGTTCATCCGCATCTTCAGATGTATCATCGCTGGACGGCGGTGTATAGCCTGAATTGTTGTCTACGGTTGCGGTAAGAAGCAGAGGTTGTTCTGAGTTCAGCAACGTGCGATAGGCCAAAAATTCGTTGGTAAAAAAGGTAACTTCACCAGAGGCTGTGAAGTCTTCAATAGCCACAAAGGCCATTCGGTTGCCGCGTTTGTTTACTATTTCCCGGATAGTTGTTACCAATACGGCACATTTGATTATACTCTTGTCGCCCACATCTCGTACACTTTCAAGTGTATACAGGCCAAGCCTGCCATATTCATGAATATATGGCTGCAATGGGTGGCTGGAAAGGAAAAAACCGAGGGATTCTTTTTCAAAACGTAATTTCTGCTCTTCGCTCCATTCCGGGATTTCCCCTTCCGGGCAGTCAAATCCAATCCCGCCAGACTGCTGAGGTGTTTCCTGTATGGGGACAAAGCCCAGTAAGGACATTTGGTTATTTTGTTTTTCTTTAAGTTTTTTCTGCGCGCGGGTCATGACGACATCAAGCGCAGCAAAAAAGGCTGCACGGGGCAGTTTGAAACAATCCATCGCGCCGCTTTTGATCAGATTTTCCAAAGCCCGTTTGCTGGTTTTGCGTAAATTGATGCGGGAACAGAGATCCATTAAGGAAAGGAAGGGACCGTCTTCCCGTGCGCGGACAATTTCCCTGATAACTTCATCCCCAACGCTTTTTACAGCGCCAAGGCCGTAAATAATTTTGCCATCGTGTACGATAAATTCACGTCGGCTGAGTTGGATATCTGGACGATATACCTCAATACCCATGTCCTTACAGGCAGCAATATATTTTAATATCTTGGTTTGGTTTCCAATTTCAGATGTAAGGAGGGCAGCCATAAATTCAAGTTTATAATGAGTTTTTAAATATGCTGTATGGTATGTTATAAGGGCATAGGCTGCGGAATGGGATTTGTTGAACCCGTATTCTGCAAATTTTTCCATCAAGTCAAAAATTTCTTTGGCCTTTTCTTTGGGAATGCCGTTTTTAACGGCACCGGCTTCAAAGCGACTGCGCTCTTCAGCCATGGCTGCGGCATTTTTTTTGCCCATGGCCCGGCGCAGCAAGTCTGCGCCGCCAAGCGTATATCCAGCCACAATCTGGGCGATTTGCATCACCTGTTCCTGATACACAATTACGCCGTAGGTATCTTTTAGACAGTTTTTCAGGGAATCCACAGGATACGTTACGGCCACTTCACCGTGTTTACGTTTAATAAATTCATCCACCATGCCCGATCCTAGGGGACCTGGCCGGTAGAGCGCAAGCATGGCGATGATATCTTCAAAGCAGGAAGGATGTAACATGCGCAAATATTGCCGCATGCCGGAGCTTTCTACCTGAAAAATACCATCGGTATCGCCCTTGGCAAACACTTCGTAGGTTTTGGGGTCATTCAGCGGCAGAATATCCAAATCGGGCGGCGTGTTACCCTGTGCTGCTATAGCCTTTAACGTATTATCAATAAGCGTCATGGTGCGCAGGCCAAGAAAGTCAAACTTCACTAGGCCAACCTTTTCCACCATTTTCATATCAAACTGGGTAACGAGTTCTCCTTTCTT
>CAYRKU010000095.1:0-5785 GCA_964425055.1 uncultured Lawsonia sp. | reverse complement strand
GGAGGGATTTCTGCGATACGCTCAATTATCTCTATAATAAGCATGACATGTTTGTCTGGCAGGTCCCATTTTTCCAGAGTATCTTAGTTCACATTGGGCAATATGATATCATATCCTTCCTCAAGCCTGATACTTTCGATTTTGGTGCGGGTTTCCTGTTCCTGCCTGTCCTTTTCTTCCGATTGTGGCGTATCTTCCTGCCCAATATTCCCTTTGAGGATTTTGCCGGTACCTTCTTCGACTTCGACATGCTTACCGTTCCCCGTTGTGATCCACTGTTCCTCGTCCTGCGTTGGGTTGGCTTCCACATCAGGCAGCGGTGCGCCTTCCGTTTCCTCCTGCCCAATATCTGAGGGTTCCGGCACGTCTTCCGGGTCAAGGTCGTTCAGCCCGCTGTCAGGATCTTCAATCAGCACGCGCCGCACTTCTTCCGGGCTTAAAACGTCCCGATCCAGCAGGGCGGTAAGCGTGTTCACCCGCGTCTGCATCGAAGTGGCGCGGGTAACGTCGTCCGTTTCAGACAACGGAGCAAATTCAAAGTGGATGTCCGGATCCGTTTCGCCCCACAGGTGGACTTCCAGAACGTCTAGCAACGACTGAATCACGGGCCGTAAAACCTTTTCCTGCTGGCTGGCGATATGGTCATAATAGTTGCGTATGTCGCTTTCGCCGGTGGCGTTGAATCCGGAAGGACTTATGCCAAGGAGCTTTACCGCCGGTGTCCGGTTGAGGGCGGCCACAATTTCCAGCGATTGCCGTACAATGTCAGACACGCCGGAGAGCGGGGTTTCAATCTTGATCACGTCCTCGCTTTCCCTGTCTATGGCCAGTACGCCATCGTTGGAGCGGTTGCGGGCCAATATCTGCATCCGCAGGTCAAGCTGCTCAAGGTTACGCGCCCCGTTGAAAATGTCTGACATGTCCGTCTTGAACACCAGTGTGGAAAACTTGTTCAACAGGCGGTTTTCCGCATCCCTGTTCTCCTGAAAATGCAGGACATAGTCCCAGAGTATCTGAGCCTGTGGAATGCCAAGGAAGTTGTAGTTTGGACGGTACAGCAGCGGGGCTTCATTGGGCACAACCCGTAACAGCCTGCTGGCGTGGACTTTACGCCCAAGGATGTACCACGTCCGGGGCCGGTAATAATCCGCAGCCAGAGGATCCACGGAATTGTAGTCCCCGGGGAAGACGTTGACAGGGTCAATGGATCTGGATGGTATAAAAAAGTCCCCCGAGAAGATTTCGGGGGACGGAACGTACTGCGTTTGTTCCGGGTTTAGCCGAAGCGGTACATAACACCAAAGGCTGGATTGGGATGATTCCATTCTATTCCGCCGGGTTTGTGCGCGCAAATAACGCGGCAGGTACCACATTCAAGGCATCCTGCTACTTCAAACACAAGCTGTCCCTTTTCATTGAGGGTATATAATCCGGCCGGACAACCTTTGGTCAGGGTTTTGATGGTGGCGTCGTCAAGCTTTTCCTGATGGACGATAATATGCGGGTTGCCTTCATCAACAACAAATTTGTTGAGGGACAACTTTTGTTCAATGCTCATGCTCATACTGCACCTAGTCCTTTCCAGCCATCCTTGGCGAGGTTGAGCAGGCCTGCTTTGCGAATATGCGGGAACAGCTTTTTGAAGGTCAGTTGCGAAGGCGTACCGTTAACGGTGAACATGTCATAGAACATGGATTCCACCATGGCAGGATATTCATTGTATACACGAGATGTATGTTCAATAAATTCAGGTGCCTTGCGGTGCGTCTGCATATCTTTGATCACAAAGCTTTCTTCAAGCAACTTTTTGTAGCTGGAGAGGCCAGCTGCAGAAAAGTCATTTTTACCCTTTGCCTCAATAACGGCCTTGGCAGCCATTTCACCAGAAGCGATGGCCAGGTCCATACCGCGTACCGTATAGCCAAGATTCAGGCAGAAGCCAGCAGCATCACCAGCCACAACTAGGTTGTCGCGTACGATTTCCGGCATCATCTTCAGGCCACCTTCGGGCACCAGGTGTGCGGAGTATTCCACAATTTTACCACCTTCCAGGAAAGGCCGAATAGAGGGATGCTGTTTGAAAGCCTCCAGCATATCGGGGACGCGGTTCTGGGCGCGGGTCAATTCCGCAACTGTTACCACAAGCCCAATACTGATGCTTTGCTTGTTGGTGTAGATAAAACCGCCACCTACCATGCCGTTGGAAGGCATGCCAGCGCAAAGACGGGCCATACCTTCGCCGGGGTTTAATCCAAAGCGGGCATTGATAACGTCTTCGGGAAGTTCAATAATTTCTTTGGCGCCTACAGCTACTTCATGCGGATTCAGCTCTTTCTTCATACCCAGCTTCTGGGCAAGAAGGCTGTTTACACCATCAGCAAGGACAATAACATCAGCCGTGAGTTCATCTTCACCAGCGATAACACCTGTGAGTTTGCCGTCTTCCATAAGAAAGTCGTCCACGCGAGCGGGGCAGACCACATCACAGCCGGCTTCCTCGGCTTTTCCCGTCAGCCAGGCATCGAATTCCGCCCGGAGAACTGTGTAGGATTCGCCAAGAGGATTACCGGTAAATTTGGAAGACTGAAAGTCAATGTTAAAACAGCTTTCATCAGTCATCATTGAGATGACTTCACGTGTAACCACGCGTTCGATCGGCGCTTCTTTGGCAAAGCCGGGGATAACCCGTTCCAGGCTGTGGCCATACAGGCGGCCACCAGTTACATTCTTGGACCCGGCAGTATCGCCCCGTTCAAGAATCAACACGCTGAGCCCGGCTTTGGCCATGCAATAAGCAGCCGTGCTGCCGGCCAGGCCGGCACCGACAACTATAGCATCATAATCGGCCATAGAATGCCCCTTGCTCCCCGTGGGAGTGATTGGTTAAACATTTTTTTGGGGGAAGCCCGCCCTCTCACCTCCCTATGGAAGGTGAGAGGATAAAAGGCTACAACGGCAAAGCGGCCTCCCATTATATTAACGTTCGCTCAAAGCTTTGGTCAGAGCGGGCAGCACTTCCTTGATGTCGCCAACAATATAGTAGTCAGACTGAGCGTTCATGGGGGCATTTTCTACCTTATTAAAGCTCACAACGATCATGGAGTCTCGCAAACCGGAGATGTGCTGGGCCTGCCCAGAAATACCGGCAGCGATATACAGCTGCGGTTTGATAATCTGCCCGGAAATGCCGATGTAAGATTCCTCAGGCATCCATTTGAAGAATTCGGCGATAGGACGGGAGCAGGCCATTTCTGCACCCGCGGCCTTAGCCAGATCTTCAGCAAGCTTGACATCGTCCTTTTCCACAAAACCACGGCCAATGGCAACCACGATAGAGGCATCAGCCAGATTCACACCACTGGAAACCTTGGGTTCGCGGCCGGTTACCACTACTTTAGAGGCTGCAGGGGCGGGCATGGTTTCAACGGCAGCTGCGCTGGAAGCGTCTTCCGGCAGAGCTTCGTAGGATTTAGGAGCGACGGTAATGATCACTGTAGCAGCAGAGGTGTTCTGCGTTTTAACAGCCATACCACCGTAGATCATGCGGGTCACGGTCATGGCACCACCGTCAATGGAGGAAACTTTGCCATCGGAAACACAGGGCGCATCAAGCAGTGATGCTATCTGCGCAGCCATGTCTTTCCCGCGTTTGGTGGCACCGATAAGGATCAGGGCCGGGGCTTCGGCTTTGGCTTTTTCAACCAGGGCCGGGGTGTAATCCTCCCACATGGCATTGGCCAGCAGAGGCAAGACGGTTACCTTTACAGCACCGCGGGCAGAAACATATTTGCCGGCTACTTCGTCCCCGCCAACAAAGGCTGTTACTTCTGCGGCACCACCAGAAATTGTTTTGGCACCACTCACAAGTTCCGCAGCAAGGGCGGATGTTTCAGCGATAACCCATACTTTCATCAGTATTTCTCCCTGTAACTGGCATTACAGAACGCCATCAGCGGTAAGTTTCTTCACCAGATCAGCAGCAGCGGCAGCAACGGTCACATCGCCTGCATTCAGGCGAATACCCTTACGGGAAACGACAGGGGCAAGTACGCTGATGGTTTTCAGCTGCGGGGCGAGGTCCGCATCGGAAAGGCCAAGAGCTGCCAGATTGGCTTCATTGGCGGGTTTCTTTTTGGCACCGAGGATCTGCTTCACGCTGGGGATGGGTGCATCGTTGATGTCGGGCACTACAGAAATCACCACGGGGCCGGTTACTTCAACGTTTTCCATGCCGTCATCCAGCTTGCGGCCAATCTTCAGCGTATCGCCGGCGGCTTCAATGGAGTGGGCAAAAGATACGGAAGAGTAACCAAGCATGGCTGCCAGGCGTGAGCTGGTCTGCTGGGCATATTCATCGCTGGATCCTTCGCTGCAAATCACAACATCGGCATCCAAGCTTTTGATCATGGCAGCAAGTACTTTGGCTGTAGCGCGGCTGTCCGTATCAGCCAACGCTGCCGCATTCAAATAGGTAACAGAGTCCAGACCCCGGGAAAGAGCATCTTTGGTGGATTCTTTGGTGGCGGTGCCGCAGGTTATGCCCACAAGTTCGCATCCAGCGGCTGCTTTCAACTGAACACCGGCTTCAATGGCATTACGGTCATACTCATTGATTTTGTATTTCGCCTTGCTGGTGTCCAGCTGGTGATTGCTGTCGTTGACGCGGATGTCCGCATCGTCCAGAAGCCATTTGTAGCAAACAACTACCTTCTTCATGTTTCCTCACCGGTATACTGCCAATATTAATCGGCAGATATGGAGTATACACGACACCCGATGGACCGATGTCCACCGGGCGCCCTGTTTGGGTAAAGTGATCCAACCTGATCCATACTGATCCAAAGAAACAGGGTAAACCTGCTTCAATGGAACTTAGGCAAGGAGGTTGCCAGAGATGACCATGCGCTGAACTTCGCTGGTGCCTTCATAGATCTCGGTGATCTTGGCATCGCGCATCATGCGTTCAACCGGGAAGTTGCGGGTGTAACCCACGCCACCGTGGATCTGGACGGCCTTGGTGGTAACTTCCATAGCGGTTTCAGAGGCGAACAGTTTTGCCATGGCTGCATCTACGCTGAAGCGCTTGCCGGATTCATGAGCAAGAGCAGCCTGGTATACCAGGTTACGGGCTGCTTCAATTTTGGTAGCCATTTCGGCCAACATCCACTGGATGCCTTGCTTGGTGGCAATGGGTTTACCAAACTGCACACGTTCCTTAGCGTAGGAAATGGCTGCTTCCAGAGCACCTTCGGCAATACCAAGAGCCTGAGCTGCGATACCGATACGGCCACCATCGAGGGTCTGCATAGCCATGCTGAAACCTTTGCCTTCCTGGCCGAGCAGGTTTTCAGCGGGGACGATCATATCTTTAAAGAACAGTTCGGTGGTGGAGGATGCGCAAATGCCCATCTTGTCTTCGGTCTGGCCTACTTCAAAGCCGGGGAAGTTCTTTTCCACAATAAAGGCGGAAATGCCCTTCAGGCCTTTGGAAGGATCAGTCATAGCAAATACGATGAACGTATCGGCTACAGCACCATTGGTAATAAACACTTTGGAGCCGTTGATGATATAGTTGTCGCCATCACGGACGGCCACTGACTTCTGCGCAGAGGCATCAGTACCGGCGCCTGGTTCGGTCAGAGCGAAAGCAGCCAGCTTTTTACCGGAAGCGAGATCCGGTACATATTTGGACTTCTGGGCGTCGTTGCCAAACTGTTTGATGGGGGTCATTCCAAGGGAAACGTGGGCGGACAGGATAACGCTGTGCGTGGCGCATACGCGGCTC
>CAYRKU010000094.1:0-5806 GCA_964425055.1 uncultured Lawsonia sp. | reverse complement strand
CCCCGGCACGCTGTGCCATGGCAATACCCGACCCGGTGCAGGCTGGCGTATTAGTGGTGTGCAGATATATCTGCCCTATGCCGCCGGTGGCCAGGATGGTCCAGTCCGCCAGGATTGTTTCCACACATTTAGCTGCTTCGTTATAGGCATAGGCACCCATGCACTGGTTTTCCAGCTGATAATGATATTCCCTGGAGCTTGCGTGGTGGTGTGTTGTGATCAGATCAATGGCTGTCCGCTGTGTCAATATGCGAATATTGGGGGATTGTTGTACTTCTTTGAGCAAGCAGTCCATAATCGTCCTGCCGGTATGGTCAGCACAATGTAAAATGCGCGGAGTGCGGTGCCCCCCTTCACGGGTAAAGTCCAATTCCCCGGTTTCAGTACGATCAAAGGGAACAGAGGCTCTGCCCATAAGCAGACGTTCAACCGCCTCCGGGCCATTCTGGCAAAGGTTGCGCACAGCGCGCAGATAGTTGTGGTGGTGCCCGGCAACAAGAATGTCCTGCTCCAAGCTTCGACCTTTATCTCTATCCGGTGTATAGACGATACCGCCTTGGGCAAGCGCAGAATTGCCGCCGTCCAGTTTCTTACCGGGGACAATAAGCGTTACTTCGTGCCCGGCATCCGCCAACGTAAGCGCGGCAGTGCTGCCGCTTATGCCTGCTCCGATAATCAAAACCTGTGTCTGTATCCGCTGCTGTATCATGGTCTTTCTTTTATTTCAGGCGCGCAGGACTGCTTTGCTGTGCGCATACCCTAAGCATACGCTCAATGGCGGCCTGGGCCGGCACCCTTACAGCTGGATCAATCACTAGGGGCCGTGCCGTGCCGGTTGCGATGTATTGTAGTGTGCGGTGCAATTTGGCTGGGGTAACTTTGGCCATGTGTGAGCAGGCGCTGGGAAACAGTGGCTCCACCCGCAGTTTTCCGGCATATTCCCGCGACAGCCGGCGGACAAGGTTGATCTCCGTCCCGATATAGATATGCGATCCTTCTGGGGCGGCCGCAACATATTTGATGATATACGCTGTTGATCCGGCTGCATCTGCAGCCTTGACCACTTCGGGGGAACATTCCGGATGGACAACAATTGTACACTGCGGGTCCGCTTTACGTGCCGCGGCAATTTGCGCAAGGTTGAAACGGGCATGGATGGAACACAGGCCCGGCCAGAGCACCAGGGACGCCCGGTTCGCGGCAGCCACATCTGCCGCGTCACCGCGCCGCCGAATATCCAACTGGTGGATATCCTTTTCGCTAAGACCCAACACCGCAGCTGTATTGCGGGCCAGGTTTTTATCAGGGAGGAACAGCACCCCATCCCCCTGTTCCATGGCCCAGCGCAGCATAATCCCGGCATTGGCGGATGTGCACACGGCACCTCCATAGCTGCCCACCACGCTTTTTACGGCCAGCGCCGTATTGGCGTAGGCCAGCGGTATAAGCTTTCGGCCGGATGCCGTCAACCGCTTCAGCACATGCTGTAAAATTGCAGCCGGGGTCATCAGTGCCATTACACAGTCGGCATTGCTTTCTGGAAGGTGCACCTGCTGGCCAGGCCGGGCAAGCAGCGCGGCTGATTCCGCCATAAAATATACACCGCAAAAGACAATATGCTCGGCATCAATACCGGGAACCATTCGGGCCAGTTCCAGCGAATCGCCCCTGAAGTCACAATGGCGGACTACTGTTTCCTGCTGATAATGGTGACCGACAATGGTTACCGCGCTGCCAAGGGCAGTGCGCAATGCATCAATGGCCTGTTCATGCCGGAGTGTTTGCTGTGATACGTTCATACGGTGCTGTCCCTTGCGATGCGCATGCTGAAGTCTGCTGCTTTTGCCGAATGAGTAAGCCTGCCTACGGAAATAAAGTCAGGCCTTCGCTTACTCGCGACGGCATATGACCGAATGTTTTCAAGCGTGATACCGCCGCTGATTTCGGTTTCAATGGAAGAAGGTATCTGCTGCAGTGCTGCCGGCAGCATATCCGGTGTCATATTGTCAAGCATAATCCGGTTTACACGGCAGGCTACAGCTTCTCGTATTTCCCGCACATTACGGCATTCCACCTCAATGGGAGGGCAGGGTGTGTACCGTTGGCGCAACGCCTGCACTGCATTGGCCATGGAACCTGCCGCATCTATGTGATTATCTTTCAACATGATCATTTCGGCCAGGTTTCGCCTATGGTTGCAGCCGCCGCCGCACAGAACGGCGTATTTTTCAGGATAGCGTAAAGCCGGGAGCGTTTTCCGCGTATCGAGCAGGCGGACCCTGGTCCCCTCAAGTGCTCTGACGTATTGCGCCGTAAGGTTGGCTACCCCCGAGAGGTGGCATATAAAATTCAGGATAACCCGTTCAGCCCTCAGCACATCCCGGGCTGCGCCGGTCAGCATGGCTACCACACATCCTGCCTCCACCACGTCTCCTTCTGCGGCAAATGATTCCCACATAAAAGCCTGGGCAGTGGGTGCCGGGTCAGCGCACAGCCGCATCACAAGAGGTATCACCGGAAGTCCGCACACGTGAGTACGCTCTTTGGCAACAATATTCGCCTTCAGGCGATCTTCAGCAGAAAAAATGCCGTCTGATGTCAAATCCGGGCCGTCTTCTTCCAAAGCAAGGCGCAGTAATGAGTCAAGGTAGCGGCCGGGTATGCCGCAAAAATATTCTGCAAAATCCGGTAGGTGCATTCTTGTCCCGTATTCCTAGCGGTGATACATAAACCCAAGGCGGGCATAGGCCAAACCTTGGTATAAGGGCTTTTCCTTGGCTTTTCCTTTACTAGAGTGTGTTAGTTTTCGTCAAGCCGCAGGCAGTGAACTGTCCAGGCTATGCCGGCAGAAAAAGGAGAATGAATGAGCACCCCAAAAAAGGCGCCATTGCAGGGGCGGCCCGCAGAGCAGACTGAAGACAGCCGGAAGTCTCCTATTTCAACTGTTGCTGCCCACACTGTGCAGGATGCGGAATTTGCCCATCCTGCCGACATGGCCGATCATATCGAAAATCTGAGCCTTACAGACCAGGTGCGCCTGATGCGGCGTCTACCTGCCGATGATGCCGCCGAAGCCCTTGCCGAGCTGGATGAAGATGTTGCCGTTGATGTGCTGGAAAATCTCAATCCGGCTGAAGCCGCCCAGATAATTGCAGAAATGGATCCGGACGATGCAGCCGATGTTCTGGATGAACTGGACGAAGGGCATCGGGACGTTCTGCTGAACAGGCTGGATAAGGAAGATGCCGAAGAATTACGGCGGCTGCTGTCCTTTGATCCGGATACTGCCGGCGGAATTATGAACACTGAGATTATTTCGCTGGAGCAGGGCATCACGGTGGATGAAGCCATCAGGCAGATCCGGCACGGCATGGCCGAAGATATGGAAGTTCCGTATTACGCCTATGCGGTGGACAGGGATGATAAGCTTGTGGGTGTGCTTTCCCTGCGCGATCTGATGCTTTCCCGGCCAGGTACCATCCTGCGTGATGCTCTGCACGATCAGGATGTGATTGCCGTGCGTTACGATACCAATCGGGAGGAAGTGGCCCGCCGCATGAGCCACTATAATTTCATGGCCATGCCTGTTGTGGATTATGAAGGCCGCCTCCTTGGTGTAGCAACCTATGATGATATTATGGATGTTATTCAGGATGAAGCCAGTGCGGACCTTCTGGGGATGGTTGGCGCCGGGCAGGATGAAACTGTGGATACACCGTGGACAGAATCTGTCTGTATGCGTCTGCCCTGGCTGATCATCAATATGCTTACTTCGGCCTTCTCAGCCTTTATTGTGTATATGTTTGAAGGATCCATTGCCGATATGGCCCTGCTTGCTGTACTTATGCCCATGGTAGCCAACCAGGCCGGGAATACTGGTCAGCAGGCTTTGGCCGTGATGATCCGTCAACTGGCCACAGAGCGCTTTGATCGTGGCCGTGCCTGGGCGGCTGTGCTTCGTGAGGGTAAAATAGGCCTGGTCTCTGGCGTCATTATGGCCATTTTTGCCAGTATCTGCGTGTGCTTTTTGGCATCTTCACCGAAAATTGGCATGGTGATGGGGGCTGCCCTTCTGGGAGATATGGTACTGGGCTCGTTGGCCGGGGGGGCTGTTCCCCTGCTGTTCCGCGCTGTTGGCCGCGATCCGGCTCAGGCTTCCAGTATTTTCCTTACCGCCATTACTGACAGTTCGGGCTTTTTCATTTTTCTGGGGCTGGCTACTGTATTTTTGCTGTAGCTCGATTGCGGTATGGGTGAAAGAGCGTGCTTCAACCCCGGGTAATTTCACTGACCGGTTGAAGCAGACTCTGTTTATCTATGAAGAGTAGCCGTTGGCTTCAGCCCAGTCATTAGCAGGGCAGTAAAAGAATATCTGCATTTTGTTCAGTTTTCATATCCAAAATCTTTACGCACGTTCGTACTGTATAAGCTGAACAATGCTTAATTCCGAAACAGGCTAAGAATAAGCCCGAATTGCGTAAGGTATTTTTTTTTTTTTTTTTGACAATATCTATACAAATATATCGCTCAATTATGTAAATATCGCGGATATCGTTGACTATATGCAGGGCATACTTTGCCCTAATGCGTGTGGACAATAAAAAAGACTTGTCTTTCACATAAAAAGGCAGTAAATCTTTTGGCTGGAAACGCTCCCAATCTGTTTAAAGATTAGGTCAGGCGTATTAATCGATGGCAAAGGCAAATTGTGTTTTGGTAACTAAAACGGAGGAGTTATGTTCAAGTCCAGGATTCTGCTCTGGCTTCTGTCCGGTATTTTGGTTTTTTCTCTGGTCGGTTGCGGCAGTACTCAGAAAGCGCCCGAATTTAATCCTGAATACTATCCGCAATGCTACGATCCCATTGCGAAACTGTGTAAAGATCAGGACAACAGCGATGAAATCAAGGGCGCGGCCACAGGCGCGTTGCTTGGGGCTGCCAGCGGCGCCGTGATCGGCGGTATTGCCACGGGCAACTGGCGGGGCGCCGCTGTCGGCGCGGCAGGTGGCGCTGTAGCCGGCGGTGCGGCGGGCTTTTTCATCGTGCGTCTGGACAAGATTCAGAATCGCGATCAACGTCTGGCCGAATACCAAAAGCTGCTCGGCGAGCAGTCTGCCAACTGGGATCTGGAGCGCGCCTCCGTTGAAAAGGCGTACAAATGCTATGCCGAGCAGATCAACCTCCTGAAGCAGGCCTATAAGGACAAGAAGATCTCTAAGGAAGATTTGCTTGTGCGCATGAATGAAATCAAAGCAGGTTTGCAGAATATCAACACCTACTGGGCTCAAAGCCAGACCCGTATGGACGAAAGGCTGGCTGACGCCGACGCCTTCCTGGCCAAGCAGGAACAGGAAGATATGAAGCTTAAGGCCGCGGAACAGAAAAAGGCCCAGCAGCAGCTGGCTAAACTGCGCGCCCGGAACGAAAGTACGAATAAGCAGCGGAAAGAACAAGACGCCAAAACCACTCAGTTTGGGGAATCGACTCTGGCTGACTTAGAGAGTTTTATGGAGGTAACGCGCAGCGTTGACAAGGCCTAAACGACTATAATACTCTTGGCCTTCAGGCGCGTATCAGATATAGCGGCAGCTTTGTGCAGGATTATGGTCTGATCCGACCGGGGCTGATTGAAATCGTAACGGGATGGTTTTGCTGCCTGCCGGAGGCGCCTCCGGCAGGCAGTTTTCCGGTATACTCTGGCTGCGGGGGGCACATGGGGAATAATCAGATTACAACAACCCAGCGCGGCGGACTGACTGTCGCCCAGGTGGGCGGCAACGATATTTACAAAATGCTTCCCCAGGTG
>CAYRKU010000093.1:0-6136 GCA_964425055.1 uncultured Lawsonia sp. | reverse complement strand
GCAATACTGCTGTCCCTCAGGGTATCGGCTACGGCAAATATACCCTGGACAGCTGATTCATTGGCCAGCAAAACAACGGTTTTGCCCTGCTGTTCATAACTGGCAATCTGCTGCTTCAATTCCGGCAGATATAACAACTTGCGCTCATCCAGAAGCCGTTGGTTTCCAAGATACCACATTTCGCCGTTAATCCTGCCGCATACGCCTTTACCAGGCACAGCGGTAAAGCCCTGCACCTTACACAGAGCAGCATCAGTTTCAACAGCGTGGGCGATGGCGCGAGATACAGGATGATCTGACAGTACAGCCAGGCTGGCAGCCATGGCCACAACCTTGGCCATATCTAAATTTCCCACAACGGCACAGTCAGTCTGCCGAGGTTTTCCGTAAGTCAGCGTTCCGGTTTTGTCCAAGGCCAACCAACGCAGCAGCCTACCCTGCTCCAAGAATATACCTCCTTTGATCAAAATACCATAACGCGTTGCTGCGGCCATTCCTCCAACAATACTTACTGGCGTGGACAGCACCAAGGCGCACGGGCAGCCAATGACCAATATACTAAGCCCTGTATACACCGAGTCCCTCCACTCAGTACCAAGGCAGAGTGGAGGGATAATGGCCATAGCCAGTGCCACCACAAAAACAACCGGTGTATACCAGGCTGCAAAAACATCCACAAGACGCTGTATCGGGGCGCGGCTACCTTGCGCATCTTCTACTGTATGGATGATCCGGGCAAAGGTGGTATCAGATGCACCAGCCGTTGTCTTAAATTCAAACGATCCTGATTCATTGAGCGTCCCCGCAAATACACTGTCCCCCGGATTTTTTTCCACAGGCAGACTTTCCCCGGTAATGGCAGCCTGGTTGACTGTAGAGCATCCCTGTATGATCACTCCATCCAGAGGAATTTTTTCTCCAGGCCGGACCCGGACCCGGCTGTCAATTGCTACCTGTTGAATATCCATCGTCCGCCAGGTGCCGTCCTCCTGCAACACAGCAGCCTCATTCGGCGCATGCGACAGTAACGCTTTAACCGCATTCCTTGCCTTATTCAACGCTTTGGCTTCAATGGCTTCTGAAAGATTGAACAGCACCATGACCATGGCTGCTTCAGGATATTGCCCAATGCATATGGCTCCAGTAACGGCAATCGCCATAAGGGCATTGATGTTCAAATCAGCCTGAGAAACAGCTATCCAACCTTTTTTGTACACAGCAAGCCCAGTCAGGACGATGGCCACAACGGAGCACAGAAGGGAAAGCAGCGTAAGACAAGAAGAGCCGACCACAACCCGATCCGTAATATCCAACCCAAACGGAGCAATCCCCCATGCTTGCATGGTGGCACAGCATTCTGCCAAAACTGCACAGGCACCAGCAGAAATAAACTTTTTCCAGGGGATTGTGCCCTCAGAAACGGCAGAATCGCCTAGAATGGTGTTGCTTTCTCCTTCCTGCATGCGTACCTCCATGTTTAAAGCATCTAAGGCAGCACAAATAGCCGGCAGGGCAGCTGGCACGTGCTGGACAGTAAAAGTATGCTGTACCAGATTACAGGTAAGACCACGTACACCGGCTATACCGGAAAGGGCACTGCGGATCTGTCTTTCCCCAACAGGGCAATCCATCCCTTTAACTGCAAAACAGCTAACTGTATTCTCCTCCCCGGTAACAGGTTCCGGATCCATATCAATTTCCTTCAATGCAGCCACAATGATTTCTGTTGAAGACAATGTATGTCTGACTGTCAGAAGCTGCTGCAGCAGATTGAATTCCAGATCGTTAACACCGGGAACAGTACCCAGTTTTTTGCGAATCACCGCTCTTCTACCGGGCAATCCATATTTCGAATCCAATATACAATACGAGAAGCTTCCGCTGTGGAGAGAACATTCTTTCGAGAGCCATCCCTGACTATAGGCAGCTTGTGGCTTTTGGCCATGGTCAGGGCCTTGGTGCAGACAAAACCTGCTGGATGATAGTCTCCACAGGGGCACAGCACCATTACGTCACTCATCACCCCCCCTGTATCTCCTGATATATTCAGCCGTAACACTCAGTTAAAATCTGCTCTTGGCCCGCGTACCGGGTTCTTTTCAAACCATACAGCCTATACTTACTATAGGGTCAAGCCTTTTTAGAAAATTTGACCGCTTTTTGTCCAGAGATGCGGAACGATCACCTGCAATATAGAAAAACACATGAACGGAAACAAAGAGAGACGGACAGGGCAGGTTTGACAGCCTGATGAGGCTATAGTTATTATATAGATAGTACACACACAACAGGAGACAGCCCATGAATGTTCGCATCGGAGAATTGGCAAAGCTTACCGGATGTCAGGTAGTGACCATTCGCTATTATGAAAAGGAAGGTCTTCTGCGGCAACCGGAACGGACAGAAAGCAACTATCGACTGTATACAGATAAGGATATTGAACACCTGCGCTTTATCCGCCATTGCCGGGAGCATGGCATGACACTTGCGGAAATTCGGGAACTGCTAGCCTTTAAGGATCACCCTACCGTCAATTGTGACTGGATTCATTCTCTCATTGAACGGCATATCGCCAATGTGGATCAACAGATCGCTTCATTGACCCATCTCAAGAAACACTTACAATCCCTGCTGCACAAATGTTCAGGCGGAAAACGATCCGAATGCAGCATTCTGGTCAGTTTAAACCAGGGGGAATCTTGCCCATATTGTGAAAATCTACGCTGCGGCCATCAGGCCAGGGCATTATCCGTTATGGGTACGCTGTCTCACGACAGGGCATAACCTACCGGAGCACAAACAGATCCGGCATTTGCCCTGGCCCATATTGCTATAATAAAACTAGTGACAATTACATCTGGTTTTCACGTTCGACCTTGCTTCCTCCTGCAGTTCAGATACTGGCATTAACGCTTGATATGGCCAATCAACGTGAAATTCAGACCAGATTTAATCTGATGTCAGATCCAGCAGACAGACTTCCACGTATCCAATCAACTGTCTATGCTTCCTACTGAGGAAGTATCTTCTCCACAGAAATTCATCCGATTCATGGAGCCGGTAGTAGCCAGTTCGGAACGGGTACAGACATTTAATCCCAGTGCTGCAGATGCTGTGGCGATTCGGTTTATCCATGACAACGGCGGCAAAGGGCATTCTACAGACACTTCACTGCGGAAACTTGAAGAGGAACTCTCCAGTACGAATACCCCGAAAGAGCGGCGCGTGATCTGAGAAAACAAAATGTAAATGTGTCTGCATACAACGGATCAGCCACAATTTACCCATTCAGACCTGCAGCGAATACGCAGGAAGTTCCCCCTGTGGCAGGTTATGTACAATGCACGGGGAAAAGAGGATGAGCTGTACCAGCTTACGTACCACGGTTATCCGCATCGTTTTGACAAGTTCAACTTAGAGTTAATTGGGTCTGGTGAAAGGTCGCAAGCGCATGGCTATGGCTTGTACTTTGCGGCAGACAGAGAAATTAGCGGCAGACTAAGATAAAACAGAAATCAAAGGCGATATCGCATTAAACCAGAATTCCGCAAAAAGACATTTCCATATGGGAAATTGGGAGAACAACTAACGAGAATATCCAACAACCCAAAGCTATCTCTTCCGCGTCTTGAAAGGTGTTCCTGAAAGTGAGAGGTATCGCTTTGAGCCGTATGTGAACAGTGCGAAGAGGAAAGCAAAATCCGAAGGAATACGCACTGCTACACAGAATGTACGGGCTGTTTTATTAAGAATCCCTTTCCGCCGCAGAAAAAAAAACACTCAAAGGCAATAGCTGCAAACGATTTTGGAAAGGCCTGAACAGGGACGAACTGGAAGCGAACATCTATGACGTGCAGCTTTTTGAGGTAGACATCCCAGAAAATGAGGTTCCGCTGACCGAGCAACTTTCGTCTTCAGAAAAGGCTGAATCTGTACGTAACACCCTGCGGCAATTAGGCGAACAGTACAACATTGCGGCAAAACCTGTCTGAAAACGGTTCGGGAAAAGCCCTTTACAAAGCTCTGGCGCAAG
The DNA here is from genome assembly GCA_964425055.1 of uncultured Lawsonia sp. GTDB lineage: Bacteria > Desulfobacterota > Desulfovibrionia > Desulfovibrionales > Desulfovibrionaceae > Bilophila. The sequence continues at coordinate 2,103 of CAYRKU010000093.1, read as the reverse complement.
ATACCGCAGTATAAAGACCGCCAGCAAAATTTTGAACGAGGCCGGCCTTAAAGGTATTACCTACACAGGAAGCCGTGATAGTCGCTATTTCGTGGTCTTCAATGAAAATTGATGTAGAGATAGTTGATAAACTTTATCAAAATTTCAACAGAAATCTGGCAGGCAACTTTTCTGTCACCGTGAGTGGTGAGGAGATTGGCGTGCCTGAAGATGCAACATAACGGAATATATCAAGGCAGCCAAAAGTATCACGATCAGCTCAAATATGATAGCGAACACGGAAAACAGGTTATTAACAAATCTTCCTCAAGGGAAATCCGTTTTCCCGGTCGAGGCTGGAAAAGAATGTTCGTACTGGCACAGATGTCAGAAAATGGAAATTGTTTCTGTACCCGAGAGATCCTTGAAAAACGCGGAATATAACTAGGCAAAATGTTACAGAAAAGCATGAAGGATTTGTTAAGGTATATCGGTGTATGAAGCTGATATAAAACTGGAAGGACAACCCATACGTACTGGTTTGTTTTGCTTGAAGATGTAAACGACAATTTTTTACAACATAAATGTGGGCAGTTCTGCCACAGCAGAAAGAAAAGTTCCTCATGTCTTGAAACCAAACGTTCAAAGCCAAGACCATGAGGAACTCCATCAGGGCACTTCCGTACTGTTTCGGATGCTACCAGCCTTCATATTCTCATGGAAGAAAAGTTTGCCCGTGCAGGCGAACGTTTCCTGTTTGAGGGCATGGCCCCGTCACCGGCGCTGGAAGGCGTGTTTGCCCGGATGAAGCGCGGTGGTTCATGGAAATCTACGCGAATGCGGACGAAGCGGGACTGGAAATATCTCCGGCCATGCGCGAAGTTTTCGGGAACATGTTTGCGATTCCGACAGAAGAGGCGGATACGGCATTCCGGCGCTCCGTAGGCGAGATGGCTGTTCAGGACGCCGTGCGCTGGATCATAGCCATACGTAGCTCTGTGGCTGGTACTGTCTACTGGATGGACGAAAGAACCGACACCTGACAGAGACCCAGGGCTGGCGTCATGCTCTGCCGAGAGAATACCTGCGGCCCTGTAGAGGCGGGAGCTTGCTCCTATGGGTGTCGGCTGCTGGTTCAGACCGTTTCACGCCTGGCAGAGGGGAGGGAGAATGCGCGGGCGATGCCTCATGATGAGCGCACGGCCACATGGGAACCTGCTTTCACCAGACAATGCCTCGGCGCGTGAAAACAGTGCAGGGATTCTTCTTTCCCCCAACCCGTTGTTTTTATAATTTTGTTGACGAATATGTAACAGACTTTTTGAAAAAAATTATCACATCGCGCATCAGCAGACAGAAGCAGAATATTGGTCAGCTAACAAGAAACCCATGAATCCAGATACCAAAATTGACGCGCATAGCCAGAAAAAAATGGCGGCTGAGGCAAGATCCTTACCTCACTTGACGCAGGCATTCCATTCGGTGGTAATCAGATCAAAGGCTTCTTCAATGGCGCTGTTCAGCAGTTCTACAAACACAACGCCAAGCCAGCCCCCAAGAACAAGCAACTTTCCAGCTTCCTACCTGTCAAAAGAAGCAAAAGACCAAACCAACGAGAGCAACCACCTCATGGCGGAAGGCCTGTACACCTTTCCAGGAAAATCAGGCCCCGAAAGAGCGTTTCGGGTTGTCCCTCCAAGGTATTTGAGGTTGAAAAAACGGGATATAGGATGCCCCTTAGCACTGAATCTCTTCCTGCGCGGCCTGGCGCACCTTCTGCAAGAGTTCAGGGTAATGGGCAATAACGGCTTGAAGGTAATTGTCATTGCCACCATCTCGATTAGAGGTGTAAAGCCTATATTGATTGGTAAGTCCCTTATCGCGGAGATAGTTTATTGAAACGAGGTCTGTACAATTATTAGTAATCACACATGTCTGCATATCGTTTAAGGAGGCCATTGCCCAGAGCCAGATATCATCTGCTTTGGGGCATAGTCTAAGAAAAAGCTCACTTATTGTGGCATCCTTGTACAAACTATGGGGGGGGGTATAACATACCACCGCATTGAGTACCAAAATTGAGTATAGAGCATGAAGAAGAAACTAAACTTTTCCACTCATTAT
>CAYRKU010000092.1:1377-6153 GCA_964425055.1 uncultured Lawsonia sp. | reverse complement strand
CGCTGGAAAATTCCATGCGCCAACAGCGCGTGGCCGTCCACCGCGGAATCTCCAACTGACGGAAGCCGATAGTAATCGGGGCGCTGAATTCCACAATTTTCGTATAGCGATCTTCACCCTTGCTTTTATCTGGGTGTTCATTGGGGAACCAGACTTTTTCACGCGGCAGAGCGCCCTGAACATCCAGCTCGCCGATATAAACAGCCGTGCTTTTAAGCGATAACCTGCTGGAATCAAAAACAAAGCCTTCAATACTGTTTTCAGAAAGGGCGCAGAGAATCGCGCCGGTAACAACGGTTGTTTTCGGGTCGGTAATGCAGCCAAGCCTGCCGGAGAAAGGATACCATGGCCCAACTATGTATCTGTGCATGGGGATAATGCGATCGGGCGCTACCGGCGGCATGGCAAAAATCTGGCGGACAACAGCGTTCCAGCACGATGGTCGGCCAGTGAGTAAAAGCACATCACAGCTATAGGCGTTGATCACCTCGCCGAGGCTGTTCAAAATTTGGCGCACGCTGCTGCTGATGGTTTTATCAACTTCCGCATAACTGACCTTCAGCTCAAGCTGCATAATGTCAACAGACACACCGCAGCCTGCCTGAATTGTGGCGTTAAAGAAATCCAGCACCGCCTGCTGCGGTTTGTTGAAGCCTTGGCGCTTATTGTCCTCATCGCTAAAGAACGCTTTCAGAGGTATGCTGATATCACCGTTTTGATCGTGCAGGTCCTTAGCCTCGTAGTACTCCAGAATTTCATAGGCAATGGGCATGGCCACCTGCCGCAGGAACTGTATGCGCAGATTCTGCACGCTGATATTATCGCTCTTTTTACCAAACATTTCACGCAGGCATATGTCAGCCTTACTCCTGCTCAGGCCATTTTGGGCCAGAGCGTCCACAACAGCCTTGCAGACAATGTCTGAAACAACAATTTTAAGCACATCATCGCCGCCAAAATTGAAGCCCTCGCGCATTTCCTGCCTGGGCCAGATGCGGTTTGTTGAGGATTTATCATTGGCCAGAACATAGCTGGTGACAGAAAGATCGGTTGTGCCACCACCAAGGTCAATGGTGGCGATGCGCAGGCAGGGCCTGAGCTCATTCCTGTTTGGCTCATCCTGTCTGGGAACGGAACGCTGCCGGCCCAGAATTTCAAAAAAGAGGTGGGCATCGCCCTGATAATTACGGTTAATCTCGTTAAAGAGATAGACCAGCTGGGTACATGTCGCTTCATCCCAACGGCAGCGAATCTCCGGGTTCATACGGAAATCACGCGTAGAAGCGCTGTGCAGGCGGTAGCTGCCTTTGCCGGCGGGCGGTTCGGCATAGAAAATCTTTTTCCAGCCCAGTAAATCCCACAGCACGCTGACAGCCGCGTAGGCCCAGCGCCGGTAAATACGCTGCTCGGCAAAGGGCATCCCCGGCGGCACAGTAAAAATCACGCTGCGCAGGCGGCGCGGCCGGTCCGGATAGGCCCGGCAATAGCGCTGAGCCGGTGAATTGATCGTGATCAACGCCTGTTGAATCAATTCCATAAACAGGAACATCATCATTGAAGAACGTGAAAAACGCGGCTGATTGGCCGGAAGATCGTCCTGATTTTTACAATCCGGCATGGTGGCGTTGAACAGATTGCTCAGATAGCTTTTGCCCTGGGCTGCCTGCCCGGGCCTGAGCTTTAACTCGCGCACAACGTCAACAGGCGTGCCTACATTATTCAGGTAACGGCAGATGGGATTTACTGAAACCAGCTCTTCACGGTCAGAAAACTGAGCCCGGTTGAAATACCAGAGGTTGCTGGCTTCTTCCTGATCCCATAGGTAGCGCTTGGGGCTGGTCATGCCGGAAATACCTTCCGCATTGGCCGAAAGCCAGGCCAGGCGCGTGGCTTCCGGGCCGGTGCGCACAGGGGATGGCCAGGTAAAGGCGGTGCTTTTACGGCCAGAACGCTTGCTGAAGGCCATTGAACCAAATTCCGTTTTGGAAAACTCCACCCTAGTTTCAAACGGCTCGTTATAAAATTCAATGGGCAGGCTCAAATCGCGCAGCTGCAGGCGGTAACTGTCGTTCAAATCTGTTGTTTTGTTCGGCTGATTCTCCACAAGGATTCCGGTGCTGCGCGAATTGCCGATATCCAGAATAAGATCAACGTCGATAGTTTCTGCGGACTGAGCGTCAGAAGCCCTTTCCTGCGTTCCAGCCAGATTGATAATACGCGCCTTGATTTGGCCAATACCAATCTGCAGGAGCTGCAAATAAAGCAGATACGAGGCCAGATAGGCGAGCTTAATTTCATTTTCCCCCATAGAGCGGGGCATTTCGCGGCGGTGTTCTTTTTCCAGAAAATAGTTTTCCCAAATGGACTTGAGCCATGCGTCAAACCAGCCTTCATTGAGCAGCCAGGAGTTGTCCCGGACTTTGTCTGCCAGCGAGCAGACAGCGCGGGCCGTGACATCGTCGGGAGAAAGGGCGGCGTGACGGCCATTTTGGATTTCTTCCACCTGCATGTCAAAAGCCAGGACAATTCGCCAGTTCAAAACCTCAGGGTCTTCCGGAGAAGGCACACGGACCACATAGGCTCTGGCCCAGTTTGTGGGCCCCAGGCGAAAGCGCGGCAGGCCATCGTTATGATAGTCCCCCGACTGGCGCAGAAAAGGGATCGGCAGCCATTGCCCAAGCCAGGGGCCGAGGTGCTTCTCAGCCTGAACAATATAATAGTCATCCCCCTGGTATTCTCCCTGCCCAGACGGATCGAGCAAATACCCCTCTTCAGGGTCTTCCTGCAACTCGTGAAGCTGCAGCGGCTCCTGCCCTGTGCTCTGCGCCCCAGGCGGGGTAACAGGTTGCTCAACAAAAGTCATTTTGAGCTTACGCGCTTCCTGGCCTGAAAGCTCAAAATCCAGAAACTGCGGCAGGCCATAGGGAATAAGGCTGACCGTGTCCTTGTACTTCGGCATCTGCATGAATAGACACCCCTGATCTGAAATCTTAATCTGTTCCGAAAAAACGCGGACCATTGCCCCGGCGCTTACCGAAGCCCAAATTTATTACTACCCGTAATGCCTATGCACGCTGCTGACAGCGTGCTTCAAATTAAGCTGAAGCCTGCGCCTTTGCAAGGGCATTCCTGCCACTCCGCTCACTCCGGCCGAACAAAGGAGAATCAGCACGCCAGACAGCAGAACACCATGCCGACCAACACGGCGAAAACCCATAAATGCGGTACACTCTGCCTGCAGTAACTCATGACACACAAAGCTGCTTCAGTTCAGGCGGATAAAAGGTACATCTTTCCTAAATTGGCGACCATCTTCATGCGTTCCGCTGCAGAGCGCACTGTCCCCGCGGTTCATACACGTATAAGTACAGGCGCCGTAGTAGTATCTACTTCTTCTACCAGAGTAAGCTCGCGATCTGTCAATGCGTAAAACGCCATCACGGTATGTCGCCCGCGCCGATGCCGTAAACCGCTCGCCGCTTCTCTCTATGATGACGACCGTGCCGCGCCCATTCCTGTCAAAACTGAATTCAGTAACAATAGGCTGTAGATCCGTGGATCGGACAAGGTCAGTGCAGCGCCAGCGGCCTTCAAGGAAGGAAATATCACTGCTGTTTTTCGGCAGGGTAAGTCGGCTGCCCGGGGCCGGTTTGCGCGGCGCGGGCTTGCTTTCTTCAGGCGGCGGGGTCAGAGCGGCCAGAGCATCAGCTGTGAGCCTGGCGGAAAGATTGGGGTCTTCCGGCGCTGCGGGCTGATCCTGTGGCTCCGGCTTATCTCCGAGGCCTGTCAGAAGCTCATCCACTGACTTTGGCGGTTCACTCGCGGCGGGCTGGCCCTGAGCCAGCAGATAGCCCTGCTCAGTCCAGGTCCAGCCGTTGTTTAACTTGCAGATCAGTTCTTCACCGGGTTTGGCCGCGCATTCCAGAAAGACGGGGTAATAGCGCTCGCCGGCGGCGCGGTATTCTTCAGTTTCCACGCGCAGCGTTTTTGCGGCCGTGAGCGTGGCTTTGGCCCTGGCTGTAACTTCGCTGTCGCCGGTTTTCAGGGTGGCGCTGCCCTGCCCCTGCGCGTCAAAATTCCCTTCCAGAAAAACAGGAAGACCGTCCCCCTTACGCTGCAGCCCCAGGCTGCAGGCCCATTGCCCGGCCAGCGAGGCCAGAGGATTTTCCGCCTGCATTTTAAGCACGCGGCCTTCCTTACGGGCCTGTTCAACCCGCTGTGCGGCTTGGGCCGGATCGCCCGGCAGCAACTCCCGATACATGCCAGCGGCGGGATCCGCTGCCTGCGCCGATAGGATTAGAAACCCCAACGAGAAACAGCACGCCAGGCAGCAGAATACCACGCCTACCGACACAGCGAAAACTATCATAAAATGCGGTACACGCTGTCTGCAATAGCTCACGGCACAACCCTGCTTCAGTTCAGGCGGATAAACGTTACATTATTAAAATAATTACTGCCGCTCCTCCCTTTACACAGGGCGTCACCCGCATGGTCAACACACTCAAGCGTAGAATCGGCATAGGGGCGGGAATTTCTGCCAGAGTAATATTTTGATGTATCAACGCGCAAAACGCCATTGCGGTATGTCGCACGCGCCGATGCCGTAAACCGCTCGCCGCTTCTCTCCATGATGACGGCCTTGCCGCGGCCGTGCCTGTCAAAACTGAACTCCACGACAATAGGCTGATTTCCTTCTCCATTACGGTAAAGGCCAGTATTGCAGCGCCAGCGGCCTTCAAGGAAGGAAATATCACTGCTGTTTTTCGGCAGGGT
>CAYRKU010000092.1:0-1277 GCA_964425055.1 uncultured Lawsonia sp. | reverse complement strand
CCGATAGGATTAGAAACCCCAACGAGAAACAGCACGCCAGGCAGCAGAATACCACACCTACCGACACGGCGAAAACTACCATAAAATGCGGTACACGCTGTCTGCAATAGCTCACGGCACAGACCCTGCTTCAGTTCAGGCGTGTAAAGCGGACATTATTCCAGCTTACATCACCGTTTTCACCACTGCACAACGCGCCGTTATTGTCATTTACACATTGGATATACGTCTTGTAATACGCATTTTTACTGCCTTTGGAATAAAAAGGCGTTGTATTGATGCGTAAGGTACCGTCTTTATGACTGGCCTTAGCCGAAGCAGTGAAGAGCGTGCCCGATTGCTCCCTGATGGTAGCGGAACCCTGCCCCTTTTTATCAAAGTTGAATTCAAAAACGATCGGCTGATCGTCCAATGCCCGCATAAGGCCGGTATTGCAACGCCAACGCCCATTGAGAAACAATATATCCTCTCCCTTTTGCGGCAAAACAAGATTTTTTTCTGCCGAACTGCTTCTGATGGCCATGGAAGAAGCCTGGGAAGATGTCTGAGACGATCGTGAGGAGGATTGAGAAGAAGCCTGAGAAGAACGGGAAGAGGAGCTGGAAGAGCGGGAAGAACCAGAAGAACTTTGAGAAGAATATTGGGAAGAGCGGGAAGACTGTTGAGCCGCCTGTGTGGCCAAACTGGTTAACGCAGTGGCCATATCATCATTGGCTGTCTGCTGGGTGCTTTGCCCCGCCGAAGATGCGCTGCCGCCTGATCCATTGGCTGTGGATCCAGAACTACTACCACTACCCGGGTCAGCTGAAGCAGATCCCGCTCCATTACCCAAGCCAGTTGCCGGATAGCCCGCACTGTTTGAAGAAGGGGATGTCGAAGAAGCAGGAACAGACCCAGACGGCGAAGAGGAAGGCAAAGATGAGGAACTGCCGGCTGGCCTGACGTTACCCTGGCCATTCTCCTGCCCCTGCTGCTCCAGATAGCTTTTGCTCACAAGTCTGCCATCGGTAATACGCGTCCACCCATTGGAGACATCGCAGCGTAAACCGCCATCATCTGCCACTCGGCATGTCATAAAACTGGGGTAATAGCCATGGCCCTGGCCATTGTTGTAGACATCTGTTTTAACGCGAATTGTGCCACCCTGCATCATGAAAGCCTGCGCAGCCGCGCGGGCGTCACGGCCACTGCTGTCTTTAATGCTTGAATAGCCCTGGCCGTTTTCATCAAAATGGAATTCAAGGGAAACGCTCTTACCATCGCTCTTGCGAGCCAGA
>CAYRKU010000091.1:0-6162 GCA_964425055.1 uncultured Lawsonia sp. | reverse complement strand
ACCGGGTAAATCCATCTTTAACAGGCGGGGATGGCAGCATATTTGGCGCAGCTTAAGAAGCGCATCCAAAATAGACATCTGGCTTTTGGCCATGCCTTTGCTTTCCACATCAGCCAGTACCTGCTCGCGCAGCTTGCGAGTGAGTGCCGTGTACAATTCGGCCTGCTCTTCATTCATGTTGCAGTAGGTAATGTTTTCAACTTTAGGCGGCAGATCTTTGGCTACCTCGGACTTAGTGCGGCGCAGAATAAATGGTTTGACCCGGGCACGCAGATATTCCAGGCTTTCTTCATCTCCATCCCGAATAGGTTTGACCACCCCGAGCTGGAATGCGTGTTGCGATCCAAGGAAACCCGGCATGAGAAATTCAAACAGCGACCATAGTTCAAACAGATTATTCTCAATGGGCGTACCGGAAAGGCACAGCCGCATCCTGGCCCGGATAGCCCGTACGGAACGGGCTGTAATGGTGTTGGGGTTTTTTATGCTTTGTGCTTCGTCAAGGATGATCGAATTGAAATAATGTTTTTCCAGTTCATCCAGGTCACGCCTCAACAGGGCATAGGTGGTGACGACAATATCAGAATTAGCCACCTTACGGAACATGCTGTCCCGCCTGGCCCCATAAACTATCAGACGTTTTAGGTGGGGCACAAATCTTTCAGATTCCCGTTCCCAGTTGGGCAGTACTGAAGTGGGCACAACTATAAGATTAGGTCCTTCAAATTTTTTATTTACCATGTGTTGAATGAAGCCCAATGTCTGGATAGTTTTGCCTAGGCCCATTTCATCGGCAAGAATGCCTCCAAATCCATATTCACTGAGGAAATTGAGATACGAGACCCCCTGAAGCTGATAGTTACGCAATGTGGCATTGAGCCCAACTGGCGAGTCAATGGGGGTCACCTTGGTAAAATTATGCACTTTTTCACGCAGCGAGTTCCAGAACGAATCCGTCTGCGCATTGGGTAAGTCCTCAAGCAGCTTGTCGAGTACCGGAGCTTCAAATTGTTTAAACTGGTGTTTTGGGGGGCGGGTTGGGTCAAAGCCAAGGGCCTGCAGCTTGTGGGACAGCTTTTCCAGCCACGATTCCGGCAGACTAGTGTAGGATCCGTCCTTCAGCTGCACATAGCGCCGACCACGCACCCAGGCCTTCCAGATTTTTTCCAGGGGCAGGTGCTGCCCGTCATATTCCACATCAATGTCAAGACTGAACCATTTTTCCTGTTCGTTGCTTTCAATTTTTGCGGAAATGATCGGCTGCGATACACGTACCTTGTATCGGGTCAGCGCCTTTTCACCATAAACACGCCAGTTCTCCACCAAAGTGGGGTACGAATCCAGTAAAAAGGCAATGGCTTCTTCAGGCTCCATAAACCACAGCTTGGTGTTTCTGGGCTGAAAGTGCATTTCAGCAAGCTGGGCCATGAGGGATGCTTCTTCTTTCTGATCCCGTCGGACAAGGAAGGTGCGTCCTTCAAAAACATAGCTGCCGGTTTGGAAATCAGGGTTCGGACCCGGCAGAATAAATTCACCGTGCACGGTTTCGTACGTATTCTGCACCTCCAGGGTGAGCAGACTCCCTTCTTCATCAAGAAAAAGTTTTGGATTGTAGGTAGCCGGTTGGAAAATGGGTTCCATTACTTTCAAAACTTCATCCGGTTCGTATAACTCTGATGCCGGAAGGTTAGCCCAAACCCTATCCAAAAATTCGGAAATATTTTCTTTGGGAACAAGCGGATGATCGGCAATGAGTGCTTTCAGCAACGCGGGCGGCAGGCTGGTCTGCACCGGGTAAAAGTTATGGTTCCAGCATACCCACAGGGGCATCTGGCCGTGGAAGGTGATATCGTTTTCTTCATCTGTAATGGAGAAGGGCGGTTTCCCCTCCCGTTGCAGCATTACCTCAAATCTCAGACCATCGTCATCAAGCATAGGCCGAAGCTTGACAGCCAGCGGTGTGTTAACCATGTTGCACGGGATATTTGTATCGCGCCAAAACAGATAAAACTCGTTGCGAATGGCCCAAGAAAACCAGGAAATAAGTCCCTCCGGTATTTCAACCCTGTGCCCGTAGTAATCAAGATAGTGCCCAATCTGCTGGGCTACCTGCAGCAGCTGGGGCGATTGATCGCACCATTCCGGATTGCGCAGGATCTGCTCTAGGGATGTTTCCTGATGCACGGAGGAAAGGCCGGTTTTGTTCTGCCTGGCTCGGAACAGCTCTACAATCAGCCGCCCCGGTTCTGGGAAGAAGCGGAAGATAAAATAATGTCGGCCGGTTTCCGGTTCGGGTGAGCTGCCAAAAAAGCTGCGGAAGCTTTGACGCCAGCCCGTAGCGTTTTTGGGCGCCACTTCCGGGGTACTGTAATCTCGATCGAGATCAGCAAACAGCTTCAGGGCCATGGCTGCCACATGGCGACAGATGCCTACGAACGCCTCGTGGCAGTTGCAGGTATGGGTGATTTGTGAATCGCTGAGGTTGAGCAGCAGATGGGGAGAATAGTGTTGAAAATCTTCTCCTTGAACAATCCCTTCAATATCCCAGTTTTCACCCTCCTTATGGACGGAAAGTTTGTGCATACCTCCGCTGGAAAGAATTTCCTGGCCAGTATCTTTAATATATTCGGGGATGGAGTTCTTCAAAAAGCTCTGAACCAGAGCACGGGCAGCGTTTTCCTCACGAACGTTCATGCAGAAATCCCTTATCGGCTGCGGTTGCGCTGCTCATCCACAATGTATCCTCTTGTATTGGGTATAAATACACCGGACAGGAGAGTGAATGACAACTTGCTATTGTGTAGATAGTTAAGTCAAAAAACATAGGTTTTCAAGGGAAATTGAGTATGTTATGATTATATTGTGTTTTTTGATGCATAATGAGTGAGTGAAAATATGAAGAAGGTAATATTTTTAATTAGTTATATGGCTATGATATATTTATGTATGCTTGTGGGCTGCGATGGTAGCCCCGAACAGAGCAACCATAGCGAAGCCAAACTGAAAAACCTTACTGAACATGAGCTGAAGACCCCTGTATCTGGTGATCGTATAATTATGGGCTCCATTGGGGAGCCTTCAAATCTTATTCCGTACATGGCTTCTGACAGTGCATCAGCTGAAATAACTGACCTGTTGTTTGTGGCCCCGTTGCGCTATGATAAAGATTTAAAGGTAGTGCCTTGGGCTGCCGCTTCTTATGAAGTTCTGGAAGGGGGACGTCTGCTGCGCTTTACTTTGAGAGATGATATTGTTTGGGAAGATGGTGAACCCCTGACCGCAGATGATGTTGAATTTACATACAAACTGATGATCAATCCGGATACCCCTACGGCTTATGCCGAAAATTTTCTGGCCATCAGTTCTTTTACAAAAACAGGGCGATTTTCCTTTGAAGTGAGGTACGATACACCCTTTGCGCGATCGTTGACCACATGGATGGGAGCCATCCTGCCCAAGCATGCCCTGGAGGGGCAAAATATCATGACATCTGCCTTGGCCAGAAAACCCGTTGGGGCAGGGCCATTCCGCCTTGTAGAGTGGGAGCCTGGTTCTAGGCTGATTTTGCGCGCTTCAGATACATATTTTGAGGGTCGGCCATATTTAGATGAAGTTGTGTGCCGGGTTATTCCCGATCCTTCTACTATGTTTCTGGAATTGAAGGCCGACCGGCTGGATATGATGTCTCTTTCGCCACAGCAATATCTGCGTCAGACGATTGCTGAGCGCTGGCAGCAGGATTGGAAAAAATACAATTATCTATCATTTGGGTATACCTTTCTTGGTTTCAATTTGGCACATCCTTTTTTTACAGATATCCGGGTTCGACGGGCCCTTTCTATGGCCATTGATCGACAAGAGCTCATAGATACCGTTCTACTGGGGCTTGGAGTAGCTACAGTGGGGCCATATAAACCAGGTACCTGGGCCTATAACGATCGGCTGACCCCTGTACGGCAAAATCTGGCGGAAGCCGGTCGTCTTCTGGCTGAAGCAGGGTGGATACAGAAAAATGAGAACGGTATTCTGCTAAAAGATGGCAAGCCTTTTTCATTCACCATTTTGATCAATCAGGGCAACGATCTGCGTATCAAAACAGCGGTGGTCATACAAAGCCAGTTTCGTACCCTCGGTATTGATATGCGCATCCGCACTGTGGAATGGGCGGCGTTTATCCGTGAATTTGTCAACCAGGGGAAATTTGACTCTGTGATTCTGGGCTGGACCATCTCGCAGGATCCGGATTTGTTTGAAGTGTGGCATTCGTCCGGCGCTAGGCCAGGTGGGCTGAATTTCACTGGGTATAAAAATGCCGAGGTGGATGCTCTGTTGGAACAGGCAAGAACCATGACTGACCAGGCCCAGCGTAAACAACTGTACGATCGCTTTCAGGAGATTCTGGACGCGGAGCAACCCTATTGCTTTTTGTATGTTCCTTTCGCACTGCCCATAGTGCATGCCCGCTTTCAGGGCATAGCCCCGGCACTGAACGGGATTATGTATAATTTTGAGCGCTGGTGGGTGCCGAGGCAGTTGCAGAGACACGCCATTCAGCCATAACATATCGCAGTTTGTTTTTCAGCATTATTCCAGGATTGGACCCATGACTATTGTCAATACCTCCCCTGCAGGGCTGCCACCGGCCATGCGGAACATCCTTACCCATCTTGCCTCAAATTCTACAGAGGCAGAGCGGGATATGGTGCGTAAAGCCTACAACTATGCCGCTGCCGCCCATGCCGGGCAGGTGCGCCTTTCTGGAGAGCCGTATTTTTTACATCCCATTGCCGTGGCGGAAATAGTCGCCGAAAGCGGGTTTGATGCTCAGGCAGTTGCCGCTGGTCTGTTGCACGATACAGTAGAAGATACCAAGGTCAGCCTGGAAGAAATTGATACGGAATTTGGGGAACAGGTTGCCGATATTGTTGACGGAGTTACCAAAATCAGCCTGATGACTTTTGATAGTAAAGAAGAGCAGCAGGCCGAAAATATCCGGAAAATGATCCTGGCCATGTCACACGATATCCGTGTGCCGGTGGTCAAGCTGGCGGACCGGATACACAACATGCGTACTCTAGATTTTCAGAAGCCGTACAAGCGGCAGCGCATTGCCCGGGAAACCATGGACATTTACGCACCTCTGGCCAACCGTCTGGGCCTGCATCGAATTAAGCTGGAACTGGAAGGGCTGAGCTTTAAATACCTGCACCCCGATATGTATGGCCAGATTTCTGACTGGCTTGAATTAAATAAGATGGGGGAGCGCCAGCTCATCGACAAAATAATTGCCAGGCTTGAAGGCATTTTGAAGGACAACGGTATCCAGGGGACGGTATGGGGCCGTATTAAGCATATTTACAGCATTTACCGCAAAATGGCAGAGCAGAATCTCACGCTTGATGACATGCACGATATTCTGGCCTTCCGGGTCATTGTTAGGGAAGTGCGGGATTGTTACGCCATTTTGGGCCTGGTGCACGCACAGTGGAAACCAGTGCCAGGCCGGTTTAAAGATTATATATCCATGCCCAAGGCCAATGGTTATCAGAGCCTGCACACTACTGTTATCGGTCCAGAAGGGGAGCGAATTGAAATTCAGATCCGTACGGAAGAGATGCATCGTCTTGCCGAACATGGTGTGGCCTCACATTGGTTGTATAAAGAGCGATACCACGCGGTAAGTGTGAAGGACGCGCCGGAATTTGAATGGCTGCGCGAAATTGTAAGCAGGCAGGGGGCAGAGGCTGATTCCAAAGAATTCATGCATTCCCTGCGCCTGGATTTGTTTAAAGACGAAGTGTATGTCTTTACTCCGGCCGGAGATGTTAAGGAACTTCCTGAAGGTGCCACCCCGCTTGATTTTGCCTTTCTTATCCATACGCAGATAGGCTATCGCTGTGTGGGGGCCAAGGTCAACGGCAAGCTGGTTCCGTTGACATATTTACTGAAAAGTGGCGATACAGTTGAAATTATTACTGATAAAAACCGCCACCCCAGTCGGGATTGGCTGAAAATTGTTAAAACAGCAAAGGCACGTAACCGTATTCAGCAATATTTACGTACGGAAGAGCGCAACGCTGCTGTGGGCCTTGGACGGGAAATACTGGAAAAAGAAAGCCGTAAGATGGGTATAAACCTGGCCCGGGCAGAAAAAGAGGGCCA
>CAYRKU010000090.1:0-6230 GCA_964425055.1 uncultured Lawsonia sp. | reverse complement strand
GTTTTTACCGAACTCAAGGAAAAAGGAACTACTGAAGGGGTACAGAATTCAATGTTTGTTTTTGATGAGTTTAATAGGATCGTTGGATTGGAAAAATATATGGAAACTGCAAGGCGCTATTCCTTATGAATGGAAGTTGCCTATCTGCTTGATTATTAGGTTCTTGCTGATTGCGATTTTCTGCTGCTGGTTTCTTCTTTGGAAGAACCCATCGTAGGGTAAGAATAGTGCTATTTCTTTTTGCTAGCTGTAGTGGCGTGCCAACAGGTTTTCCCCTCTCCATGCGTCCTCTTCCAACACTGAACAGAGGGGGATTCCTGCGTCATCGCTGTAGGGCGTTATAGAACGAATGGAAGGTAAAATCGGCGGCAGTAGTTATCATGTTCAGCAAATGAACTTGTTGTCTCCATCAAAGATTTCGACAGAATATATGACAATACTGTGACCACCAATGCCAATATTTCCTTCATCAAGGGCGCTCCAAAATGTCTGCGCATTTGCTGAATGAAAGATTGGCATTAGTGCTGGCAATTACCCGTTCCCGTCTATAGCTGTCTGCCGTGGGAAAATCCCATATCGGCAGGTGTGAACAGTTCCCCGTAGGAAACTCTCCCTGGATTCATAATTTTTCTGCGTAGAGGATACGCACTAGGCTGTAGCCATGTAGCCAGGGGAGGGGGAGTGCTCACTTTAATTTTCGGTGCGTCAAATATGAAATTATCCATTTCAGTTATATCGTTATGTTATGGAAAACAGACAACGCGGGGGATTCACCTTTATGTCGGGTTTTGCTAAAGTGCGTGCCATACGCGGCAGTATGCGTATGGCAGCTTATTCAGTGCAATGAGGCAAATTCATGAAAGTTATCATCCTGTGCGGTGGTAAGGGGACCCGGTTGCGCGAAGAGACCGAGTTTAAACCCAAACCAATGGTTGAAATTGGCGGGCAACCGATATTATGGCACATCATGACCATGTATGCACATTACGGATACAGGGATTTTTTATTGCCTCTTGGCTACAAGGGTGCCGTTATTAAGCAATATTTCCATGATTACCGTATGCGTAATGCTGATTTTTCTGTTGATCTGGCTACCGGGGAAACTACCTATTATCCTACGGCTCAAAAAACTGACTGGCGCGTGACCATGTCTGATACCGGGGTAGAGACACTCAAGGGCGCACGAATCAAACGTGTTGCGCAGCATATCGATTCGGATCGGTTTATGGTGACCTATGGCGATGGCGTATCGGATATTTCCATCGATGCGTTGGTTGATTTTCATATCCGTTCAGGAAAAATTGGTACTTTTACGGGCGTCCGAATGCCTTCCCGCTTTGGCGCGGTAAAAACTGATGATCAGGGCAATATCCTTTCCTGGCAGGAAAAGCCCATGCTGGATGAGTATATCAACTGTGGTTTTTTTGTATTTAAGCGGGAATTTCTTGACTATCTGTCCGATGATCCAGCGTGCGATCTGGAGAAAGAACCTTTGGAAAAGCTCGCTGCGGAAGGGCAGCTTTCCATGTACCGGCATACTGGATTTTGGCAATGTATGGATACCCTGCGCGATGCGCAGGCTTTAAATGATCTTTGGGGCAGGGGCGAGGCACCCTGGATGCGCTGATGCTGTGTACACCGCCAGTGCGGCGATAAGGGAGAAGTATGTTCGGTCATGTTTACGCAGGGCGCAGAGTATTGGTCACCGGGCACACGGGATTTAAAGGATCATGGCTGACTGCGTGGCTGCTCAATATGGGGGCTGAGGTTGCTGGTTTTTCTGACAGAGTGCCAACAAACCCTGCTCATTTTGATGTTATTGATCTGGCAGATCGTATGCGTGATTACCGGGGTGATGTGCGTGATCGCACGGCGCTTATTGCCGCTATGCAGGATTTTCAGCCGGAAATCGTATTTCATCTTGCCGCGCAGGCTTTGGTACGCGCTTCTTATGAATACCCTGTTGCCACCATTGAAATAAACGCCATTGGCACGCTTAATGTACTCGAGGCTGTAAGGGTGACGCCTTCAGTGCATGTTGTGGTATGCATTACCAGCGATAAAGCCTATCGAAACGACGAATGTGTTTGGGGGTACAGGGAAACCGATCATCTTGGCGGATATGATCCGTACAGTGCATCCAAAGGGTGTGCTGAGATCATTGCACATTCATATTTCAGGTCGTTTTTTTCCGGTGATGATACGCCGTTTTGCGCCACAACTAGGGCAGGGAATGTTATAGGTGGTGGAGATTGGGCCGCCGATCGTATTGTTCCTGACTGCGCGCGGGCCTGGATTGCGCGAAAACCTGTTGAGATTCGAAGCCCATATGCAACACGCCCTTGGCAGCATGTCCTTGAGCCTCTGTCGGGATATCTTTGGCTGGGGGCAAAGTTGTTTGCCGCACGGAAAGGAGCCTTAGTACATAGTCCAGGTTGTGGCAACGGCTGCATTGATGGTTTCCGCCTTGATGGCGAGGCCTTCAACTTTGGGCCTTCTTCTGATGTCAGCCGGACCGTAGGCGATGTGGTGCGTTCTCTTAAAGGGCAATGGCAGGGCTTTTCCAGCACTATGGATATGGCCGGGCATGCTGGGATGAAGGAATGTACTTTGCTCAAACTGTGTTGTGATAAAGCGCTTGCTTACCTGAACTGGCGCGCAACCCTGGATTTTGACGCCACTATGCGCTTTACCGCGTCCTGGTACGACGCTTTTTACAGGCAAAAAGGCGTGGGGATGTATGCCGTAACACAGAATCAGATTGATGCGTACTGCCAGCAGGCGAAGACGCTGAATTTGCCATGGAGCTCAGATGAAATCTGTTATTGATGGTGTGGTGCTGCAGGAACTGCGTATTATTCCTGCGGACGGAGGGCCAGTATTACATATGCTGCGTGCGGATTCGCCTCTGTTCCATACATTTGGCGAGTTATATTTTTCTGAAGTAGAACCGGGTAGGATCAAAGCCTGGAAGCGGCATACTGTCCAGACACAGCATTTTGCCGTCCCTGTTGGACGGCTTAAAATTGTGCTGTATGATGGCCGCCCTGATTCACCCACTGCGGGGATGATAATGGAGGCTGAATTAGGCCGGCCCGATTACTATCACCTTTTGCGAATCCCTCCATATGTCTGGTATGGGTTTACCGCTTTGGGAAAAAGTCCTGCTCTGATTTGTAATTGTACAGACGTACCCCACGATCCGTTGGAGGGCGAGCGTCTGCCTCAGGATACTCCGACGATCTCCTATCACTGGTAATTTTTGAGAGGATGCCTGTTATGATGAGACTTTCCCGCTCCATTGTTGGTGAAGCTGAAGCTGAAGCTGTGCGGCGAGTCATATGTGGGGATGGCTATTTGGGGATGGGAACAGAGGTACAGCGCTTTGAGTCGGAAGTGGCGGATTATCTTGGTGTCTCGGCTTCGCAGGTTATTTCTGCTAATTCCGGTACTGCGGCGTTACATCTTGCTGTACAAGGCGTATTGGGCCACTGCAGTGAAGCTGAGGTGCTGGTGCCATCGCTGACGTTTGTTGCGTCCTTTCAGGCTGTGGGAGGCGCTGGCGCTGTGCCTGTACCCTGTGATGTGCGATCGGATACGGCAACCATTGATCTTGAGGATGCTGCCCGCCGTATTACGCCGCGCACTAAAGCCATTATGCCGGTGCATTATGCCAGCAATCCGGTAAATCTTTCCGGCGTGTATGCTTTTGCCCGCGAACACGGGCTGCGGGTGATCGAAGATGCGGCGCATGCCTTTGGTTGTCTGTATCAGGGTAAAAAAATTGGCAGTTTCGGAGATGTGGTCTGCTTCAGCTTTGATGGGATCAAAAATATTACCTGTGGCGAAGGAGGGTGCATTGTTACTGCGGATATGGCAGTAGCCGATGCTGCCCGGGACGGGCGCTTACTGTCTGTAGAAAAGGACACGGAGAAGCGTTTTTCCGGACAGCGAAGCTGGGAATTTGATGTTAAACGGCAGGGCTGGCGGTATCATATGAGTAATATTATGGCTGCTATTGGCAGGATACAGCTTACCCGCCTTGATGGGGAATTTGCGCCAAAGCGGCGCCAGCTTGCGAATTTGTATCGAGAATGTCTTGCAGGCAAAGACGGTATTGCACTGCTGACACCAGATCCTGAAGCCTGGATCATTCCGCATATTTTCCCTGTACGTTTTTTGAATGGCCGGCGGGCAGCTGTGCTTGAAGCATTGAATGCGGCTGGAATTCCCAGCGCGCAACACTATAAGCCCAATCATCTGCTTTCTCTTTATGGTGGGGGGCGGTTATCTCTTCCCATAGCTGAAAAGCTGCATGAAGAGCTGCTTACACTTCCTCTCCATCCCGGGCTCAAACCAGATGATATTCTTTCCGTATGTGAAGTTGTTACTGCAGCGTTGTAAGCTTTTGCAATCTGGTGTTCTATGCTGTGTGGTACGGCTTAGGTAACTATATTGCGCCATTACCCATGCCAGGAATTGAGTCCTGTTCTGCCGGCTAAAAAGGTAAAGAATCCTTGTGTCAGGCGGAGCATAGACAATGAATGAGAGGTGTTGCCTCAGAGCGGTGTGAACCCTGTAGTCCTGTATTGTTGGTATAATTGTCGGGTGCCTGATTTATGCTTTAAGAAGGGATTGTATGCCAAAAGTCAGCGTGATCATGAATTGTTATAACAGCGGGCTACACCTACGGGAGGCTTTGGATTCTGTTTTTCGTCAGACCTATTCCGATTGGGAGATTGTTTTCTGGGATAATGGTTCTACCGATAACAGCGCTGCAATAGCGCGGAGTTACGGTCCGCGTGTACGCTATTTTAAAGCTGAAGAAACCACTCCTCTGGGAGTGGCGCGTAACTGTGCTATTGCCCGGGCAGAGGGGCGGCTTTTGGCCTTTCTCGATTGCGATGATCTTTGGCTGCCGGACAAATTGGCCCAACAGGTTCCATTATTTGATGCCAATCCTAGGCTTGGGCTTACGTGTACGGATACGGAAGTATTTACGGCGTCAGGCGTACTTTCTCGTTTATTTAAAAAGAGTCCGCCTGCACGCGGTATGGTGTTTCGTGAACTTATTGAACGGCAATGGATTTCCATGTCGTCTGCCATGATCCGGCTGAGTGCGCTGCAAAGTCTTGACGAGTGGTTTGATGAATCGCTCAATCTTTGTGAAGAAGCAGATGTTTTTTACCGTATTGCAAAAAACTGGGAATTGGATCATGTGGACGCTCCACTTACCCGCTGGCGTGTTCATGGAACCAATACAACGTTTCTCAGGTTTGATCAGTTTGCGGAGGAAACAACATATATTTTGAGCAAGCATAGACGCCTATACCCGGGTTATGACACTGATTATCCTGAATTGGTTGAGCTTTTTTCCCGCCGGGCAGCGTTTCAAAAAGCTGTGGCGCTGTGGCGGGCAGGTGATGCCCATAATGCACGGTTGCTGGTAGCGCCTTGGCGAAAATCTTTTAAAATGCGTTTGCTCTGGTGGGTATCATGGCTGCCTGGCAGCCTTTTTGATCCTCTGTCTAAACTGTATTTTTATATGGCTAGATTCCTGCCTCATTGATTTTGTGCCGTCATATTGAAACGGTGTAATATGTTGCGTAGACAGGGCTGCGCCTTGCGTGCATTTTCCATTTCGTATTGTTTTTTGTATATAATTTGATATGTGTGTGCACGATCGGGAATGGCATGTAAATCTGGTTGTCCCTGTGGGAGAGAGTCGGCTGCGGCTGGATCGCTTTCTTGCGGGTGCATTGCGCGGCAGGGATGTTTCACGTGAAAAGGTGAAGCGATCCATTCAGGATGGCCAATGCAGGGTAGACGGTGTTATCTGTCGGGATAGTTCGTTACGGCTGAAAGCAGGACAGCAGGTGCAGCTGGATTTTATTGCGCAACCCTCTTCCGTTATTCCGGAGGAAGGCCCTCTTTCCATTTTGTATCAGGACGCATACCTTGCCGTGATAAATAAACCCGCCGGTTTGACGGTACATCCTGCTCCGGGTTGTCCTGATGGTACCCTGGTGCATCGTCTGTTGGCGCGTTTTCCAGCGCTGAGGCTACAGGAGGGCTTCCGCCCCGGGATTGTGCACCGTTTGGATAAGGACACCTCAGGTCTGATTTGTATAGCACTGACAGAAGAAACCCGCTTACGCCTTTGCAGGGCTTTTGCGGCTCATGCGATACATAAGGAATACTTAGCCCTTGTGCAGGGTACTCCCCCAGCC
>CAYRKU010000089.1:2223-6243 GCA_964425055.1 uncultured Lawsonia sp. | reverse complement strand
ATGATCTGGAAAGTGAAAAGCGCAGTCGGGGCAAAAAACAGGCACGTTCTACTGTTGTGTTAACAGCGCCCATTACAGTATCATCAGAAAATATGGGTCGATATATTAAAGAGCTTGAGCGGGAAATGCGTACTGCGGCGCGGGATCTGGAATTTGAGCGTGCGGCGGCCTTGCGTGACCAGATCCGGTATTTACGGGAACGTATTCTGGCAGTCTGAATGCTAATCTGAAGGCAGTAGCTGTTTACTCAATTAAACTTTGTCGAATTGTGGCAGAGAACTGTCGAAGCGAATAAAAGCGTTAGGCCCAGGTATCCAGTGTATCCTATCAGTTGCCAGTCCAAGTTTTTCCCAACGTGGGCGCAGCGATCCTTTGTCTCCATAGAAAAAGCCTTGGCAGAAAGCGGGCAATTCCACAGTAACGGGGTAGGGCAGTTTTTTTAGCCGGGTGGCAAGTGTCTGGTAGAGTGCTTCTCCCTGAATAAGGTTGCCCAAAGCAGGGTGGCGAGGCCCGGCTAATACTGCTGCCTCCAAGGTACTTTCCGGCGCAAGGCTCAGGCGTATAACGGGTACTTGCCTAGCCCAAGCCAAGGCTAATGCTCTGCCCAATGTGCTGACTGTTGTTTGCGTATTCCAAGGAGTATAGAGTCCTTTTTGCCAAAGAGTTGCCAGGGGTGTATCGGCAATCACCAGGCAGGGGTACCAGCGTAGGCAGACAGGGTGCATCGCAATAGCCAGATGCGCATCTTCAGTAAAAACATCTGGTGTCACTCCAGGCATACCCGGAAGCAGCTGAATGCCTAAGTCAAGCCCCGCGTCCTGCACCATATGGCAGCCTGCCAATGCGGTATCATGGCCATAACCACGGGTAGATATATACAGGGCTTTAGTATTGAAGCTTTGAATCCCCAGTTCTACCAGATCAAGGCCAGCTTTTTTTAGGCGACGTAACAGTGCCGGGGTTAAGGCGTCCGGTCGTGTAGAGCAGCGGATGCGTATCAACCTGCCCTGAGCTTTATATGGTGCCAGAAGTTCCAGACAACGCATTTGGATACTTTCCGGCAACGCCGTGAATGTGCCTCCATAAAAAGCAAATTCAAATTGTTCTGGCAGGCCATCATTTTCTTGTGAATTTTTGCACCATTTCCTCTGCAAGAGCTTGGCAATGGACTCAAGAAGTGGTATACTTAACTGTGATGTAGATAATCCTGTCTGTTTTTCCTGTGCGCAATAAATGCACTGCCAGGGGCAGCCGACAAACGGGGTAAACAGCGGAATGATGGGTGGCCTCCTAGCCTTTTGTTTTGTCGTGGGCCGTGTTTCCGGTGGGTTACCTATAGGTATGCCAGCCTCGCTGTGGTCGGCATAGAGGGAATGGAAGCCTGAATTCATGGCACGGTAACGTAGTTCTTGTTCACTCGAAGGGTATGTATTCATGTCCGCCAATTACGATAGCAATTGTATTTTCTGTAAGATTTTGCAGGGGCAGATTCCTTCGGTCAAGCTTTTTGAATCTGATGCCTTCCTTGTGTTTCTTGATATAAATCCGCTCAATAAAGGCCATGCGCTAATTATTCCAAGGCAGCATATGGAAACGGTTTTTAGCATGGAACCCAGCTGTGGGATAGAGTTGTTTTCTATCATATGCAGGGTCGGCCAAGCCATCATGCAGGCTACCGGTGCTACCGGGCTGAATGTTCTGCAAAATAATTATGTGGATGCCGGGCAGGCAGTACCGCATGTTCATTGGCATTTAATCCCGCGTGTTGCCGGAGACGGGCTTTTGCCCTGGCATCCTGGTACCTATTCCGACAGTCAGGAAATGGCCGCTCTTGCGGAAAAAATTCGGGTAGCATTGGTGTAATGTGATTACTGGGTTTACGCACATGGTGTGTTGTACCGAATGCAGGCCCAGTGTCAGCTCTATTGGTGAATAGATTAACGGTTGTGCTAGCAGTCGCTTTGGAAAAGCAGATGTGAACGGTTGGGGTAGTTGGCTAGCGATCCCGTACAGAGTTTTAAAAAAGTACATGTAGGGAAGACAGGGAGGAATGAAATGAGCAGGGCTCTCACGAAAGCGGATATCGTTGAAGCCATTTATGAAAAGAGCGATAAGAATCGTACCGATATTAAAGATACAGTCGAAATGTTGCTGGAACTCATGAAAAAAAACATCAATGAGGATAATTTCCTATTGCTTAGTGGGTTTGGTAAGTTCGAAGCGTATGATAAAGAAGCCCGTAAAGGGCGTAACCCGCAAACTGACGAAGCCATTACTTTGCCTTCGCGAAGGGTTGTGGTGTTTCGCCTTTCCCGTAAATTTCGCGCTGAATTAAATGGTGAAATGCCTTTGATGAAGAATAAAGCGTAGCGCAGTGAGTTTGTTTACAGACCACAAAAGCCGGAACAGCTGTTCCGGCTTTTGTACTTTTGGATGCGTGCGCATGGGATGCATGGCACTGAAAGATCAAATTCCCAAATTGCGGTAGCCGCAATCCGTAAACACAATTTCACCTGTAACAGCCGAGCTGAGGTCAGAGGCCAGATAAACGGCAGTTTTGCCTACATCTTCAGTAGTGACATTGCGTTTCAGCGGGGCGTGCTCCGCAATATGGTTGAATATTTTTCTGTAGTCAGAAATTCCCGATGCGGCCAATGTTCTGATGGGGCCTGCACTGATGGCATTGATGCGTATATTTTTGGAACCAAAATCCACTGCGAGATAACGTACCGATGCCTCCAGAGCAGCTTTGGCCACACCCATAATATTGTAATTGGTGATTGCTTTCTGCGATCCGTAATAGGTCATGGTCAGGACAGAGGCCCCCGGGTTAAGCATAGGCTCAAAGGCGTGACAGATGGCAGTAAGTGAATAGGCGGAAATGCCGAGTGCCATATTGAAGCCTTCACGGCTTGTTTCAATAAAGCGGCGAGTCAGATCTTCGCGATTGGCAAAGGCTATGGAGTGTACCAGCACGTCCACACTGCCCCAGTTTTTCTGCACCAGGTCAGCTGCGGCAGCAATTTGTTCATCACTGGTCACATCACAGGGAAAAACAAATTCTCCCCCAAGCTCTTCAGAAATGGGAAGAACGCGTTTATGTATTGCCTCGCCTGCATAACTGAATGCGAGCCGGGCACCCTGTTTCCTGAATTCACTGGCAATACCGTAGGCAATGCTCTTGGTATTGGCTACCCCGAAGATGAGGCATTTTTTGTTTTGCAGCAGCATGGGTTCCTCGTTGCCTGTCAGAGTGTTGATAAGGCAGGTTTGGTTAGGCGTTACAATATAGGGTTTGACGGCAGGGGTCGCCTCCCCTTCGGGAGGCAGTGTCGCCGTCAGGTTACAAAGCTCTTATAGCGCAATATCTGTTCCTGTCAAAATACGATAGGCCTCATAATATCTATGTTGAGTGGCAGCGATAACGTCGGCAGGCAGGTCCGGGGGTGGCGGTGCCATGTTCCACTGCTGGGCCGTAAGCCAATCCCTCAGAAATTGTTTGTCAAAGCTGGGTTGGCCTTTACCTGGCGTATAGCCCTCCATTGGCCAGAACCGTGATGAATCTGGGGTGAGCACTTCATCAATGAGGGTCAGCTCACCATCAACCAAGCCAAATTCAAATTTGGTATCCGCAATAATGATTCCCCGCGTTTCAGCCCAGGCCCGCGCTTCCCTGAAAATAGTCAGAGAAAGCCTTTCCACACTGGCAGCAAGATCAGCGCCGAGGATATTCGCAGCCTGGCGGGGAGAAATATTTTGATCGTGTTTGCCAATTTCAGCTTTTGTGGAGGGGGTAAACAGAGGTGTGTCAAGGCGGGCCGATTCCTGCAGCCCGGCGGGGAGCGTATAGCCGCAAACCTGTCCTGTGCCTAGGTAATCCTTCCAGCCGGACCCGGTAATATAACCGCGCACAATGCATTCTACAGGCAAAGGCTTTGCCTTTTTCACCAGTACAGAACGACCTTCAAGCATGTCGCGGTACGGTGCAAGTGCTGATGGAAACTTATTTGCATCACTTTC
>CAYRKU010000089.1:899-2213 GCA_964425055.1 uncultured Lawsonia sp. | reverse complement strand
GTGCAAATCGCTTCATCCAGAATAGTGTGAGTTGGTTGAGGATAACCCCTTTGTAGGGAACAGGCTGCTTCATGATCACGTCAAAGGCAGACATGCGATCTGTGGTGATAATCAGCAGTGTGGATGCATCAATATCGTAGATGTCTCGAACTTTGCCTCTGTTCAGCAGAGGAAATTCCCGGATGTCGGTACTTGTAATAACCTGCATGGAGATATCCTTCTGAAGATGATACCTGCTAGTGAACTTTGCGGCTTGCCATAGATCGGGCGTGGGCTTCCAACTGTTCCATCCTGGCCAGTGCCGCAACAGTATCTGCGCCGGCCACTGCAAAACTGCGGCTGGCGGCGATGATGCTTGTCCGCCTGCAGAACGTCTGGACTGAAAGTGCGGAAGAAAAGCGTGCCGTGCCTAATGTGGGCAGCACGTGATTGGGGCCGGCAAAATAGTCGCCCAGAGGCTCCGGAGAGTAGGGTCCTAAAAATACCGCACCGGCATGTCGGATGTGCGGCAATACCGCCCACGGATCCTGTACAAGTAATTCCAGATGTTCAGGTGCTACTTGGTTGGCCAGGCGAATTGCCATATCCATATCAGGTACAAGCGCCACCGCACCCCAATCATTAAGTGAACGCAGGACAATATCCCGACGGGGAAGATCCTGGGCCTGGCAGTCAAGTTCCTTCAGAATGGCTTCCGCCAGAGCTGCATTATCGGTAATACATACGGCCGAAGCCAGCACATCATGTTCCGCCTGGGAAAGGAGGTCTGCGGCCACATAGGTTGGATTGGCAGTTTTATCCGCAAGGATCAAAACCTCACTTGGCCCGGCGATCATATCTATCCCCACATGCCCCTGCACCAGACGTTTTGCCGTGGTTACCCAAATATTGCCTGGGCCGGCAATAACATCCACCGGTGCTATGCTTTCAGTCCCAAATGCCAGCGCAGCAATAGACCATGCCCCACCCATGGCGTACACTTCCGTGATGCCAAGCAGAACTGCCGCTGCCAGGATATGTGGGTTAAGTGTGCCATCCTGTCTGGGGGGAGAAACCACGGTAATTTCGCGTACTCCTGCAGTCAGTGCCGGGATAGCCGTCATAAGCAGGCTGGAGATAAGCGGTGTGTTGCCACTACGGCCTCCGGGCACATACAAGCCTGCTCGGTCCACCGGGGAAATACGTTGGCCAAGTATACTGCCATCCTCACGGGTGATAAACCAGGAGCGGTCCTTCTGCGCTTCATGGAATGTACGGATATTTTCAGCAGCGTTGCGGATGCAGGCCAAATCCTGGGGCGAAATTTTACCTTGT
>CAYRKU010000089.1:0-889 GCA_964425055.1 uncultured Lawsonia sp. | reverse complement strand
TTGTGCTCGCTCCAGTTCAGCAGGGGCGACCCGTAGAGGCAGCTGCATATGGGGACAGTCAAATTGGCGGGTATATTCCAAAAGGGCAGAATCGCCTTTATTGCGAACGGCTTCAATCATCTGCTTCACATCCGATTCCACCGCGGGATCCGGGTTGCCTCGGGCAGCAAGGGTACGTAGCAGTTCTGGCCACATGGTTTCGGACGTAAGAGACAACATACGACAGCTCATGAAGGCTCCTTTGTTCCAGCAGGTGCCAAAAACGGTGAATGCAGGCAATGTATGAACTGGGTTAAAAACCCTATATCATTATGCGCTGTAAGTCGAGTAATTCAGAGCATAGATCATCTTGATAACCTCTTCAAAATTTACAATGAAAACAGAGCGGTCGTGCGTGCGGAGTGAGATGTTATTTCCAGCGTTCGTTACAATGACAGTAATCAGCTTGGCCACGTTGCACTTCTGCTCGGCAGGTGTGTAAGAGGAATGAGACAACTTATCAGATTTTATATAATTTGTCACCTTACAGTACCAGCAAATTGATGTGATGCCTGTGCATAAGCTTTCCTGAGAGGAAGTAGAAATCACCTGTTAATGTGTATAAAATAATAGAGATATCTACCTAAAGAAAATTTTTAAATAGCAGGGGTTGAAAGTCGGGAGTAATTTCTGGCCACCCATGTCTCGTGTTACAAAAATGCGTAAACTCCTTCCTGCAGCGATCCACAGGACGTTCTCAAGGAAAATCGACAGGATTTCTTTGGTAACTTGTGTTTTTTTGTATGAGGGAAAATTCAGCTTCATATGGGAATATTTAGTGATTCAGGAGAATGAGCTGTCTTAGCTACATCCATTCCAGTTATCTGGAGTTTTAACCGAGTTGTTCTCC
>CAYRKU010000088.1:0-6252 GCA_964425055.1 uncultured Lawsonia sp. | reverse complement strand
GTTTTGCCCCTTCCATGTGGTGCACATAGCGTGGCACAATGCTGCGCATTTTCAATAACGCGGCTCGATTAGGCATTAACGCTCGAGCCAAATGCGCATGGTGCCGAATACGGGCAAGGAGTGTGGGTACATCAGGCAGACCAGGTTTTTCCCCTGCCCAGAGAAGACGATGTTCGGCGAAAACAGCAGGGTTACGCAAAGCACCTCTGGCATACATGACAGTATCTACACCAGTAGTTCGAATACACCGAATACCATCCTCCGCACACATCAAATCGCCACTGGCAATTATCGGTATAGAAACAAGATTTTTGAGTTCCTGCAAAGCCTGGTACCGTACCGTACCGGAAAATCCCTGTCTGGCAGTACGCGGATGCAGGGTAAGCCACCCTGCCCCAATTTCGGCCAGGGCTGGACCGAGAATTTTCCACGTGTTTGCGGCTGATCCTGTATCATCCCAACCGAGGCGCAGTTTAAACCCAACTCTACCCTTCCCTGCAGCCCGGATCATGGCTGCGCCTGCCTGCAGGGCATTATCAATATTGCGACACATGCCCGCTCCGGCTCCGGTACGCGTTACCTTAGGTACCGAACAGCCCATATTACAGTCAAACCAACTGAAACCACGATCTAACAGCCTGTACACAGCCTCTTCCATAAAGGGAGCTTCAGCACCAAACAGCTGTACTACCAACGGATTGTCCTGTGGCATCGTAGCCAGCAAATCCTCAGTGCCATGGTTGCCGTAGATCAGCCCCCTGGCACTGATCATTTCAGTACAGCACACAGCAGCGCCCAGTTCTCTGCACAGTAACCGAAAAGGTAAATCTGACCAGCCTGCCAGAGGAGCAAGCCACGGTGCGTCTGGAGAAAAAGGGAGAGATACACTGGTCATAGACAAAATCCACAGGGCACCTGGCAAAATACAACCTGTATACTTTATAAAGCAGACAGGATAGTATCAAGCGATACAGCGCAAAAATTTGCTGTCAGGTTTCTGGCCGGTTTCAATCCAAAATTCCAAACCAAAGGCGGAGCGTCCCCATGCCGCTGACTATACTTACCTACCCCAATCCTCTCCTTGCCAGAACAAGCGATCCTGTTACTAAGGTCACCGACGATATTCGCAAACTCGCCGGAGAAATGGCACCTCTAATGTATAATGCCGATGGTATTGGTCTGGCAGCACCACAGGTAGGCAGGCTTCTCCGGCTTATTGTCATTGATATAACTGGCCCGGAAAAGCGGGAAGATTTGCTGACACTTGTCAACCCTCGGCTGACACCGTTGCCAAAAGAGGGCACAGTTACCAGCGAAGAAGGCTGCCTTTCAGTAACAGGATATCGGGCAAATGTTAAGCGCTATGCCAAAGTAATCCTTGATGCAGAAGATCTGGACGGCAACCCCATCCAGCGGGAGGCAGAAGGGCTGCTGGCTATTTGCCTGCAACATGAAGTTGACCATCTGGACGGCAAACTGTTTATTGACCATATCAGTCGCCTGAAACGCAGTATGTTTGAAAGAAAACTGAAAAAGGGAACACGTCAGAGTCAGGTGAAACAGGCATGACAGATGTACAATCACCCCTGCGCATTGTTTTTATGGGCACACCGGATTTTGCAGCTGCGGTATTACGCCACGTTGCCGCATGGGAAGGGGGAAGCGTTGTTGCCGCGTATTGCAGGCCAGACAGGCCAGTTGGCCGCGGGCACAGGTTTCAGGCCCCGGCGGTAAAACAGGTTGCCCAAGATTTGGGCATCCCTGTATGCCAGCCCCCGAATTTTAAGGCCGCAGCAGAACGTGCCCTGCTGGCTTCATTCGCGCCTGATGTCCTGATTGTTGCCGCCTATGGCCTTATTTTGCCGCAGACAGTTCTGGATATCCCCCGCATTGGCCCCTTCAACGTACATGGGTCCCTCCTGCCGCTATACAGAGGTGCAGCACCTATTCAACGGGCAATTATGGACGGATGCACCGTTACCGGTATAACGATCATGCGCATGGAGGCAGGCCTGGATTGCGGCCCTATATTGGCCCAACGTGCCACGGCTGTTGGCCTTAACGATACCGCGAACACCATGTATACTGAACTTGCCGACCTAGGGGGACGACTGATGGTAGATGTACTAGAAAAAATCTTCAGCGGTAATCCAACCACACCTATTCCCCAAGATGAAACCCGTGCCACCCATGCTCCCATGCTGACCAAAGCCGATGGATATATTGACTGGGCAAGGTCTGCACTTGAAGTACATGCCAGAATCCGCGGGGTCACTCCATGGCCAGGTGCACAAAGCATTTTTTTGCTGCCGGGCAACAAACGGATCTCCGTTCAACTGCAACCAGGGGAAGTGGGGTGTAATATCTCAGGCCTGGTACCAGGTACAGTACTCGGCCTACGCGGGGAGCAACTTGTCATTGCCTGTACCGACAAAGAATACCTCCTCTCCCGGCTAAAGCCTGCAGGAAGTAAAACTCTTTCGGCTAAAGCCTTCTGGAACGGCTATATCCGAACCGGTGAGTGCCGGATTCTGCCCCAAAATGCTGAAAACAACGATTAGTATCTCCGTAATTAAAGGGAAATGTTCTGCACGTAATAAGCCCCCGGCAGTACCCAGACTTCAAAAATGCCAAGGCAGACCGAACCCTGCCTGCGGAAAAGGCATCGCCGAACCCCGCGTTAACGCGCCCTGTCGACTTACGCTGAAGCTTCTATCGGGAATATTCCGGCAGCCGCACATAGGGCAGATTCTGTATCACGCATAGTCTGCCACTAGATACTTTTACCCACCATGTTCACCAGACGAAGCAGCTGGTTGGTAAATCCGGCCTCGTTATCGTACCAGATAAGTACCTTGAGCATATTGTCGTTCATAACCACTGTAGACAGTGCATCAACCACACCGCCGTGTGTATCTCCGGTATAGTCCACAGAAACCAGAGGCTCATCAGACACGCCGTAATGCTCATTGGCGTTGGCCCGCAAGGCGGCATTGACTTCTTCGGCTGAAATCCTGCGCTGCATGGTACAGGTTAAATCCACAATGGATACGTTGGGCGTGGGCACGCGCAACGCGATACCATCAAGTCGTCCCTTCAGTTCGGGCAACACCAGGGATATGGCCTTAGCCGCGCCCGTGGTAGTGGGAATCATGGACATGGCTGCAGCACGGGCCCGCCGGATATCCTTATCGGAACCATCAAGCAGGCGCTGGCTCATGGTATAGGAATGGATAGTGGTCATAAGGCCATGTTCAATACCGAATACATTATTGAGGACTTTGACCACTGGTGCAAGACAATTCGTTGTACAGGATGCAGAAGAGATGACATCGTGGGAAGCAGGCTCATAACGGCCATCATTCGCTCCCATAACAATGGTAATGTCGGCATCGGGCACAGGGGCACTCATAATGACCTTTTTCGCACCCCTGGCAATATGTTCTGCAAGGCCAGGGCGTTTCTTGATGGAACCGGAAGTTTCCACCACTATATCCACACCACATTCTGCCCAGTTCCATTCTCCAGTTTTGGCCCTGGTTACGGTCATATGCTGGCCATTGATGATCAGACCGGTATCATCCCAAGCAACCGTCCCGCGAAACGGCCCATGTACGGAATCATATTTGAACAAATGCGCCAGGGTGGCATTATCTGCACGGGCATTAACGACAACAGGCAGTTCCTGCCTCTCGGCCAGAAGGCGAACAAAATAACGGCCAATGCGGCCAAAGCCGTTGACCCCAAGACATACCATTGCTGAATACTCCCCTGATTATGCCTTGCCGGAACAGCCCAACACAGCACGTATTTTATGCTGAACCATATCCTGCACTGCCTGACGCGCAGGCTTGAGGTACCCACGGGGATCAAACTCTTCAGGATGCTCAGCCAAAAACTTCCGGATAGAGGCCGTCATGGCCAGACGGATATCAGTATCAATATTGATTTTACACACGGCCATACCCGCAGCCTTCCGAAGAAATTCTTCGGGTACACCGGCAGCAC
Organism: uncultured Lawsonia sp.; assembly: GCA_964425055.1. Classification (GTDB taxonomy): domain Bacteria; phylum Desulfobacterota; class Desulfovibrionia; order Desulfovibrionales; family Desulfovibrionaceae; genus Bilophila. Next base: position 2,244 of record CAYRKU010000088.1, on the reverse strand, counting down.
CGGTAACCTTGCCCCCAAACGCATTGCACATGGCTACAAACTTCTGGGGCACACTGGATGCCCCATGCAACACAAGGGGATACCCGGGCAACAGATTGCCGATCAGCTCCAGCCGTTCGAAATCAAGCCGGGGCTCTCCCTTAAATTTATAAGCACCATGGCTGGTACCTATGGCAACAGCCAGAGAATCACAGCCGGATCGCTGTACAAATTCTACGGCCTGATCTGGATCAGTATAAATACTGTGCTCAGAAGAAACGGCTTCTTCCACACCAGCAAGCCGCCCCAACTCAGCTTCAACCCAAACGCCATGATCATGCGCGTAGTCAACAACCTTGCGGGTTACAGCGATATTTTCCTCAAACGGCAGATGGGAACCATCAATCATTACTGAAGTAAACCCACCATCCACACAGGCTTTGCAAATTTCAAAATCAGCACCGTGATCAAGGTGCAGGACAACAGGCAGATCAGATTCCAGAAGGCCAGCCTCAATAAGCTTTACAATATATTTTTCACCCGCATACTTACGGGCGCCGGCAGAAACCTGAAGGATAAGAGGAGCTTGTTCCGCAGCCCCGGCCTGCATGATCCCCTGGATGATTTCCATATTATTGACGTTGAACGCCCCGATGGCATAACCTTCCTTATAGGCACGGCGAAACATGTCTCTGGGAGAAGAAAGCGGCATAATGATTCCTCACTGTTGACATCCTCCCCGCCTAAATCGGGGGATCCTATCGGCAGAGGCTCTAGCAAACCACGCCATAGTAGTTTCTGATTCAACAAGATTGCCCGAAGAAACAAAGATTGATTTATTCCAACCATCCCTACCTGAGGATCAGATAGACAGCCAACCAAATAGCCAAGTCTCATTGTTCACAGGCTGAAACAGCACCTGGCCACTCTGTGTCAACAGTTACCATACGGCAGTTGGAAAGGCAAGATAGATACTACAACCATCCCTCTCATAAAAAATTTTTTACGGCACATTGGATAAATCTACCTCTCCGCAATCCACTGCGCATAAAAACACTGCCGTTGCGCGCCCTCAGGCAAGATACCGCAAAAACAACAATCACTCGCAGGGGATTAAATGTGCCATATCGGGCAGCAAATTATAATCTGTACGATCAAGACGCAACGGAGTGATGGTCACATATCCTTCTCGCAGCAGGGCCATGTCTGTATCTTCCCCACCTGGCTTCCGATTCTGATAACCGGAAATCCACCAGTAAGGACGCCCGGAAGGATCTTCACACTCCACATAACGCTCGGTCCAACAGGTTGTGGACAGCCGGCAGAAACGCACTCCCCGCACCTCGCTCATACAGCGGTTGGGGTAATTGACGCTCAAAACATGCCCACCCGGAATTTCCGACCATCGAATACTGCTTATCAACCGGGCGGCGTGCCGCACACAGTGGAGTGGCGGCTCCAGCTCCGGCACCGGACGGGAAAAGGCAATAGCAGGTATTCCCTGCAAGGCTGCCTCAGTAGCCGCACCAATAGTCCCGCTGTAAAAAACGTCCGTACCCATATTTGAGCCTGCGTTAAGCCCCACAACAACCAAATCAGGTAATTCAGGCATAAGTGTGGTCAATGCCATCTTTATACAATCGACAGGGGTACCGTCTACAATACGGCCAAAGAAGTCATCCTCTATCAGTGTATGTACACGTAATGGATCGTGCATGTGCAGCGAGCAACCGACGCCAGACTGCTCAGATGCCGGAGCCACCACAATCACATGGTGCCCCGCATCAGAAAGGGCTTTATACATGGCCCGCAATCCGGGCGCATAGATGCCATCGTCATTGGAAAGAAGAATACGCACAAAAACTCCTTACAGTAAAATAAACCGTGTTTCAAAACACAAAAACTATCCCTGTTGACAACGTGCGAAAAACAGGGGATTTTTCACCAATCCTGCACATCTTTCGCAATGTCCCGCTGGAACAACGTCCAACGCCTGCTTATAGAGGGATTATGGAAAAAATACAATCCACTCCTGAATATATCCGCATTCGGGATATTACCCCGGGAAGCAATATCCATTCTCTTTTTCTCATTGGATCCGTCTCCCGCCAGCAGGCCCGCAACGGCCCTTTCTGGCGACTGGATCTTAAAGACGCCTATGCCTGCATTGAAGCACGGATATGGGCACCCCTAAGCCTGCAGTATGCCGATATACCCTCCGGATCCATAGCGGATGTGGAAGGCAGGGCCGAAAAGTTTCGGGAG
>CAYRKU010000087.1:0-6276 GCA_964425055.1 uncultured Lawsonia sp. | reverse complement strand
GTTTATCATTGTCAAGCCACATTCAAGCTGCTGTAAACAACTCCCAGCAGGATAAGGATTATTCTTTCAAGTCTGCTTTATGCGGTTTGTACTGTGGGAAATTGTTCTAAAACCCTAAATCCCAACATCCCTCAAGAGGCCAACGAGATTATAACAAATAGCGTCTATATAGTTTATAGTACCGATTATGAGAAACTGGAAAAATATAACGTTCCGTTGAAGGCTATGGGCATAGAAAGCAGCATGCTTATCCCGCCCAAATGGGTTGAAGACGCTGTTTGCAAATATTACGGCCTGTCAATAAGCAAGTATCCAGAATTACAAAAAGCTGCCGAAGAACAGAGTAGATATGGATTTTATCCTGTAGGCCTGGGCGATGCGGGAGTAGCCAGCTATAAAGTTGAGAAAAATGGAGATGATGAAAAATGGCATTATGCGTGTGAGCGGGACGAGTATGTATGAGGAGCCATTCAGGGCCTATTTTGGAAAGTCAAATTGTGGCGGCAAACCTCATTGGGTTCTCCTGCGTGAAGTGGATATGAGGTCATATGAAGAAAATGATGACTTTCAGGCTCCACTAGAATAGTACGTGATAAATTTTGTGGGTTTCCAACTCATAACTTTCCTGTACTCTTGGTAAGAGAAAAATCAAAAATATATTTTTTCAGGTGTTCCTGTACGGCCCGTACTGATGGGCCGTACAGTGCATAATAGACCTTTTCATATGGCCTGAAAGCAATTTTTTGTATGAAAAATTGATAAATATTCAGCGTGTTTTCCTAAAAATCTAAGACCAGCTTTCAATTTTTTCGAAAAATGGGGTTATGGCTACATATTGCACTCCATTTCGCAAAAGGTCTTTATGGGCCAGTCAGGATCACGACATATTTCTTCCACTAACTGAGCAGTAAAATCACCACCAATTACTTTGGCGATTATGCCTGATGGGCAAGATGTGCGATACTGATATAAATCCTGCCTGACAATGTTTGATGAAAGTTTCCTTTTCCCATTCATCAATCTCTGAGAGATTACCCAAATTATCTTGATTTTGCTCTGTAGCGATAATTTCCATACATTACTCTCAAGGAATGTTTAGGTGTTTTCCCAGCCATCTCAAAAAATCATCTTTATTATAGGCTAGCTTTCTACCAAGGGTCATTTTATTTGGTGGCCCTTCCTGTCTGGCATCCAAATTGGCCAATGTCTTGCAGGTTAGTAATCCTCCCATCTTCTCACAGATAAACTGCCGTGAAAATGTGGCACGTGGTTGTTGGCGCTTTGCATCAAGCATAGGTGAGAGAAATTTTCTTACCAATATTTAGGGTGCATAAGCGAGCCTAAATTCTCTCGGTTGTAGAAGATAATTTTTATGGAATGTGCTGTTGTTTCAGGAATTTTTATTTTGTGCGTTGGGAAAGTAAAAGGGGTTACAGAAGAAAAATCTGTAATCCCTTGAATTAACTGGTGGGCGGTACAAGACTTGAACTTGTGACATCCGCCTTGTAAGGGCGGCGCTCTACCAGCTGAGCTAACCGCCCGGTAGAAACAGATGCTTTCTAGACAAAACAAAATGAAAAGTCAAGTTGTCTGACAACAGTAGCATCTGACTTTTAATGATGTCCTTTGATCCAATACGCAGAAGCGCAGCCGCTGAATAAAGCCTGCCCAGAGGGGCCGCCACCACCAAAACGACACGATACCAGAAAACAGTGGCGGGGATATTGCTGCATTTTACGCTGAATCAGATCAATCCTTGGCAATAACACTCTTTATTTCCATCCTCTTTCTCGGCACAATGCCCTGAAACCTGACGGAGCCTGCCAAACTGCAGATAGGTATTTTTAACTCGGATTTTCCTAAAGCAGGTTACCTCTTTCAAATGCTCGTGATAAATTTTTCAGTGATAACAGTTCTCGTCCGCCACCGAAGCCGTTAAATTTTGTGCCGTATAACTCTCCGGCAACTGATTTTTAATATATTCTTATTAGATTCACACGCGAACAGTATAGATTTGCTGTAAAAGAAAAAATACATTCAGGCGTGCAAATCACGCTGCATATCGCGGTTCTCAGCCCGTTTTTTCAGGGCCAGACGGTGATCGTATATTTTACGGCCACGGCCAAGCGCCAATTCAACCTTGATTTTTCCATTACGGAAATACATCCTGGCAGGAACTAAAGTCAGGCCTTTCTGTTCCACTTTTGCAGCCAATACCCGTATTTCTGCCGCGTGCAAAAGCAGTTTACGCGGGCCGTCTGCGTTTTGTTCTACATATCCGGCGTTGGCATAAGGGGCAATATGCAGGCCCACTATCCAGGCTTCACCATCCCGAAATTCCACATAACTGTCAGTAAAACTTACCTGCCCCGCACGCAGGCTTTTCACTTCCGGGCCAGTCAGAACAATACCAGCCTCTACTTTTTCCAGATATTCATATAAATGACGTGCCTTGCGGTTATCTCCAATCAGCAGGCCAGCAGTTTTTTTGCCATTCATGGCTTATCTCCTTGCAGACAGCAAGGCATAAATGGCCTTAACCGTCCATCCGTATGTTCTGAACTGCACGCGCCTGGCCATATCCCGTGGGGACCCGCCAAACCGACGTTCATCTTCAATCACAGCCAATACTGTTTCCCTGTCTGTAGTTGTACTGCCTGCTTCAGGCGGCCCCACAACTACTGTAATTTCACCAAGCAATTCCTCCACAAGTGAGGTTCCGTCCCCTAGCCGACCTATGCGATATTCTTCATAAGTTTTGGTCAGTTCGCGAGCAATACACAGTTCACGTGATCCCAGCACATTATACGCTACATTAAGCGTTTCAGCCAATCGATCTTTACGCTCAAAAAATACCAGGGTTATCTGCAGTGCGGCAAAAGGCGTTAATGTTTTTTCCTTGCCTGCTTTGCTGCGCGGTAAAAAGCCCAAAAAGGCAAAGGGTTGCGGGGGGATGCCGCTTCCGGCAAGCGCGGTTACGGCTGCATTGGGGCCAGGTACAACTGACACCGATATCCTTTCTGCCCTGCAGGCGCGTATCAGCTTATAGCCCGGATCAGCTATCAGAGGAAAGCCCGCATCTGAAATCAACGCAAAAGTATGTCCGTTTTTTAATAGTTTAAGAACTTCTTTAAGTTTATCATCTTCATTATGATCATGGAAACTCATAAAACGCCGCACATCAATGCCGCATCTTTTACATAAAAGCCCGGCCCGGCGCGTATCCTCCGCAAGAACAATATCTACTGTTTCAAGCACATTGTGCGCCCGGGGCGATAAATCACCAGGGTTGCCAAGAGGTGTTGCCACCACCCATAAATTCGCTGAGATCGACATGACGATAATGGTTCAGTTGCAGCGTTTCGCCTGCGTCGATCACGCAGACAACATCAAACCGGCAGGGGCAATTCCATTGGTCGTTTTCAGCCAGATACGCCCGAGCCGCATGCAGAAAATGCCTTTTTTTAGCTGGAGTCAGGCTTTCTGCCGGTAAAAGCATTCCACCGGCCGCACGGGTACGCACCTCCACAAATACCAGTGTGTTTCCGTCCCGGCAAACTAAGTCCAGCTCAAACCGGCCATACCGCCAGTTTCGCGCCAGGATACGCATCCCTGCGCGTATAAGCAATTGCGCTGCGGCCTCCTCCCCTGCCCTACCCCGATTTTGCCGGATATTGGCAACAATGGCAGGATCATTGGCGGCGGGCATGGTTACAGCTCACTTACAGCAAAGAACCCTGAACTGGTGCGGGTTTTTGCTTTGCGGTGTGATCAACGCCGTGGAAGGTTAGCCTGTGCATGGGGCAAGGCCCCAATTTGGACAGAGCCATGAAATGCTCTTTCGATCCGTAGCCTTTGTGCTGGGAAAAACCGTACCCGGGATAGCGGCGATCCAGCTTTTCCATCAGGATATCGCGAAATGTTTTGGCAACGATAGATGCAGCAGATATGGCTGGGATACGGGCATCACCCCGTATTACGGCTTGTTGCTGCGGCACATAATCCCAATGGCGTGGAGAGAAAAAGTGCCCCGGTATGGTTTGATTTCCATCAATCAGCAGCAAACGGGGGTGAATTTTCAATACGGTGGCAGCCGTGCACATGGCCTTAAGGGTTGCCTGAAGGATATTGATTCGGTCAATCTCACGCGGCCAAATTACCCCCAGACCCCAGGATCGGGCTACCATGCCAATTTCAGCAGCCAGGCCATTACGGCGGGAAGGGGGTACAGTTTTTGAATCAGCAAGGCCGGGAATTACGGCACCTTCCGGCAAAATCACGGCTGCAGCCACAACCGGTCCGGCCAGGCAGCCCCGCCCCACTTCATCTATTCCTGCCTGTAAGCCAGCCGGGATGGAACTCAAAGCACACCCAAACAGAGAAACTGCCGAGAACGGAGCATCTTCGTCCGTACGTTCAAAATATTGCCATTGCCCGGGCATAATTACTCGTCCTGCACGCGTAGTTACCGGAAAACAAAGAGTCCGGAACGATAACGGGCTTTCGTGAATACGCTCTCCAAAAAACCGCACACCGTTCCGGAATTCCAGTATCGCAACAAAGCTAGTAACGTTTTTTGGGCTTGATTCGCGCGGCTTTCCCTTTGAGTTTGCGCAGATAGTACAGGCGGCTGCGGCGGACGTGGCCCTCGCTCACCAGTTCGATATGATCAATGAAAGGGGAGTGCAACGGGAAAATACGCTCCACACCCACGCCGTCAGAAATCTTACGTACTGTCACCGTTGCCCCAACCAAACCACGGTGGATACGAATCACATTGCCCTGAAACACCTGAATGCGTTCCTTTTCGCCTTCTACAATACGAAAATGAACCTTAACAGTATCGCCGGATTTAAAATCCGGAATATCCAGACGCATCTGTTCACGTTCAATTTTTTCAATGAGATTCATTGAAAGAGCTCCTTTGCGCCGGCCGTCCTTCACTGGCGTAAACGGCCTTAAATATTCATCGTCCGCTTGTGTGCAACTTACGTACGGGCTGTCTTTCTGCCGCCGGGCAAAGGGGCAGCCAGAGCATTGGAACATGGCGGGCTCTGCCCACACTCAAGAGGCTCTACCAGCAGTCACCAAGAATCCTGTCCAAAGTAATGGCAACTGCCCCACGTACAGGCAAATGGTTATAGGTATCCATCCAACGTAATGGCCGCAACGTCATATCACACATATTCAGGACTTCCGGGGACAAACCATGCCCTGTTCCAAAAAGAAGAATAACAGGACGTGTTGCCAGAAGTTCCCGAACCTGCTGTGGTGTTGCCTCGCCATTACCATGGGCACTGGTCCCCACAAGAACCGGCCGTTGGCCTGTACGCGCTTCCACGTTTTCAACAGTTTCCTGCACGCCTGGGGCTATATCAACCAGGCTCAAAGCCTCGGCTCTGTCCGGGTTGGCACGCCCACCGGATCCATCTGTCCAATGATGGATAATCGCTTCAAGTATGATCTGCTGGTCAGTGAGTGGTGTCACCACAGTAAAACCAGCCAGCCCATACGTACGACAACACCGTGCTATATCGTGAACGTCAAGGTTTGTCAAAGAGGTGGCCCCGATTTTTCCATCACCAAGGAAAACAGGATAATGCACAAGCGCACAGGACAGATTGCGCCCCAGACGGGGAAAATCAGCCGCCAAACCGCGTAAAAATGTCCGATCCTGCTCAGTCAGGGGGGCGGTATCCAGCATATCTGGTCGCACCCGCAGGGTTGTTTCCAGCGAGCGCTCCCGCCGCCAGGCGGCACTGCGCGCGTGATCCCCAGATCGCAGTACCGGGGGTACCGCAATGCCTTCGAACACATCAGGACGTGTAAAATGCGGATATTCCAACAGGCCGTCGGAAAAGCTTTCCTCCGTTCCGGATTTTTCTTTGCCCATAAATCCAGGGATAAGCCGTGTGGTTGCTTCCACCAGAAACATGGCTGCTGCCTCGCCCCCATTAAGCACTGCATCGCCCACGCTTATCTGCTCCATGGGGAAAATGTCGGCAAGACGTGCGTCGATCCCTTCATATCGCCCGCAAATAAGCGTCAGCCGCTTTTCCCTGGCAAGCTCGCGGGCCAACTTCTGGGTTAATGGTTTCCCGGCAGCCGAAAGCATAATAATTCGGCCTGATCCGCCCTGATCCCGTTCCAGTGCGCGTAATGTGGCGGTAAGGGGTCCAGGCAGCATCACCATGCCCGGGCTTCCTCCGTAGGGGCGATCGTCCACCGTATGTCGATGATCAGCAGCCAAGGTACGCGGATTATGCAGATCAAAAT
>CAYRKU010000086.1:0-6305 GCA_964425055.1 uncultured Lawsonia sp. | reverse complement strand
GAAGCCGCTGCACGATGTGGCGCGTATCCGACGTGTGGTGGTAACAACATTTCAGGCTGTGTCCGGTACAGGGCAAAAGGGTATAGCGGAACTGGAAAAACAGGTTCGGCAGATGTTCAATATGCAGGAACCTGAAGTAAAGGTATATCCGCATCGTATTGCCTTCAACTGTCTGCCGCACATTGATGTGTTCCTTGATAACGGCTACACAAAAGAAGAAATGAAAATGGTCAACGAGACGGTGAAAATACTCGAAGATCCTACGGTCAGGGTCACTGCCACCTGTGTGCGCGTTCCTGTATTTTACGGCCATTCAGAGTCTGTTAATATTGAAACTGTCAGCAAAATTACAGCTAAGGAAGCTCGCGTTATTCTGGCGCAGGCCCCAGGCGTTCAGGTATATGACAATCCTGCCGAAAATATGTATCCGCTTGCCATTGATGCTGCTGGAGAGGACGATACCTTTATTGGTCGTATCCGTAAGGACAATACCATTGAAAATGGCCTCAACCTTTGGGTAGTTGCGGATAATGTTCGTAAGGGTGCAGCCTTAAACGCTGTTCAGATTGCAGAAGAGCTTGTGCGGCGTGACCTTTTGCACGTGAAAGATCGTGCTATGTTCCTTCCTGAATAAACGGGCAAGGGGGGGATTCCCCCTTTTGCTATACCTTTCCATATTTCCGTCTGTGTTGTTTTACAGCATGGGAGAAAAATTTATATGATTCCTGTACTTTCCGCTGATGCCTGGCTTAAACGCTTCAAGGCACTGCAACGGCCAGGTGTTGATAATATTCTTGCCTTTTATGAGCACCGTTTTGGGGCGATCTGTACGGATGCGCGGTTTATGCTTGTTCCTTTAGACGATCACCTTGTGCACCGTGGCGATGGTGTTTTCGAAACTATTCGATTTACCGGAGGCAGGGTCATTCACTTGGACGCGCACCTGCGGCGGTTGACTGCTTCTGCAGAGGGGTTGTCACTAAAGCTTCCATGCCCGGCAGAGCAGATTAGGGAAATTATCCTTGCTGTGGCCCGGGCTGGAAATGAACCCGAGGGGAACCTGCGTGTTCTTGTAGGGCGTGGTCCTGGTGGTTTTGGAATTTCCCCTTCTGAATGTCCGGAGCCTACATTGTATGTTGCGGCCTATCGGGTCACACCTCATTCGGAAGCGTGGTATGACAGAGGGTTGACTGCCTTTCGCAGCAATGTCCCGGTGAAACCGGCCATGCTTGCCCGTTTGAAAACAACAAATTATCTTTCCGGCGTTTTGATGACGCTTGAAGCTATGCACAGAGACATGGATGTGGCACTTTCATTTGATGAAAATGATTGCCTTACCGAAGCTGCCATTGCCAATGTGGCTATAGTCGATGCGCAGGGCACTTTTGTCCTCCCGGAATTTCGTAATGCTTTGGTTGGCACAGTAGCCACAAAGGCCATGGAACTGGCCCGGGGATACATGCCGGTTCAGATACGGCCGATCCCTGTGCGGGAACTGGTAACGATTCGTGAAATGATGATTCTTGGTACTTTTCATGAATGTGTGGGTATCACGCATTTTGAGGGTAAACCCATAGGTAGCGGAAAAACAGGCCCCATAGCACATAAACTCAGGAAGCTCATTCGAGATGCTTTGTTTGCTGAGGGGGAAGTGTTCCTGTAAAGTTGCATGCTGCGTTAGTCTGCTGGAATAGAAAACCTTTTTCAAGGCGTTGCAGTTCCTGTTTACGTTTCTCTTCCAGTCCGGTAAGAACGAGCCAAGTATGATATAAAATTTCGGCTATGATTTATTTCGTAGATGTGCAATTTCATGTAGAATAACAAAATCAATGTAAGGTAGCGGAGCCTGAATAAGGTACGTGTTCAGGGTTATTTCTCCGCTGCGGGAACAACTTCCCCAACGGCAGCGCATTGTGCGTACTTTTCATGCGGGGAGGTGCTGCCATAATACCGGGACAGAGTGCGTTCATACGTGTTGTATGGTATAATGCTGCTTCTCTATGTACCATTTTCAAAGTCGCGTGTATCCGCTCGGGAGTTGGTGCCTGGATGCGGAGCCGGAGCTTGCCTGATTGGGAATCAGCTTCGACCAATGTGTTAAGTGTGTCCAAGAGTTAGGTTATATGCTCTCCCAAGATAGGAAAATTCTTCGCCGCCGGTGTATGTTTTGGGTACTGTATGCTGCAGTGTGCGAAAGCGGCGTAGCTGTGCGGTTATCCAGATGATTTTTGAGAGCAGTACTGCGGATATTAGCTTCTGTTGCCTGGGGCGTGGATTTCTAATACCTCCCGCTCTGTTTATCCAGATAATCAGATCGCCGTGGAGTCCCCTCTATGATGTGTACGGCAATTCTTTTATCATTTTCTGTAGATGGAATACTCGTTAGCAGGACTCTTCCTGGTAGTGGAGACATCTGTACCTTCCTGGGAAAAGTCTCTGTATATGGTAACATGCCACTATACCGAGAAATGAATTTTTGGGTGTAACTAATAAGATGTTATTTGTTGTATGATTGATCCTGCAGGCAGGTATAATCGGGAATAGTGATGCAGGAACCTTTATGTATTATGATCTGTTAGTGCATGTGGATTGGGCGGATAAACAGTGTTTTGTTATGGCCTTGAATAATATATCCAATTATATTACTGCACTTGGCGATCAACTTTGCCAAGTGGTTCTTTTGCCAAATGATCTTGGCAGGGTGCGCAGTAAACATGATTGACCGGATCGGGTAAATTACCGAAAACTGCATTTTGTTTTTACCCCAGTCAGGAGCAAAGCATGCAGATACGCAATGAAGTCAAGGAACTTCGACTCCTTTTTGAAGTACTGCAAATCCTTGATGGTGCGTCTGATTTGTCGGACAACCTTGATACAGTTCTGGAAATTATGGCCAGACACACGGGTATGATGCGAGGTGTTATCACACTGCTTGACGAACAACATGGTGAAATTGCCATTGAAGTTGCTTATGGTATGAGCGCTGAAGCTCAAAGCCGTGGAAAATATAAGATTGGTGAGGGCATTACCGGGAAGGTGATTGAAAGTGGTAAACCTCTTGTTGTGCCTAATGTGCTGGTGGAGCCTTTATTCCTTAACCGTACAGGCAGTCGTAGCCGTAACGATGCAATTTCATTTATTTGTGTACCGATCAAAACGGAAGGAAGAGTTATTGGTGCGTTATCCGCCGATCGCCTGTTTTCTACCTCCGGTGCGCTGGAAGAAGACATGCGCCTGCTTACGATCCTGGCATCTCTTGTGGCCAGAGCAGTTAAAACACGCCAGATTCATCATAGGGTGCTCGAAGAAAACGAGAGGCTGTTGAACGCTCTTCGGGAGAAATATCGGCCCGAGATGTTTATAGGTGCTTCATCTGGTCTGAAAATAGTCCTTGGTCAACTGGCACAGGTAGCACCCACTAGCGCCACGGTGCTTTTGCTTGGGGAAAGCGGAACGGGCAAAGAACTTGCTGCCAATACCATTCATGCAGGAAGCCTGCGTGCAGGGCAACCGTTTATTAAAGTCAATTGCGCGGCATTGCCTGAAGGCCTGATTGAAAGCGAATTGTTTGGGCATGAAAAGGGTGCTTTTACTGGAGCAATGGAAACCAGGGTTGGACGTTTTGAAGCTGCAGATCGGGGGACGATTTTCCTTGATGAAATAGGCGAATTGACAAAGTCCACACAGGTTAAGCTTCTGCGAGTGCTGCAGGAGCAGGAATTTGAGCGTCTTGGCAGTACGGAAACGCGAAAGATTGATGTCCGAGTTATTGCGGCTACCAGCCGGAACCTTGAGCAGATGGTTGCAGACGGTCTGTTCCGTAAGGACCTGTATTACCGGCTGAACGTGTTTCCTGTTCGGATGCCTCCTTTGAAAGAACGTCAGGGGGATATCCCCTTACTGGTGGAGAGTTTTCTTGAAAAGTATGGAAATAAAATCGGAAAACGTGATTTACGGATTACTCCGGAGGCTGAAGCGCTGCTCCTTGCACATTCATGGCCAGGGAATATTCGTGAGCTTGAAAACGTTATCGAACGGGCAGTTATCTTAACCACAGATGGTCGTATCCATCCTGGCTTGTTTCCTCCTTCCATGCAGCCAGCGGTTGCTCTTCCAGAAATGCATGAAAATCTTCCTACAACGCTTGCTCATATGGAAAAAAGTATGATTACCCGTGCGTTGAGGGAATATCATGGAAATATGGGAAAGGCAGCATCTTCTCTAGGTATCAGCGAGCGAATTCTCGGATTGCGAATGAAAAAATTCGGGCTTGACTATAGAACATTTCGCAAATCCCTTTAAGCCTATATCCCATTATTGGAGATTGCCTATGGGATTGTCGTGTGGACGGGCCTATAGGTTTTTATATAGTATTATTCCATTCCTGCTGTGGTATCTGTTCTTCCCATTTTTTAAGGCCATTGAACATGTCGGCAAGTTGACCATATTTACCTGAAGCGTAAAACCATCAATCCCATAACGATAATGCGGTAGAAATTGTCCCCGTGCGTGCCAAATTAGATATTTAACGTTTTGTTCACCAAAGAAATATCAACTGATGACCGTGGAGAAGGCAAAACAAGTAGGCAGATAGGCACAAAGTTAATGCCAAATGAGCCTAGGCCGACAAAAAATGTTTTTTGAGTCAGCGTTGCCAGTGGTGGTTCCGTCAAGGAACGCCGGTTACAACAAGCAATCATGTTTAAAACGATAAATGTATCGATAAATACACTTATAATCCCCATAAGCCCTTGTGCTGTGCAGGGTATTCTACTTTGGCAACCGATGGGCATGTGGGGTTGATCCCATGCCTGCTTCATTGGAAAATAGTCCACTGGTTATCTCATAGCGAGCAGCTTCTTTACCATCTGCGCCAATAAGGCCGCCGCCCGTAGCGTAGAAAGATCAAAAGCCCCGACAAAGATCATTTTTGAAGGCGGGAATGATGTGTTCTGCATTGACAATCAAGACTAACAGGCTGCCGCAATATAAAGCGGCCATAAGGGGGGAGGACAATCTTTTCTGTATCGGACGCAATGTGGCCAATCCTACCCAAAAGACAAGGGCACTGCATGCGGCAATAATCACTTCCATAAACAGAGGTGGTACGTTGAATGCTGTAATGAAGGCGTCAGCAATGGAGTTAGATTGAACCATATTGCCAATGCAATCAAGTGCTATAATAATGGAGATAGGAAAAAGACGGCCAGCTTGTGGCTGCCGAGTCCATTGGAATATAGTAGGCTGGCTCTCCAGTGATGTGCTCGGAATTATCGGGTTTATACACTTGGGCAAGTACGGCTTCAGTGAAAATAGTTGCCATGCCGAAAAATGCCGCAATCCACATCCAAAAGATGGCCTCCGGGCCGCCTATTGTTATAGCTGTAGTTCGCTTCGGCCAAATTGCCCGTCCCTAGCTGTGCAGCAGTGGTAGTAGCTACGGATTGAAACGAACTCATGCCGTGTTTATCAGCCCGGCTACCCCTCAGGGAAACGCCCCTAAACGTATTGCCTGAGCAAATTTGCGAATCTGTACAAAGCGCAATCGGAAGTGTAAAATAGATACCTACGTCGCACAGCAAAGCAAGGGAATGAAGCAGTATATACCCCAGATGAAGCTGTTGATATCTGGCAATCAGATTTGTCAATTCGTCCATGTCCTTTCCTCCAGAGACCAACACCTGCAGGCAGCTTCTGCGCTGATGCCGGTTAGGTGGTAGGTATGCCAGATGGGAAATGCGTCTATTCGGAATAATTCAGTATAAGTTTTAGGGTCATGATTAGCTGAGAGGAAAATTTCTGAGCATCTGCAAGATAAGCAGATAGATGTTTTTTGCCTATGATTAAACCGAAACTCACATTCCTTCAGGAAATAGAACGTATGCTTCTGGAGGACGCGAAAACGTACGAACCGCGTTTTGGCATATTCCCAAAAACTTTCTATTCCATTGATCTGTGAGTGGTTATTGGCAATTCATTATTGCCGTGTTCCACGCGAAAGTGCTTCTGATAGCCAAGGTCAACAAGTCCATCGTATCCACGCCAGCCGTCTGAATGGATGACACTCTCAAGGTCTACACGCCCACGAATAATTCCCTGAAGGGTAGTCCTGGAGCAATCGGAGACTATTTCTGTATAGACTCGCCCTTTTCTCTTGAACAAGCCGAAAACAATGGTTTTTCCCCGTGCGCCATGATCCCGAATACCTTCACTCTTCTGGCTTCGAAATAATTTTCATCGACTTCAACCTCACCCTTTACAGGAGATTCTTCTTTTCACAATAGAAAGCAACCCTCTCCCGTATG
>CAYRKU010000085.1:4249-6315 GCA_964425055.1 uncultured Lawsonia sp. | reverse complement strand
TGTAGCATCATAAAGTTTACATAATATACATTATGGGACATTTATATTTTCCATACAACAATGCCTTATATGCCGGTTATCGGCGTCCCCGTCGTGTGAGCATATCCGGCCAGCTACTTGCCAGGCAGAGCCTCCTGACATAAATATACTGCAAACAATAACATGAACTGAGGGAGCTTCTTATGGGGTTTTTGAAGGCCAGTTGCAGTGTTACACGTTTCCGTATTCCTGACACGGTTCCTAAAGAGCTGTGGCCAGAAATCCCAGATAGACTTAAACAGTTTTCCTTTCAGGATATTGATGACCAGGCTGAAGAAAGAGCCTGGGGCTGGGTTTCTTTTGATGATATGCTGGATGCTGAATGGCGTTCCGCCCCGCCGGATAAAGGTGCCTACCTAGCCTTTGCCCTGCGCCTGGATACGCGACGTATCCCCCCAGCTGTATTTAAAAAGCATGTCACACTTGCCTTGCGTGAAGAAACGATACGTGTTCGCGATTCCGGTAAAAAGTTCATTGCCCGGGAACGTAGAAAAGAATTGCAGGAACAGGTTAGATTACGCCTGCTGAGCCGTATTTTGCCTGTCCCTGCTGTTTTTGACGTAATTTGGGCCACAGACAGTAATATTGTATACCTGTCGTCCACACAGTCAAAGCTGATTGATCTGTTTATGAACCATTTTACCCTGACTTTTGACCTGCATTTGGAAGCATTGACCCCTTATAAACTTGCCCTGTCCATACTGGGTGAAACAAACACGGCCAGTCTGGATACCCTTGAACCCACCAGTTTTGTATAGAGGCCGAAACATGAGTGACACCTATCCTGGCCAAACAGTCGACATTATCCTTGGGCAGGAATTTTTGACCTGGCTCTGGTTCCGTTCTGAAACGCAGCCTGAAGGTTTTACTGACAAAAACGGGCAACCTTTTGCCTTTTCCCTTGAGCAGCGGATTGTGGTGCAGGGTGGCGAAGGGGAAATGCTTGAAACAGCCTCCGTATCCGGCCCTCTTTCCCGGCTGCGGGAGGCGCGGCTTGGGCTGCAAACCGGCAAAAAGGTCACTAGGGCCCTTGTGCGCTTTGCGCAGGATGATCTTATATGGCAAACGGTTATTAAAGACGAAGACTTGTCTTTGGGAAGTTTTCGGGCGCCGAAGGTTGAGCATGATCAGAATGATGACCCGGATGCCGTTTTTCTGGAAAAAATGTACCTTATGGAAACCGGCCTGGGGCTGTTGGATGCCTGCTATGCCCACTTTTTGCATATCCGCCTGTCACCTGAATGGAATACTGAGGTGCGGGAAGTAGCTGCCTGGATGGCCGGTGCTACGACAGGGGCGCGTTGATATGCCGCGTGCGACTATGTTAGAACTTGCCCTGCGTTTGCTGCGCAAAGCTTTATGGATGTTCCTTGTCCTGTGGGGCATTACCGTAGTCAGCTTTGTGGTGATTCACCTTGCCCCAGGTTCGCCTACAGATTTGCAGACAACGCTCAACCCCATGGTGGGCGATGCTGCCCGTGCCAGGCTTGAAGCCCTGTATGGCATTGATCGCCCGGTGTATGTCCAGTATCTTGACTGGCTTTGCCGGGTTGTGCAGCTGGATTTTGGCAACTCAATGTCCAGTGACGCACGCCCAGTTATGGAAAAAATTGCTGAACGTTTGCCGTTGACCGTTGGAATTAATGTCATTTCCCTGTTTCTTACACTTGTGCTTGCGGTGCCTATAGGTGTACTTTCTGCCTGGAAGCAAGGCTCTGTGTTTGATCGTGGTATGACTATATTGGTGTTCATTGGTTTTGCCATGCCCAGCTTCTGGCTTGCCCTGTTGCTGATGCTGTATACCGGGCTTGAGCACCAGTGGCTGCCACTTTCCGGCCTGGTTTCGCTGCAGTACCCTACCCTTTCGTTTTGGGGAAAATGCCTTGATATTGTACGGCATCTTGTTTTGCCGGTTACGGTTATCACTGTGGGGAGTCTGGCCGGGATATCGCGCTTTTTACGCTCGTCCATGTTAGAAGTACTGCGGCAGGATTATATCGTTACGGCCCGGGCAAAAGGCCTCCCCA
>CAYRKU010000085.1:0-4239 GCA_964425055.1 uncultured Lawsonia sp. | reverse complement strand
TACCGGATTATTTTTCGTCATGCTCTGGGCAACGCCTTGCTGCCGGTGATCACCCTGCTTGGCCTTTCAGTACCAGGTTTAATTGGCGGCAGTGTGATTATTGAAACCATTTTTGCCCTCCCCGGCCTGGGGCAACTGTTTTATACGGCAGTTATGGCCCGTGATTATCCATTGATTATGGGCAATCTTGTTTTGGGGGCTGTATTAACACTGCTTGGCAATACTCTGGCTGATATTGGGTACTGCCTAGCTGACCCGCGCATCCGAATACAGGGCAGGCCTGTATGAATGTAGCGCAGCCCTACCCACTTTCGCACGGCCTGTACCGCTTTCTGCGGCACTTTGTTATGCATAAAGGAATGATGTGGATAGGCCTGGCTATTGTTTTGACTATGGCCACGGCCGCCCTGCTCGCCCCGTGGTTTGCCCCGTATGATCCAACAGCACTGCACCCGGCACATATTTTAGCCGCGCCATGTGCCACTTTTCCCTTGGGCACTGACGCTCTGGGCCGGGATGTCCTTTCCCGTCTGCTGTATGGAGCACGGGTTTCCTTGTGGGTTGGCTTTGTTTCGGTAGGCATAGCCGTAGCCATTGGTATTGTTTTGGGATTATTTTCCGGTTACTTTGGTGGAATTGTTGATGAAATAATCATGCGGGGGGTAGATGTCATGCTCTGCTTCCCATCATTTTTTCTCATACTTGCGGTAATTGCCTTCTTGGAACCGAGTCTTACAAATATTATGATTGTTATCGGACTCACCTCATGGATGGGTGTGGCCAGGCTTGTCCGCGCTGAAACACTGTCCCTGCGAGAGAGGGATTTTATTGCAGCGGCAAAGTTGTGCGGTACAGGAGAGATGCGGATTATGTTCATACACATTCTGCCTAACGCGCTTACGCCGGTACTGGTATCAGCCACACTTGGCGTTGCCGGCGCTATTCTGGTAGAATCGTCCCTGAGCTTTCTGGGGCTTGGCGTGCAACCACCCGATCCAAGCTGGGGCAACATGCTTATGGAAGGCAAAGACGTGCTGGAAATTGCGCCGTGGCTTTCGTTCTATCCAGGGTTGGCTATACTTGTTACCGTACTTGGGTATAATCTGTTAGGAGAAAGCCTGAGAGATATGCTGGATCCGCGCCTGAAACAGCGTTGATCAGCTGTTTTGTACCCGTTTCAACCTTCAGCAAGAGTATCTTCGGCCATGCTTGACTATTTGCGTATCCGTAATCTGGCCCTTATTGCCGATATGGAGCTGGAGTTTGCGCCGGGTATGAACGTTCTTACCGGGGAAACCGGCGCCGGCAAAAGCTTTATCTTGAAAGCAATCAATTTTTTGCTGGGGGAACGTATGGGGGTCGAGATGGTGCGCCCCGGGCAGGAGAAAGCCCTGGTGGAGGCCCTCTTTGTGCAACCGGAAGGCGAGCTGGCCTTGCGCCGGGAACTGAACGGAGCAACAGGCCGCAGCCGGATATACATCAACGGTAATATAGGGTCACAGGAGGCTGTGCGGGAGCTGCGCTCCACGCTTATTATACACACGGGCCAGCATGGGCAGCAGCGGTTGTTACAACCATCATTTCAGGCTGCGTTGATAGATGGGCTTCTTGTCAGGCGGGATCTTCTGAAAGAACGCGATACACTTTTAAAAGGGATCCGCAATGCCATTGCCCGGCGTGATGCCTTGAAGACTAGGTTTAAAGAACTTGCTGAGCAGCGGGAACTGCTGGAGCTGCATCTTGCCGAAATTGATAGAGTGGCGCCGCAGCCAGGGGAAGAAGAACGGCTGGAGGAAATACGTAACAGCTTACGCGAGTCAGAGCAGCTTCGTATCCGCTATGAAAGCATCCAGCGCCTTTTACACGGGGAAGATACCGGTCTGTTTGATCAACTTGGGCAGCTGGAACAGCTGCTTGGCGGTATTGCCACAATAAATGGAGAGGCGGCCCAGGCCCTTGAGGCCACAATTTCCTTCCGTCAGACAGTCAAAGAGTTTGCCCGAAGCCTGCGCAGCCCTGCTCTGCCCGTGTCGAATATGGACAGTGAACAACTGGAGGCCAGGCTGTATGAGCTTGCCCGGTTAAAGCGCAAATTGCATAGAACCCTGCCGGAAATTTTAGCTCTGCGGGCAGAAATTGCCGAAAACCTGTCCCTGCTTGATACCTGTGCCTTAGATATACACCAAATAGAAAAAGAGCAGACAGCCCTGCAGGATCAACTTGCTGCCCTGCTTGTACAACTTAATCCTCTGCGACATGAAGCAGCTGAAAAGTTTGCCGCAAAACTTGAGGCAGAGCTTTCTTCCCTAGGATTTTCCAAATATCTTCGGGTAATTACAAACTTTACGCCACATGAATATTTCCCCGGATGTGCGGAAGACAGGGTGCGTCTGTTATGGGCCCCCAACCCAGGGCAACCGGCCAGAGCGTTGGATGAAATTGCCTCCGGGGGCGAGCTTTCCCGCTTTATGCTGGCCGTAACAACCATGCAGCGCACACATGAAGAGACAACTCTTGTTTTTGATGAAGTGGATGCCGGGGTTGGCGGGATCACACTGAACAAAGTTGCAGAAAAACTGTCCGCCCTTGCCGAACACAGGCAGGTACTGCTGATCACCCATTGGCCGCAACTGGCTAACCGGGCGGCACGGCATTTTCAGGTTGCCAAATATGTGCATGACGGGGAAACATTCACCTCATGTTTTCCCCTTGAAGGTGCGGCAAAAGAAGCTGAATTGGCCAGAATGGCCGGTATTGAACAGGATATTGCCACAGCCTCCCTGTCCTCCGGTCCGGATATGAGCTGACCCATGGTTGCCTGCATTACAAGCCCGGGCTGCCCGCAGGCACTGCACTGTCAACATCTGTCCTTCAAAAAGGCTGTCTAGCTCTGCATTATTGACGGCGTTCTATACTTTTCAAGAATATCTATTATAAACCGGACAATCAAAAAATCCGGATACATATAGCCTTTGTTTCCCCGGCCATGGTGTATGGGGATACACAGAGCCAATTTGTACGCTCCTCATTGCGCAGCCAGGATACAAAGTCATTACTTTTACGCTCTTCCTCCAGAACACTCTTCTCCACCTGTTCAGAGGGTAAATCCGGCATAGCCGTGCCTGCTTACATACAAATGATCCTAAATGCTTTTTCCGAAGGGATCGTCTTTAGCCATAATAGGTTCCGGCAGGCGGAGCACCCGACGACTGATTTTACTGGCATTACCCAGAATCTTGCTGAATTTGAAATCGCTCTCCGCCAGTACGGCTGCCCAGTGCCGGTATTGATTGTTCAATGCTTGGAATATCTGCTTTGTGTATTGATGAACTTGCTTCAGACAGTTTCTGTCCGCTGCAAAGAGGATAGTGTCCTGATCCTTATCGCCCGCCTTCCGCTTCAAAGCGGTTTTATTACACATTGGGGAATCCAGCCCCGCCCCGCTTGATGTCCGGGTCTGCAGCTCTCTGTCCAGGCGACTTAAGGAAATCAGGCCGGTATTAGCTGCTCTCCTCCCCACTGTGCGGCGATACAGACTGCCCAAAGATCAAATACCTGTACGTTAATGGTATATTCCCACAACTTGCGCACCATGTTTTTCCTTAAGGCGTTGAACATAGTGGAGGATCATGTCCGTTACTCCGTTTATTAATAGCCTCAATAGCTTCGGGTCAAATGCCGGTATAGCAAAAAAGCGGGTCAGTTTTAGAAGGGAGGTCAGATAATCGTTTACCTGATCCTGTCGGATCTCATACGTGGCATAGGCCTGTATGTTGATAAAATTCACCACCTCCCTCGGGTTAAAGCCAGCCCTACCCACTGCCGCACCGCTGCAGATGCAGCCATAGCTTATCTTGCGGAAAATCCGGGCACGCTCCAGAGCAAAATTTATAAGATCCCTGCGCTAGCTTCTGCCGACCATGAGGCACTTGTCTGGTTCTGCCGGTACTCGCACCAGATCAGGAAGGAACGCATTCAAAATACAAACCTTCTTTTTGTTGCTGATAACGCATCATGAAACGCGCAGCCCTCTATATCCGTGTTTCCACACTGGAACAGGCGCAGGAAGGATATTCCATCAATGCGCAGAAGGAACGGCTGCTCGCATTCTGCAAAGCGCATGAATGGCTCGCGGTCGGGCCTTATGTGGACGGCGGCTACTCCGGCGCCAATCTCGACCGTCCGGGCATCCAGAAGCTGATCGCCGAGGTGGATTCCTTTGATCTGGTCCTGGTCATG
>CAYRKU010000084.1:2826-6446 GCA_964425055.1 uncultured Lawsonia sp. | reverse complement strand
GTTGAAGGGGGGCACAAGGTATTGGTATTTTCCCAGTTTGTGCAGATGCTCCAAATCATCCGGAGCTGGTTGCAGATGGCAGATATCCCCTTCTGCTATTTGGACGGCACCAGTAAAGACAGGCTGGAACAGGTTGACCGTTTTAACAATAACCTTGACATCCCCATCTTCCTCATCTCGCTTAAAGCAGGGGGAACAGGGATCAACCTCACCTCGGCCGACTACGTCATCCATTATGACCCGTGGTGGAACCCGGCTGTGGAAAGCCAGGCCACCGACCGTACCCACCGTATCGGGCAAACCCGGCAAGTTTTTTCCTACAAACTTATCTGCCAGAACACGGTTGAAGAAAAGATCCTGAAACTGCAGGAAATGAAGCGTGGTGTGGCCGAGGCTGTCATCCCCGGACAAGACACTTGGAAATCACTCACCAGAGAAGACCTGGAAATGCTTTTTGAAGTGTGATGTACGGGATATTAAAAAAAGCCCGTATCCTCTCGCCCCTTCATGGTCAGCTAAGGCACAGTTGCATTTCCAGTCTGATTTTCTAAACCAGGAAAGATAACGTATATAACTAATTAATATAGTTAGCTTTCTAAAAACAAAAATGCGCCGAAGCCAAATATAAAATAGACCGGTATACCCGTCCCTGGTTGCTGCTGCGCCTGCCATTGCCCATACTGCCGACCAAAATTTAAAAGAAAGTGGCTATTAGGAGCCTGCGGGACCGAACGGTAACCCTGTTCCCCAAAATAAACTATATCCGCAACCAATTCACAGGGCTCACGAACTGGGGGGGGCAGCATGCCCTAAAACACGGCGCATGCCATGCACCGTGTTTTATACTTAGGTACATTCAAATGCCAATGATTTCAGCAAATAGCCTTGCGTTGCACCGGTTTAATACCGACACAAGTGTTCTGGACGCCAGGTCTGGCAAAGGCGTTAGCGAAAATATTTTGTGTTCCAGGCAAACGCATTTTCTCAGGCAGAAACTTTTGTGGCATTCACTGCCTTGGCCAGCCGGGAAATTTTACGGGCGGCTTTTTTCCAGTGGATAACGCCTTTACTTGAAGCCTTATCCAAAGCAGAAGTTGCCACATTTAACAACTGAGCCGCATTTTCCCGATCATTGGCTTTAATGGCAGCACGAACAGACTTTACCACATTGCGGACGCGAGTTTTCACAGCGCGGTTACGGACAGTGCGTTTAACACTCTGCTTATTACGCTTAAGGGCAGACTTATGATTCGCCACGATATTCCTCCGGGATACCTCTTGCTGCGTGTACAACGCTACACAGTTACAGTTTGAATTAACTATTTTATGTTCTTCACTGGTCTTAGTCAAGCCCTGTATCACAATTCAGAAGAAATGTTTCAGGTATACCGACGTCAGATTTGCAATGCGGAAAAATCCGCCAAACTGTCTATATGCAGAGCTAGAGCTTTCAACATATTCAACCGGTTTGCCCGCAAGGCGGGCTCCTCACACATTACCATAACCGAGTCAAACATAGCGTCTACATCTGGCCGTACTGTCCCCAGCAATTCAAACAGGCCATCATAGTCGTCACTGGCCAATTTTGCAGCAAAAGCTTCGCTAAGGGATACAAGACGAGCAGCCAAAGCTCGTTCGGCACTTTCCACAAGCAGATCTTCCTGCCAAGTGCCGGTCAATTCCACACCGGATCCAATACCTTGTTTACGGATGATGTTAACCACCCGTTTAAATGTCTGCGCTATTTGGGGAAAATCTTCCCGGCAGCTCATCTTCTCCAATGCTGCAAGGCGCTGCCCCATCTCCCATACACGATCCTGGTGTACCGCAGACACAGCTTCTACCAGCAGGATATCATGACCCGTTGTTAAAAATAAATTTCTGACCCGACCAGTGAAAAATTCTTCCAGCTTGGCCAATACCTTTTCCTGGGACAGCTTCCATTGCCGATCGCCATACAACTTCTGCGCCTGAACAAACAAATCACGCACATCAAAGCGGTATCCCCTGTCCAGCATTATGCGGGCAATACCCAGTGCACAACGCCGCAGTGCATACGGATCAGCTGCTCCAGTAGGAATCATGCCCAAGCCAAAACAACCTACCAGGGTATCGGCCTTATCCGCAATGGATAACACACAGCCCAACTCGCTATTGGGAACGGGAGTATCCGGACCAGATGGCAGGTACTGCTCAGCCAGGGCAGTGGCTACGGCCGCGGCCTCGCCTTTACGGCGGGCATAAATACTCCCCATAATCCCCTGCAGGGTATCAAATTCTCCCACCATTTCCGACATGAGGTCGGCCTTACATAACCGACCGGCACGGGCAGCCTGCTCTTGATCCGCCCCCACTTGCTCGGCCAGCCAGCGGCACAGGGCGCTGATACGTCGAGTTTTTTCTCCCATACTGCCAAGAGGGGCCAGGAAGATAACATCGTCCAACCGTTGCAGCCATTCATCAAATGTGCTGGAAAGATCGCTTTCCCAGAAGAAGCGTCCATCTTCTAGGCGAGCCCGCAGAACCCGTTCCCAGCCTTTTTTAACCAGAGACGTATCCCCGGGATGAAGGTTAAGTACTGTCAGAAAATAGGGCAACAGCTCTCCCGATTCATTTTCCACACCAAAACTTTTCTGATGTGTCTGCATACTGGTCAACAATACTTCCCGTGGCAATTCCAAGTAGATAGGGTCGATATCCCCCAACAAGGGTATGGGGCATTCCACAAGACCCTGTACTTCATCCAACAATTCTGGTACCCAGATAATACGCCCATTAATGGCCTCGGCAATGCGATTTCCTTCATGCACAATGGCAGAACGCCGTTCGCACGCGCTCAGCTGCACATGGCCTTTCAGTTCCATTACCGAAACATAATCCGCAGCATTGTCCAGCGCAAAGGGACCAGGCCCCATCACTCTATGCCCATATGTTTCCCTGCCAGAATTAACACCGCCAATCTCAAAAGGCACTATAACTGTATCAAACAAAGCCAAAATCCACCGAATCGGCCTGGCAAAGGCAAAATCACCGTCCCCCCAGCGCATTCGTTTGGCAAACGATAGTGCCCCAATCTGTACTGGGCACAGGGCTGAGAGCACATCAACCGTGGGTACGCCACCCGTTTTTTTCATGCCAAAAAGGTATTCACCCTTTTCCGTTTCTTTGCGGCCCAACTGGGATACATCCACTCCCAGAGACCTGGCAAAGCCCTCCGCCGCCTTTGTGGGATTACCTAAGGAATCATAGGCAATTTTAGCCGGAGGGCCAATCACTGCTTCTTCCCGTATTGGCTGGATGGCCTCCAGGCCTTCAACATGAAGCACACAACGACGTGGTGTAACCTGTACCGAAACTTCTGCATTGACGTAACCGGATGCGGTAAAAGCAGTGGAAAACAGTTCAGTACATTCTTTTTCTAACCCCGACAGAAAACGGGCTGGCAACTCTTCAACGCCAATTTCAAGAACAAAAACGGACATTAGCTGTTCCCTCCCAGCATAGGGTACCCCATTTCCTTACGCTGGGCAGCATACAACCGGGCAACGGCAGAGGCCAATGTGCGAACCCGGCCAATATAGGCTGTGCGCTCAGTTATAGATATGGCACCACGGGCGTCC
>CAYRKU010000084.1:0-2816 GCA_964425055.1 uncultured Lawsonia sp. | reverse complement strand
CAGAAGATTAAATGTATGCGAGCATTTCAGGCAATAATCATAGGCCGGCCACAGCAGGCCCTGCTCCACCAGGCGCAGGCATTCCGCCTCAAAATCGTTAAAATGGTCAAGGTGCATAGCCGCATTGCTGACATCAAAATTATAGCGGGACTGTTCCACTTCATTCTGATGGTACATCTGCCCATAGGTTACATGCTCATTCCAGGCCAAATCGTATACAGAATCCTTGCCCTGCAGATACATGGCCAAACGTTCAAGTCCATAGGTTATTTCAGTGCTTACCGGTTTGAGATCAATCCCACCAACCTGCTGAAAATAGGTAAACTGCGAAACCTCCATTCCGTTCAGCCACACCTCCCAGCCTAATCCCCAAGCCCCCAACGTAGGTGATTCCCAATCATCTTCCACAAAACGGATATCGTGATCCGCGGCATGAATCCCCATGGCCCGCAAACTACCAAGGTACACATCCAACACATCATCCGGAGAAGGCTTTAGAATTACCTGAAACTGAAAATAATGCTGCAGGCGGTTGGGATTTTCCCCATACCTGCCGTCTGTGGGGCGACGGGAAGGCTCCACATAGGCCACATTCCATGGCTCTGGCCCGATAACGCGCAAAAACGTAGATGGATTGAACGTGCCTGCACCGCATTCAATATCCATGGGCTGGGCGATCACACACCCCCGGCTGGCCCAATAGCGTTGCAATGTCAGAATCACATCCTGAAAATACATATTCCCTCCATGGTCTCCATCAGCTATTATCAGACACGGCGAAACCGTCCCCTATCCCAAATCAAGCCTAAATGGTATTGCACAAATCCATCGATCGCCTGGGCACATTCCCGGCGTACAGCTGGTGCAAGCTGCTCGGGCATTACCTGTACATTATTCGACACAGCGCCACCAATACATGACCAATACAGAGGAGATTCCTTTTGGATATGGCGTAACAACTCCAGGCTTTCCCGACGTAATGGCACAAACATATTCCGCTGTGCAGTGCATTTTGCACACGCCAATACACCTTCGGCAACAAGAAATCCCGCCCGCTCCGGTATCACTGTTCCGCAAACGGAGCACCCCTCCAAAGCAGGCATATATCCCTGCCCAGAAGCAAGATTCAGGCGGAATAATATTGGAAGCAACTCATCCACACGTTCTGCCTGCTCCAAAAGCAACAACGTGTCTCGAAGCAAGGCAAAAGCCCCGGCCGCACTGTCCGGAGGCACGCCAAGCGCCTCGGTAAAGCGCACACAATTCATAAACATGCCCAAGCGCTTCCAGTCCCATCTCAAACGGCGTGGCCCCCGAACAAGCATCCCCTCCTGCAGGACAAAATACAAACCGTGGCCAGTAGCACGCACACTGATGATAAGCTCGTTAAACAGATCAAGACACCCTGCAAACCGGCGACGGCTATGACTGCCACCAAAGGCAAAGGCCACTATCAGGCCATGCCGGCGTGTAAGCAACCGCAACCAGATGTCATATTCCCGAAAGCGCCCCATGCTTAAAACAAGTGCGGTATCGGACCATTCCATATTTCAGTTCTGCGTATTCTGGGGGAACTCAAGCGTTCGTACCTGGCCTTTTTTACCAACTGAAGGCAGCTCCGCCCCATCATAAACAAGGCGTATATTGCCGGCATTGCCCAGTTTCAGCACTAACTTGTCTGAAAAAGTCAGTGTTTCAGAGTCCCCTTTATGCATAGTACGCTGGCGTACTTCTTTTTTATCCACCGTTGTGTGCACCCAGCATGATCCTACAGCTGAAATAAGTACTTTGTGTACACCAGGCACTGTCTCCACAGGTGGAGGAGCGGCTGGTTCAGGTGTATCCACAGATTGCGCGTCTACGGTTGGGATATTTTCCTCAACTGGGGCTGCTGGCTGATCTGTCCCGGCAACAGCGTCAGGTACTTCCAGTGATGGCACAACAGGGGCCTCCACAACAGGGGCAGGATCAGCTACAACGGCTGATGGCGCTTCTGTTACTGCAGTTTCACCCACCAATGGGCCAAAAGGCAGCCTATCCCGAAAATACCACAGGCCACCAGTTACAAACAGCAGAAAAAGCAGCACAGTAAACCATGGTATCCTGGCAGAAAAACTGACATCTGACGCGGGAATATTTAACGATTCATGTACGGGAAAATCTTCCGGATGATCTGCTAGGGTAGAACATACCTGACTGGTACGTTCCTCATCAAAATGCATTAACCCGGCATAAGCGCGAATAAAACCGCGAGCATAGACGGCGTGAGGCATAGCGCCTTCATCGCCACATTCAATTGCCTGAATAATTCGGGGGGATAATTTCAACCGATCAGCAACCATTTCCTGCGAAAGACCGCATCGAATACGTTCCTCCCGCAGAAGATGACCAAAATCAGCCAAAGTAAGGTTAGTTTCATGTGTTTCCATGTGAGATCTTTCCTTCCCGTGCACTGAATACCCGTATTTCGGGAAAGTAGTGGTTACAACCGTATTTCTACAAAAGCTTTTTTGCGCAGCTGTTCATTATACTCTACAAAGCGTTCCTGTAATTTGGGTTCCCGCAACAGGCGCTCTATTTGCGGTGTTGCCTCTTCCAGGCTCTGCCCACTCCCCTGCTCCATGTCAAGCAATTTTACCTGTGCCTTCAGCCCATTGACATTAAACAATGAGGAAACTTCACCAGGAGTTAGAGTACTTAAGCGATCCTGCCAGGCCGGGTCAAGATCCTTCCAATCCACAGATCCTACATCGTCGCCATCCTGTGCCCGAGGTCCCACAGAAACTTGCCGAACCACATTTTCAAATGACGTTGCC
>CAYRKU010000083.1:0-6446 GCA_964425055.1 uncultured Lawsonia sp. | reverse complement strand
AATAATGCCACGGAAGAAGCCGACAACCTTTCAGCCGGTACGGAACAACCCAGGCATACGGGCGGCATACCGGCGCAGCCTGAATACTCTTTTGCAAGCCATGCATAAGGACGTGGGCAAGGCGTTGCTGAAAGCGGTTGCCGATATGGACTGGCAGTATGCCCGCGACAGGTGGCCGGATGACACCCCGCAGGAGCAGCCGATAATTTAAAGAACCCGGTACCACTCTGGCTTAAGGTCTATTTTTCCTTGAATGGCGGCATCAATAGTGCGCAGACCTGCATCTTTCCCTCCGGGATAGGAAATTTTGAGCGGTAAATAATTGGAAGCATGGTTCGCACGGAAAAGTCCATGGCTCAAATCAGTATGAACCACCATTTTCCGCAACTCATACAGAAGCTCATGCGGTGAAGGCATAACAAATTCGCCGCGGACCTGTTGTGCTGCCAGTGGAGTATCCGGCATAACAATAACGGACAGTGCTCCCACATATGAAGGATCCATTGCCGTAAGCACGCGACCTGTTTCCTGTGCATGGATGTGCGAGCGCTCCCGGCCAGCAATGCCCAGCAATACTGTTACGGATGCGGCAATGCCCGCATCCTCAAGACGGCGCCCCTCCTGAATAAGCTGTTCGGCTGTTGAGCCCTTACAAATACGCTTAAGTGTCACGTTATCACCACTTTCCACACCCAGATAGGCAATACCCAGCCCCAATCTGGCCAGTTCACGCAGATCGGCATCTGACTTCATCCGGATACTTTTCCCATTGGCGTATAGGCCCACACGGGTTACCCACGGCAGCTTTTCCCGAATCTGTTCCAGTATCCAAACCAAACGCTTTTGCGGGATGATCAAAGCATCACCGTCCATCAAAAAAACACGGGACTGCCGTCGGCAATATTTTGCCGCAAAAGCAAAATCTTTTAAAAGAGTTTCTTGCGGTTTAATAACAAACGGCCGCTTATCCCGGTAGGCATTGCAAAACGCGCACTTATTGTGCGAGCAACCAACAGTGGCCTGAATAAGGATACTGTCATGCTCACTTGGGGGGCGCATAATATCCCCCTGATAATCAAATCCTTCTGATTCCCAATCAGAAAAAGCCATACTACCTCCGCAACAAAAATCTGACAGGTATTAAACCAAGTTACAGGCTCCACACAGCATACGGCACAGGAAAAGGCTCAATCCGACAATGGCCTGCCAGGAAAGGCCGTCATAAACTTATGCTCAGCCTCAGCCGAACCGATCATAATCAACTCTGTATCTTTCTGTAATGGACGCTGGGGATCTGGGGGAACGAGCAATTCCTGCCCCATACGCAGGGCCACAACGTTACATTTGGTCCATTCACGAATATGGCTGTCTTTCAACGAAACCCCAACCAAAGAAGGAGGGGCAATAACCTGAAAGATCAAAAGCCCCTCCGTAAGGATAGTCATACGCCCCGGGCTTAAAAGATTGATAATTGTACTCGCGGCCATGGTTGCGAGCGACAAGACCAGATTAGACCCAGCATTGTAAAGTGAGGCAATATAACGATCAAGAATGGATCTGCTCAATATCTGTACATCAGGACGGAGCTTACGACAGTAAATGGTCAGATAGATATTGAGGTCATCATTATGCGTTGTAATAATAACCGATGGAGTCTGCAATACGCCGGCACGTTGAAGTACTTCAAAATCACCGGCATCCCCCAAAACATAGCGCGGGTCATCCGAGTCGATCATGCACGGATCTTTTTCGACCAAAAAATAATCTATTCCGCGCTGTTCCAGTGCTTCAGCAGCGGATTTACCAACCTTTCCCCCACCCAAAATAAGCACCGGCATTGTATTGACTTTGTCTGCCCGCCCCGCCTGCTGATCATAAAAGGCCAGTTGATCTGCTGTTCCGGCAAGTAAAAGAACTGATGTATCCTCTATTTTACTGTCAGGCAGAGCGGGTATATACGTATTTCGGGCCCACAACCCTGCTACAGTAATGCCAAACCGTTCCCGCAAACCACATTCTTTCAATGTAAGTCCGGTAAATACCGTATGGATTACCGGCGCTTCGGCAATACACAGTGAACCAAAGCGGGCAATGATATTTGCCTGGGCCCGCGTTCCGTGCACCCTACGGGCAAGCCTTCGGCCGAGCATTTGCTCAAAGGAATAAACGTGGTCACATCCAGCAAGCTGGAGGATATTCATTGCATCTTGATTTTCCGCACTTGCTGCAAGCAATGCCGTTGGGGCTGCCTCCCGCACTGTTGAGGCGATGTTAGTATTCTTTAAATCATCACAAAAAGCGGCAACCAGTGCTGCACGCTCTACCCGAAGATTGCGGTAGGTGTTGGCATCATCAAATTCCCCGGTCACAATATTATAATTATTATCGTATAGGTCCAATGCATCCCTGCTGTCCGGAGGCACCAGCAGCGCATAGGGAAACCCATATTGCCTAAGACGCTGTGCAATGTTCAGGGTG
This sequence comes from uncultured Lawsonia sp., assembly GCA_964425055.1. Lineage (GTDB taxonomy): Bacteria > Desulfobacterota > Desulfovibrionia > Desulfovibrionales > Desulfovibrionaceae > Bilophila. The sequence continues at coordinate 3,968 of CAYRKU010000083.1, read as the reverse complement.
ATAGAGTTTTCCCCCACAAGGATGGTATGTCCGCTCGAATCTATTGGTAATTCCCGAGGCTTTCTGTGAGAATTATACGCATCGACCCATGGCTGGTATACAAACCGGATAAACATAAACGGCATCAGGATCATGATCAACATAATTCCAGACATGAGCACAAAAATGGAAAACAGTTTGCCCAAATCGCTTTCAAAAGTGATGTCACCAAACCCCAGCGTGGACATAACGGTAAGTGTCCAGTATAATCCGGTCACAAGCGAATAATCCCGTCCCTCATACACCATGATTAAATGAAACAGACAACTGAACAGCAAAACAAGAAACATTGTGAAAAGGCCGAAAGCCACCACAACAGGCATGTTTCGCTTGCCGCCCGCCTGAGGGGTTAGTATTGCCGGCACTAATGAAAAGAGAATCTTCATTCTTTGCGCCCGTATTTATCCTCAAATCGAACGATATCATCCTCTCCCAGATAGGATCCGGATTGAATTTCAATAACCACAAGGGAAATATCCCCCGGATTTTTCAACCGGTGTACAGTACCTACAGGAATATATACAGATTCATTTTCCGTATACAGATCTGTCCTCTCCCCAATGGTGATCTCAGCCGTGCCTGCAACCACGACCCAGTGTTCGGCCCGATGATGATGCATTTGTAATGACAACTCGGATCCTGGGGTAACCACAAGCCGTTTGACCTGGAACCTCTTGCCCGTGGCCAACCGCTCGTAGCTGCCCCAGGGGCGATAGACCAGAGGATGCAGATCCACCTCAGGTCTACCTGCAGCCTTAAGCTGCCCCACCAAAATCTTTACACGCTGTATGTCCGCACGATTGGCCACCAGTACACTGTCTGGTGTTTCCACCACAACAAGGTTGGCAATACCTATTGCTGCCACTAGCCGGTGCGTCCCATGCAAGTAACAGTTTTCAACCTTTTCAAGCAGCACATCGCCAATGCAGGCATTCCCACAGGCATCATGTGGCGTGACATTGTAAAAAGCTTCCCAGGAACCAAGGTCACTCCACCTGACGGGCAGAGGCAATACCACTGCCCTTTGCGTTTGTTCCATAACGGCATAGTCAATGGACACAGAAGGCACACGTAAAAATACATCCGGATCCGGGCGGACAAAATCCATATCTTCACTACGCCAAGTCCATGCATCACGGCAGGCTGTCATAATATCCGGGGCATATTGTGCAAGTTCCCTCAAGTAGGCTGAAGCACGGAACAGAAACATGCCACTGTTCCACAAATACCCCCCCCCCTTCAGCCAACATGGCCTCAGCCTGGGCAAAATCGGGCTTTTCCACAAAACGGACCACTGCATATCCTTTTCCCCCTGCACACGCATTACCCTGACAAATGTATCCAAACCCGGTTTCAGGCCCAGCAGGGGTAACACCAAAGGTAACAAGGGCACCATCCATAGCGCAGGCACAGGCATCTTCTACCACCCTGACAAACGTTTCCTCAGGGGTAAGAATATGATCAGAAGGCAATACAAGTAAAAATGGGTCGTCCCCCTCTTCAAGCGCTGCCAATGCGACAAGCGCAATAGCCGGAGCAGTGTTGCGACCTTCAGGTTCCAGCAGAATTCTCCCCCTGTTCCCCCTTTCCTGAAACGCCGCAGCCACATAAAAACGATGCTCTTCATTGCAGCATACTACAGGCGAAATACTTCCCGGTACATGCATGGCCCTGTCTAGTGTGTTCCCAAACAAGGTATATCCACCCATGTCCATAAACTGCTTTGGATACTTGGTGCGGGAAAGCGGCCAAAGGCGAGTACCGCTACCACCGCATAAAATAACGGGGCACAACACGACTATTGCATTCCTGTTTTGCAGGGTTACGTGGCCGGCCAGATAACTGACCAGACACAGCACAGCTATATAGCCATATGACAACGCACCCAATGCCCTGCACCATATTCTACAAATTTTGGTTGCTCTTCACAGCAACGCGGCATCACCTGTGGGCAACGCGGGTGAAAGGCGCATCCCCGGGCCGGCACAAATGGATTGGGCATTTCTCCGGATAGAAATGTGCGTGCCTTTCTCCCTACCGGGTTATATCCCGGGGCAGATGCCAGTAAGGCACGAGTATACGGGTGTACAGCCCAGGCAAAAAGAACATCTCGGGGAGCATATTCTACAATCCGCCCCAGATACATTACCGCAACCCTGTCACTCATATATCCGACAACCGATAAATTATGCGAAATGAACAGATAGGTCAGGCCAAACTCTTCCTGTACATCTTTCAGCAGATTGAGCACCTGAGCCTGTACTGAAGCGTCCAAAGCGGAAACAGGTTCATCACAGACCACCAGCTTCGGGCGGGTTATCAAAGCCCGGGCAATGGCAATGCGCTGCCGTTGTCCGCCAGAGAATTCATGAGGATACCGCAAAATATACTCTGGCTGCAGCCCCACACGAACCAGAATTTTCTGAACCAGTTCATTCCTTTCCGAAAGTGATACGTCGGCAGGTAACGGTTCGGCAACAGATGTCCCCACCCGTAAACGGGGATTAAGCGATGAAAACGGATCCTGAAACACCATTTGAAAGTGGCGCGAAAAAAAAGCGGGCTTTCCGTTTTTAGCAAAAACAGAGCGCCCGGAAAAAAGAATATCCCCTGCTGATGGTGCCAAAAGGCGAACCGCCATACGTGCCAGCGTTGATTTGCCACACCCAGATTCTCCTACCAGCCCCAATGTTTCACCCGGGAAAATGGATAGGGAGAGATCCTTAACTGCCCACACCTCTCCGGCTGATCGATGCAACAGCCCTTGCTGGACAACAAAGGTCTTATCTACTGCTCGAAATTCCAAAAGCGGCTCTGCCATCATTCCCGGCCTATTTACTGCAACAGGTTATGCATATTCCCAGGATACTCCCATGCTCTGGTCAAATCTGGCTGAAGCCCATGCCATACGATGATGTGATATTTGGTACAGATAGTGGAAAACCGCAATAAATCTCCAGTATACCACATTACCAGGGATTATTTCCCGCCTTTTCTATTTCTGCCCCCAAGCAAATTTTTTAACAGTTTTTCTGAAATCGAATCTTCATCACAGGAAGCAAACTCACGCAGCAATTCTTCCTGACGGGATGAAAGATTTGTTGGCGTAACAACGATAATTTCCACCAACAAATCCCCGGTACGATTTTGCCGCACATAGGGCAAACCCTGACCAGGTAAGCGGAGCACTGCACCGCTTTGCGTACCTCGCGCAATTTTCAGCTCAAGCGGACCATTAAGCCCGGGAACTTCCAGTGTACAGCCAAGAGCTGCCTGGACAAAGGAAATTTTACGGCGGATGACAAGATCCTGCCCCTGTCGGTTAAAGGTATGGTCTTCCTCTACTTCAATAAAAACATACAGATCGCCGTTAGGACCACCGTTGCTTCCGGCTTCACCTTCACCGGTCAGACGAAGACGCATACCCGTATCCACACCTGCAGGTATATGTACGGAAATTTCCCGATTTTTCTGAACAGTTCCCCTGCCACGGCAGCGAGGACAAGGTCTGGGAATAACATATCCTTCGCCATGACAGTTTGGACAGGGTACAACAAACTGGAAAAAACCCTGTGAATTGTGTACCTGCCCTGAACCGCCACATTTACGGCACGTTTCCCGGGAAGAACCCGGAGCTGCCCCAGAACCATGGCAATCATCACAGGGAACATGGCGAGGAACAGTAAGCGTAATCTCATCTCCCCGTGCGGCCTGGGCAAAGGAAATTTTCATATTATAGCGCAGGTCAGCACCAGGTTCCGGCCTGGGACCACCCCGCCTTGAACTGCCCATGGTGAACCCGAACATATCTCCAAAATGAGCAAAAATATCCTCGACAGATCCAAACCCTGGGAAATCGCCATCTGTACCAGCATGTCCAAATTGGTCATACCGGGCACGTTTCTCAGGATCCCGTAAAACCTCGTAGG
>CAYRKU010000082.1:2738-6467 GCA_964425055.1 uncultured Lawsonia sp. | reverse complement strand
GTGAGGAACTCCTGCAACAGATAGGATGCACCGTAGGCCTCAAGCGCCCACACTTCCATTTCTCCAAGGCGCTGTCCCCCGAACTGCGCCTTACCGCCCAGTGGTTGCTGGGTAACCAGAGAGTAGGGGCCGGTGGAGCGGGCGTGGATTTTTTCATCAACAAGGTGATGCAGCTTCAGGAAGTACATAATCCCCGTGGTGACGCGGTTTTCAAAGGGTTCGCCTGTACGGCCATCGTACAGAACGGATTTGCCGTCTTCCGGTAGACCTGCGCGGGATAGCCAGCTCCATATTTCTAATTCATCCGCACCGTCAAAAACTGGTGTATAGGCGATAATGCCATTACGTAGCTTGAGTACAGATTGGCGAAATTCTTCATCATCCATGGCATCCACTTCAGCAGATATTTCTGGGGAATCGAAAATATCCTTTACCTCAGCTCGTACTTGCTGCAGAGCAGTACCTTGGTCAACCATCTGGGCAAGCTGTCTGCCCAGCTCACGCGCGGCCCAGCCTAGGTGAACTTCCATAATCTGCCCAATGTTCATGCGTGAGGGCACTCCAAGCGGGTTCAGCACAATGTCCACAGGGCGGCCGTCGGCAAAGAAAGGCATGTCTTCTTCTGGCAGAATACGAGATACAACACCCTTGTTGCCATGTCTGCCAGCCATTTTATCACCTACTGAAAGTTTGCGCTTAATGGCTATGTGTACTTTGACTATCTTGATAACCCCGGGGGGCAGATCATCCCCTTCGGTTACCTTTTCACGCTTCGAGTTATAAATGGAGTTGATATATTCGATCTGGTGGCTGTACTGCGTGAGCAGCTCATTCACCTTTTCGTTTACTTCCCTGCTTTTAAAGGCATCAGAGAGCTTTTTTAGCGGCAGTTCGGCCATAATGGCCGTAGTCACTACAGCACCGGCTTCAGCAATAACTTCCCCCTTCTTATCACCAAGCAGGGTGTGTGCCAGCTGTTTGCCTTCCACCTCGGCAAGGATCTTTTTCCGCATGCTGGCAGTGATGGCGCGCACGTGATCCTGCTCTTTTGCATCAAGACGGCTTATTTCATAATCCTCAATATCATGGGTGCGGTCATCCTTTTCGCCGGAACGCCGGTTAAACACCTTAACATCAATAACCGTACCCTCTACTCCCGGAGGAACTTTGAGTGAAGTGTTTTTTACATCTCTGGCTTTATCACCAAATATGGCCCGCAGCAGCTTCTCCTCTGGGGTAAGCTGGGTTTCCCCTTTAGGGGTAATTTTCCCTACAAGGATATCTTCAGGTTTTACTGGTGCGCCAATGCGAATGATACCGCTGTCATCAAGGTTACGCAGCATATCTTCGCTTACATTGGGAATATCACGGGTGATTTCTTCCGGGCCAAGCTTTGTGTCCCGGGCCACCACTTCAAATTCTTCAATGTGAATGGAAGTATAACTATCCTCTTTAACTACGCGTTCAGAGATAAGTACGGAGTCCTCATAGTTATAGCCGCACCAGGGCATGAACGCAATCATCATATTCCGGCCAAGGGCAAGTCCACCATCGTGAATGGCTGGGCCATCAGCCAGCACATCACCTTTTTTTACAAGCTGGCCGGGCACACAGGAAGGCACCTGACCAAAACAGGAATTCTGGTTAGATTTGTGGAATTTTAACAGGTCATATGCCCGTACACCTCCCATTTTAGGATACAGAGTCGGGTCATCATACGCCACAATAATGCGCCTGGCATCGGCATAATGCACCACGCCATCGCCTTCAGCTAGAATGCATGAACCGGAGTCATGCGCCACGTCCACTTCCATCCCGGTGCCCACAAGGGGCCGTTCGGGGTGCAACAGGGGCACTGCCTGGCGTTGCATGTTTGACCCCATCAACGCTCGGTTGGCATCGTCGTGTTCCAGGAAGGGTATCAATGCGGCAGAAATGGACACCATTTGACTGGGAGAAATGTCCATAAGCGTTACTTCATCGCGTGAAACCATCAACACGTCGCCACGGGCGCGTGCGGTGATAAACTCATCCTTCAACCGCCTGTGCTCATCCACGGGAGCATTAGCCTGGGCGATAACATGCCCTGCCTCACATGATGCATCCAGGTGTACAAATTCGTCAGTGAGGTAGCCATCGCGCACTACACGATAGGGAGTTTCAATAAAACCGTAATCGTTCACCCTGGCATAAGTGGTCAGTGACACAATAAGGCCGATATTGGGGCCTTCAGGTGTTTCAATAGGGCAAATGCGACCGTAGTGTGAGGTATGTACATCGCGTACTTCAAAGCCTGCCCGTTCTCTGGTCAACCCGCCAGGACCCAGTGCGGAAAGGCGGCGTTTGTGTGTCACCTCTGAAAGGGAGTTGGTTTGATCCATAAATTGTGACAGCTGAGAAGTGCCAAAAAACTCCTTCAACACAGCTGCTACAGGTTTGGGATTGATCAGATCATGCGGCATGAGTGTGGATACTTCTTGAATACTCATCCGTTCTTTAATAGCCCTTTCCATACGCACAAGGCCTATGCGGTACTGGTTTTCCACCAGTTCGCCTACAAGGCGAACCCGGCGGTTACCCAAATGGTCAATATCATCGGCCTGACCGTGACTGTCCTTCAATTGCACAAGTACCTTGATGGCATCAACTATGTCATCGTTGGCCAAGGTACGCAGATCGGGATGATCAGTTTTGTTCAGGCGTTGGTTTAGCTTGTACCTTCCTACAGGCGACAGATCGTAGTAGTCTCCATTGCGGAACAAATTGTCAAAAAAGGAGGCCGCAATTTCCGGAGTAGGCGGGGAGCTTGGCCTCAGACGGCGGTAAATCTCTTCCTGTGCTTTTTCCATGGTAGGAGTTTTGTCCAACACCAGAGTATCACGAATGGAAGACGAAGTATCCGTACCCTTGGTGTGCAGTACAACCAACTTCTCAATACCGGATTCACGGCAGGCTTCAATAAGACTGGGCGTGATTTCATCAGCAGCTTCGGCCAAAATTTCGCCCGTGGCTGTATTAGTAACGTCTTCCGCCAAAAACTGGCCAATGGGCATGGACGGATCTACTGCAAAGGATGTAACCCCGGCAGCCTCCATTTGCCTCCAGGCCCGTTTGGTGATGGGTTTGCCTTCTTTCACCAGGACATTTCCAGCGTTGTCAATAATATCGGCGAAAGCGGGTTCCTTGCGGTGCAGTTCCGGATTAAAGCCCCAGGCAACGGTGCCATCTTCCTGCAAATAGAATGTTTCTTTTTTGTAAAAGCAGTTTAGGATGTCCCCCCTACTCATGCCCATGGCCTTGAGCAAAATAGTGGCCGGCATTTTTCGGCGACGGTCAATGCGCACGTACAGGATGTCTTTATGGTCAAAATCAAAATCAAGCCATGAGCCGCGCATGGGGATTATGCGGCAGGAGTAGAGTACCTTGTGGCTGGTATGTGTTTTGCCGGCATCATGCTCGAAAATGATCCCAGGGGAGCGCTGCAGCTGGTTGACGATAACGCGTTCTGTTCCGTTAATAATAAAAGTACCTTTCTCTGTCATTAAAGGCAGGGTACCAAAATAGATATCCTGTTCCTTAATGTCTCGCACGGTGCGGCTTTTTGTTTCCTCATCCACATCATACATTACAAGGCGTACCCTGATGCGTATGGGTGATTCATAGGTAAGCCCCTTAGAAATACACTCAGCCTGATCATATTTAGGCTCGCCAATCTCGTAGCTGACAAAT
>CAYRKU010000082.1:0-2702 GCA_964425055.1 uncultured Lawsonia sp. | reverse complement strand
AGGTGTGGAACCTCAACATCTACTCTGATCTTGCCAAATTGTTTGGTAAGCTGAACCATCATTTCACCTCTGAAAAGGTTGGCCGACAGGAACCGGAGCTGGGCTACTATATGCTCGCTGCGGGCATCTGTCTGAAAAAACACAACAAAGGGCAATACTTCTTCCGAACTTCTAAAAGGAGAGCTCTGAAGATGTATTGCGTCTGAAGCTGTACCTATTAAGCTGGTGTATTGAGAACAGCCTATACCCCTGTGTGTATCGTGTGAATTTGAAAGAATACGAATTTACCTTGTCGGTTGCAACTATTTTTTGCGGAAATGGCATAAATTTTTTCGGATAACATCATCCGTTGTAGGGCATCTGTACTATGCAACCTCTGAAACCCAGAACGGCCAGCGTTATACGCGGGCCGTTCTGGAGGAAGAATGAAGTCGAAAGAAGGAAGGAATTGTTATAGATAAAGCAAATTTCATGCCAGAATGAAAATATTGGATAAATAAATTTTTAGTAATAAAATCAAATAATTATTTGTAATACTATATAATTTTTCACAGAGTTGTGTAGTGAATTTTGTACCCTTGTCGAAATATGCTTTATTTATGGCATAAATTGATAAAAATTTTTTACCAGATGCGCTATGGGGGATATCGTAGTTGTGTTTTGCACACCGCTCGTCTGGATATGTAGTTAAGGTTGCATTCTCATCTGCCAGTCAGGCTTGACTTTTATGCGAGCCGTGCGTAATGCTGGGGAAATTCAAATGTGAAGGTGGAGAGGCTTATGTTCGAAAGTCTGTCTGACAGGCTGACCAGTACATTTCGCTCCCTAAGCGGGAGGGCGCAGCTCAGTGAGGAGAATATCCGTGATGGCCTGCGTGATGTACGTCTTGCCCTGTTGGAGGCTGACGTCAATTTTAAAGTTGTTAAAGACTTTGTGGAACGGGTACGGGGGCGGGTGCTCGGTCAGGCAGTAGAAAAAAGTCTTACACCTTCACAGCAGCTAATCAGTGTTGTTCATGAAGAACTGATTACCTTGCTTGGCGGTGAAACTTCCGGGTTGGATTTGCGTGGTGCGCAGCCGGGCATCATTATGTTGGTTGGGTTGCAAGGTTCCGGTAAAACCACTTCGGCCGGTAAATTGGCCAATCTTTTGCGTAAGCAGAAAATGCGTCCCTATCTGGTTCCGGTGGATGTGTATAGGCCAGCAGCTATTGAGCAGTTGCGTACTTTGGCCCGGCAGTTGGATATTCCATGTTTTGACTCTTCACCAGACATGAAGCCGGTAAATATTGTCCGTGCTGCTGTGGAAGAGGCGCATAGACTGCAATGCACGGTGGTACTTCTTGATACTGCAGGCCGCCTGCATATAGATGCCCCACTTATGCAAGAGCTGACAAATATTAAGTCTGCCGTGCAACCACAGGAAGTATTGCTTGTTGCTGACGCCATGACCGGTCAGGATGCCGTTACCGTGGCTGAAGCCTTTAATGCTGACCTGGGGTTGACTGGTGTTATCCTTACCAAAATGGATGGCGACGCCCGGGGTGGTGCTGCCCTGTCTATCCGCTCGGTTACGGGGGCAACTGTCAAATATGTTGGTATGGGTGAAAAGCTGTCCGACTTGGAAGTATTTCATCCCGAGCGTGTGGCCGGGCGTATTCTTGGCATGGGCGATGTGCTGACTCTGATCGAAAAGGCGCAGAGTTCTTTTGCTGCTGAAGAGGCCGAAGCTATGGCCCGAAAGCTCCAGAAGGCCACATTTGATTTTGAAGATTTTCGGACACAGATGCGGCGGATGAAGCAGATCGGCTCTCTGGAGAGTATTCTCAAATTGCTTCCCGGCATGGGGAAGTTGCGTGCCAAATTGGGCGATATGAAAGTTCCGGAGCAGGAAATGGCCCGTACCGAGGCCATTATCAACTCTATGACTATGCAGGAGCGGCATCACCCTGATCTTATCAATGGTAGCCGCAGGCTTCGTATCGCCAAAGGGTCTGGAACTACAGTAGCTCAGGTAAATCAGGTTTTGCGCCAGTTTGGGCAGACACGTAAAATAATGCAGAATGTGATTGGCGGGAAAATGCCGCAACTCCCGCGGGGGATGAAGCTGCCAGGTGGGGGGGCCTTCCCCGGTATGAGTATGCCGGGTATGCCCTACATCCCTGCAATGCCAGGCCTGCCTGGTGGCCAGGGTGGAGGCCGTTCTGCAACCAAAAAGAAAAGGACGGAACGGCCAAAACGTAAAAAGCGGCGGTGATATTCTGTCAGGTTTCCCCAAGCAGTTTGGGGTTTTGACAATACAGGGCAAGGCTTCTTCTGGCCGTATTTTTATGCCAGGAACAGTTGATTTTACAGGAGTATGTGAATGTCTGTTAAGCTCAGGCTTACCCGTATGGGCAGCAAAAAGCGTTCTTTCTTCCGGATTGTGGCCACAAACAGCGCCAACCGCCGCGATGGTCGGCCTTTGGAATTTTTGGGCTACTACAATCCGCAGGTTCATCCAGCCGATGTCAAAATTGATGTGGAAAAAGTACAAAAATGGCTTTCTCTGGGGGCGAAAATGTCCGATACAGTACATTCCCTGTTGAAGAAAGTAGCCAAAGCCGAGGCCTGAGGGTAGCCTCTTCCGATTTTTTGCTGCCCCCGGTTCGTTAACCGCGCCGGTGCGTTCTCATTCCGCAAAAGGGGAGTGTTGATGAAGGA
>CAYRKU010000081.1:0-6472 GCA_964425055.1 uncultured Lawsonia sp. | reverse complement strand
TTTGGGGAAATTCTGCTGGAGCGGCGAATGGACCGTGCGCTTTTTCTGGCTGAAAGGAACCAATCTGTCGGTGGAAGAGTCGCTGCAATGGTCGGCGATATGAATTACGGGCAATTTTTTATCGGGCGTTTCTGGGGTATTATCATATGTCGCCGAGAGAGTATTTTCATGAGGAGTGCAGGAAACCAGTTGGTACTGTTCAAATGGGTCATGGAAAACCCTCACTGTTCTCCTGTTGGGGACAGAGAGGCCTTTGTACCCGAAACCGCCAACTGACAGTTGATACGTCCGTTTAGTTCCTCATCACTATCAGGTCAAAAAGGACAGGACGTTGGCGAGTGATCCGTTAGTGCTTGTAAAATGCCATCGACCGCGCAAAAAGCAGGTGACGACAGAGTTTTCGACAAGCCTCCGCCAAACGGATTCCCGCAGGGATGATGACTGAATGGGGATAAAGCAAGATCGGCAACGATATCGGTCGTACCCGCCCGGCGTGCAAAAAAAATTCTTCTCATGAAGCGGGAACATTCGTCCCGTGAGTCCAAAGGAAACGACAATCTCTGTTTAGAATAAACAGCTGGTTGGAAACGTTACCCTGTCGATAAGGTGAATCAGTTTCGGCACTGGCACACAACCCAATCTCCTAAATTTTCTTGCCCATGACTCAATTTTCCGTTAAATAAAGTGTGTAATTAGGAAGTCACCTTAAGTAAGTCTGCGGTGATCCTAACGCAAAATTCAGAAGGAAAGAGAATGGATGAGACGGAGAAAACACAGGACGAAGTAGAGGTTTCTTTATTTGAACTGGCGGAGGAATTAATACGCCACTGGTTTGTCATAGCGACCATTGTGATCGCCTGCGGGGCGGTCGCCGCTTTCTACGCTTATGCCACCCTGGCACCGGTAAGTTACCAGTACCTCGGTCGCCTGCGGTTGCCTATCAACACCGGCGCCTGGCAGATCAATACCTGTGTCGAGGTGCTACGGTGTGATATAGGCGCTGTGCCGGGGCTTAACGCAGTGTGGCAGGGCAAGAATTCTCATGTGTTGATCCTAGAATTCAGAGGTCCGGAAGGCAGCGCCCTCAGGGCTCAGGCAACACAATATCTGCTCCAGGCCAAGGCTAAGGCAGACGATCTGTTATTGGGGCAGCTGAAGGCGGATTTTGAACGGAACATTATAAAAGAACTGCAGCGGGACATGGCGGCGCTGAAAGCTGACGAGGGATAGTGGAAAAGTCCAAAGGTAGCGACTCAGCTGGCTTATCTGCAGAAACTGGTGGAGACTAAAGCAGCACAGGCTGAACTTTTTCCCGCGGCTGAAATCATAGCTCCTCCCAAGGCCAGACGCATTGAACCGGCCCTTAACTTGGGCAGCAACGTATTTTTTGCCGGACTGGGCGGGCTAATCCTCATCTGCTGCTACTTTATCTGCCGTTATATTTACAGAAAGACGGCAGCCGTTTCGACCCGGCAGTCAGATCTCTCCGTTCATGCTCGCCCTTAGCTTGGTTGAATTCAGGTGATCCAGTCTCTTTGAATAGCGGTTTCACAAACCTTTGCCGGACTAGACTTGGAGTTGTACCTATGCCTAACAAGGATTTTACCCCCCCCCTCCTGGATGAGGTCGAGGTTGATTTGATCGACCTCGTTTTAGAGCTAAAGAGGAACATAGGGCTGATCTTAGGTTGCGCCCTGCTGTGTTTGGCTTTGGCTGCGGGCTGGGTCTTCTTCGTCTCAAAGCCGGTATATACCGCCCATGGCTTTATCCGCCTGCCTTCCATAGCCGACTGGCAGGTCAACACCTGTGCGGAGGTGTTGCGGGCGGATCAAACGGAAGAGTCGACTTTAAGCGAAGTAAGTCCATTGGTTAGATCTTTCATGCTGAGACTTTCCTTTAAAGCAGACACTGCGGAACAAGTAGCGGAAGATGCAAAGGCCTATCTGCCGAGGGCAGCGGAGAAATTGAACAGGCTGCTGCGGGAACGGGAGAAGGCAGATTTTCAGATGAGTTTGTTGAATATCATCCGGCATGATCTGGCTGATATTGCGGTGCGAACCGATGCCGGTAGCTCGGAGATGGAGCGGCGTCTGGTCTACTTAACGGAAAAGATCAGGGGTCTGGAAGCAGGCAAAGTTTTCCAGCGGGTGGAATTGTTAAGCGGTGAGCCTGAGGTGGTAGAGGTGCTGCCCGAAAGAAGATCAACCTTATTCTTCGGCTTGGTGTGTGGCCTTATCTTCAGTTGCGGTTATGTATTGATCCGCTATATTATCAGACTGTCTTACGTAGAGCGGAAAGTTTAGCCAGTAAAAGTTTATAAAAAGGAAGTGATCATTTCGACCCGCTATTAGCGGGGCTTTATTTGTGCTTTTTTCTCCCCTCGACACGGCTGATTTCCGCCCCCCCCCATACTCTCTCTAAGAGATAAATCATGCCGCCTACTACTCCGCACAGCTCTCAAAAAGAGAGTTGTGCGGAGTAGTAGGTTCTTGACTGGGTCTTGTTGAGGATACGAAGTAATTCTGACTAAATCCCCGTTTTGATGGTTGTACCACCATTCGCTCTCTTTGATCTGTAACATGGACGTATCTGGGAGGGGGGGGGGAAAACAACCATTGAATTTTGACAATCTTCGCCTGGCAAAGCCTCAAAAGTTTCTGTTGACATGACTCTTTCCTCCTACGAATTCATTTTCGTTATGAAAGACACGGTAATGATCATACTCATTAAGAAGTCCATTGTAGATTTTTCACCCGTTAGAATGGATAGTTGAACCTTCAGGGATAACACCTTTGATTCTGGGTATGAGAATTTCCTTTGGGCGGTTTGGAATTTTCCTTACCAGGACTTTTTCACCTCACTTCAAGGCAAATACAGGCGATTTATCCGTCGCTTCTCTGCCTCTTTTACCGCTTATTCTTTTGCGCCAGAATACGACTCATCGACTTCGAAACTAATAAATTTAGACTGCGTTTCCGTAAGGGTGGTCAACAGAATTTTGTACCTGAAATCATTGTACCAGGCATTAGCCGTGTTCCTGTTACCACCCACAATTTCAGCGTAAGAGGTAGCTGTGACGGCGGCAGAGAAACAGCGTACAATTTCATTACGGGTCATGACCAGCCAGGGGGTCATCACTGGCTATAACGCCAGGCATGACAATGAAAAACAAATATTCTTGCCGTTCGAAATTTTAGGGAATAAATTAGGCGGACTGTGAAGCTCTTTTCCATTGATTTGACGGCCTCGCAGATGCCAGATTAACCGGAATCAACCGGAATACCGTAAACAGGTACTTTGCTGGAATACGGGAGAGGATTGCCTTCTGTTGCGAAGAAGGATCCCCTGTAAAGGGACTGAAGTCGGCGAAATTTATTTCGAATCCACAAGAAGAGTTAAGGGTATTCGGGGTCATGGAGTACAGTGAAAACCATTGTTTTCGGCTTGTTCAGGAGGAAGAGTCTGCGCAGAAACAGTTCCCGACTGATCTAGGACTACCCTCCAGGGCACTATTCGGGGCGTGTAGACTCTGAGATCATCCACCCGGACGGCCGGCGTGGATACGATGGGCCTGCCTCGGCTTTCAGAAGCACCTTCGCGTGGAACACGGCAATAACGAATCTGCCCCACACACATGTCAATGGGACAGAAAGTTTCTGAGGATACGCCAAAACGCGGCCCGTACGTTTTTGCGGTCTCCAGACACATATGTTCTGTTTCCACCTGAAGGAATGTGAGTTTTGTTTTAATCACAGGCAGGAAAACGCTGTCTGATCATCCTGGAGCTGCTCAGAAATTCCCCTCTCAACCGTCAAGACCTTCATTAAATTTTTGACTTGATAACCGTTTGTATTTCATTGAGTTATATCTACATTTCTTAGGAGATCTTGGTCAAAAGCCTTCCGGAATATAAACTTCAGCCACCTCTTGTAATATATCCCTGCTTCCCCATTTGGCTTTAAGGATGGGGTTGTACCCGTCCCTATTGGAAAGTTTGTCCATCTGCATTGCTTTTTGTAAATCAAAAGGGGGCCTGCTATGTTCCCGCAGGTGTGCCGGTATTGTCCTTTTCAAGGTATTCTGAAGCATTCACCCGAACATGTTCATTCAGAACGTTTTTATTTCGGAATCCGTTAAGATTCAAATATACATGAGAAGTCATAGCAATGGGTTGTCCGTAATAGCTGCTCTAATTCATCTGAAAACGATCTTCGTCAGTTAGACGATACTTTACAAGGATAGAAACCGTGCCGGGATAGCCTGCTTCGCTGGCGGCATCTATATAGTGAGGTTTTAGTGTACGCCGTCATTACCTCCTTCAACTTCTCCTGCCAGAGTGATTTATCAAGCCCTTATATTCTCAGTGGATTGCCGTTAAGGTTGAAACAGGCATTTGTAATACGGCTGGCTGTACGCCCTGTCAGCACACAAACCCATGGTGAACTTAGTGTGATTTCAGAGTGTCAAAACCTGCACTCATGTTGTCTATCCTGCCGCCAGATTCAATCAGTTCGGCGGTCATACCGTTACGGCTGGTCAAGGCGGAAAAGGTGGACAGTTGCCTTCATATTTGCCAGATCCTTTTTGCAACAACGCTGAATAGTTTTATTCCTGTAGATGAAAGGTTCATGGCAGTGTGTAATTCCGTTTTCATTGTTTCACAAAACGAGATTCATACCAGTTGTTTTTACATTCATCCCGATGACCGTGCACAGTTTATATAATTCGATGGCAGGATATCCTTGCCAATCCTGAGAAGTTAGCTGTGCATAGGGGTTGTCAGAGAATAACAAATGATTCTTTTGAATTGGTTATACTGAAAGTCACATACCCAGGAAGATGGCAGAATGAAAATATGAGGCTCAAAAACAATAGGTAAGGAGCAAAGACCTGCGTTCAACAGTTTTTGATATAACTGTCCATGTCTTTAGCGGATCCATCGTGGTTGACCCAAAATGCTGAGGCCCAGACCATAAGCGCTGTAGCCTGCGGATCATCAAGCCGACGCAGTTTTGCCTCAAGGTTGGCGCGGTTGATGCCGTAGCGCTTATGCAGCCCATCTGTTTCACACAGATTACCAAAGCGTAGCACCAGATAGGAAATGCGCGCATGATCTGGCAGAAGCCGTAGATTTTTGTGTGTTTCAAGGAGGGCCTTGAGTTCCTGACTGGTAAATGTTTTTTTGAAGTTGGCAATAGCCTGAAAGAAAGTGTCAATAGCCCAGGGCAGAATAAATTCAGCCCCGATAGTTTTAGCGGAGAGATAGTCTTTGACCTGGCGTACTTGCTGCCTATTTGTCTGAAGTTGGGGCATGGGAACGATCCTTTCTTCTAAAGGCTGCGAACATTTTTTGCATACTGGAGATATTTGGAAAATTCAAGTTTGTTTATGTCGAGTTATTTGTATTTTGGGGATGAGATCGCCAGATGTGGCAAAAT
The DNA here is from genome assembly GCA_964425055.1 of uncultured Lawsonia sp. GTDB lineage: Bacteria > Desulfobacterota > Desulfovibrionia > Desulfovibrionales > Desulfovibrionaceae > Bilophila. Next base: position 1,034 of record CAYRKU010000081.1, on the reverse strand, counting down.
CCTCGGCATACCAGACACGTTTCATGGTCAGCCCTTGTGCGGGAGCGGTTGGAGGGGCAGATCGGCGATCTTTTGATTCCAGAACAGATATAACTTCTGCAGGGGCAAGTCGATGTTGCCCAACGGCGACAAGTAGCCCGATGATATTACGCACCATCTGTTTTAGGAAGCCGTCCGCCTCAAACATCCAAACCAATTCCGTACAATCTGTAGAAAGTTGACCTTCTGGTGTGCGGGAAATGTTAAAAAGGGTACGTACGGTGCTGTGCAGATTCGTTCCGGTATTTTTGAAGCTGGCAAAATCATGTCTACCCAAAAGGTAACTGCTGGCTTCATCCATTGAGGCAACATCTACAGGACCACAGGCCCAGACAAAGGGGAAGAGTTTGGGAGGTGTGTACTTTCGTGAGAGCCAGAGCCGGTATTCATAAGTTTTGCGAAGCGCATCACGTTGCGCATGGAAGGAAGGTGGAACGGAACATACATCCGTGATGCGAATGTCGTGGGGCAGCAGGGTATTTAAGGCTTGCTGCCAATTAAGAGAAGTACGGTTTTCAGGGATATCAAGGTGTGCGACTTGGGCATCGGCATGTACACCAGAATCGGTTCTCCCCGCGGCGTGCACATGCACCTGTTCGCCGAGAATATGTGCCACGGCGTTTTCAATAAATGTCTGGATAGTGGGGAGAGGCGTTGTATTTTTACGGTTTTGCGCCTGCCAACCATTATATGCTGTGCCAACATAAGCGATAGTAAGTTTCAGGCGTGGCATGGGATTGCCTAATTGTGCTTGCTTACCGTAATGTCAAAAGCGAGTGAATAGATGTAGTTGAAAAAATTTACATTCTCTACAAATATTGTATCCGGAACCTGAATGTTGGAGGCCGAAAAATTCATAATCCCTTTGATACCTGCAGATATGAGATAATCAGCAGCACATTGGGCACGTTCCGGAGGAGTGGTGATGACCCCCATTTCAATGTTTCTTGCTTCGACGATACTCTTCAGGTCATGAGTACTCTGTACTTCTAGCC
>CAYRKU010000080.1:0-6511 GCA_964425055.1 uncultured Lawsonia sp. | reverse complement strand
CCGCCATAGAACAGGACGCTCCTGCCCTACTGAATATCTACGCCCCTATGCGGAAAAGACCGCGACCGCGTTTGAATACACCGTGCACTCGAAAAAAGGAATTCGCGCCAATATGAGGCAGGTTCTCCCGTGCTATCCCTGGCTCATGGCCGAACGGGCGGAACTCTTCTAAACTATGTCTACGCATCCACCTTTAATCCCAGCGTCGCCTACGCCTGATGCTGTGACATCTCCATCTATCTTCGCGAAGGACGCCAGGAGCCGCAGCCTTGGGAAAAAGCTCTACGCCTGCCTGGAAGGCATTCTGGTGGTTCAGGGCATATTACTTCTCTAAGCCTCCATTGCCACGTCAGAAAAAGAGGACGAAACCTTGCCACGCACAAGCCTTCCCTTCCATGAACGGGAAGGATATAAGCTCGCCGGACCTTTCTCCAACGCGGCTTCAAGTTTGGCCGCTGGCACGCATGATTTGAATAGAAAACAGGCTACGGGAACCAGTCACCCACCGCCACCAACATGCTGTAAGAACATAGTTAATGGCGCAAGTTTACTGATTGACAGAAAAATCTCGACTTTGTTGCCAGCCCTTTTGAAAATGAGCAAGTAAAGGTGGAATAGTAAGCACGATGAGGAGATTGATCTGCCATGCTAGTACCATAGTCATGAGCGTATGTGTAAGAAAATGGTCACCGCGCAGCATTTGATAGCCTCCCATGATCCACCCCACGCACAAAGACATAAAAAGCGCTGGCCAGCGAAAGGAACGGGGCACGCAAAAGAAGATCATAGTCAGGGCAAAGCCTCCAGAAGCGTGTCCGGCGGGAAAACATCGCCCGCAGATCAGTCCCGCGTTGGCAGGATTTGCCATCTCGAGGACATGCTGATAGAAGGCCTGCCCGCCAAATTCCTGGATTTCGTGGGGACAATAAATGTTTGTCAGATATTTGAGGCCCCCTACCGTTAAAGGAGTAATCATAAGGGCAAGAGAGAATAAGAGTCCGGAACGGATCAGTGCCGCTTTACGAGCAAAGACACCATACAGCATGACGGCAACACCAATACCGCCAGCGATGGCGACCATTTTTTTCATGCCCCCGTAGAATAGCCAACGCCATTTCTCGTGATCCGCTTTGCTGATGAGCCAAGAAGCTGTTTCCTTGGAGTACCATGCTTTCTGCACGAACATATCAAGATCGGTAAAACTCTCAACATAAAGAATCAGCGCCATAAGCAGCATGCACAGCAGGGATTGCCTGAGAATCATTGATTTTTCCATGGTTACACCTAGTTTTGAAATTGGCCATGACTAGCAGATAGGGTAATTTCCGAGTGGATTCAAGATGAACAGATAGATGTCTTCCTGCCTGTGATTAAAGCGAAACTCACATTCCTTCAAATGTAAATAACCGTATGCTTCTTAAGACCGTGAAAACGTACGATCCTCGTCCGGGCATATCTCCAAAAACTTTCTATTCACATTGATATGTGAGCGTTTATTGGCCAATTTGTTATTGGCGTGTTCCGTGCGAAAGTGCTTCCTGGCAGCCAAGGTCAACAAGCCCATCATATCAGCAATGGCGTTTGATTTTGTGCCGAGTTTACTGTCCTGTTCACGAATAAAGCGAAAAGCACAGCAGCGCACTGGATATGGACATTGTTTATGTGGGAGTATCCGTTGCCCCTATAGGGAATATACCGGTCGGCTTTATCCGCGCAGCTGCTCCGCTTGACCGTATTGAAACCGATATTGCAGCACTGGTTTGGTATTGTGTGTGTGGGGGGGGGGGAAAACTCTACTGCTTGCTCTGGGGCTTTTCCATATGCTTTCAGCCCGCCTGGAACATTCCATGAGAGGAAATTCCATATTGTGGAAAGCATTGCTGCAGATCCTGAAAGCCGCAGCAAAGGCAGCCAACAACCTCTGGACACTCTCCCAGGCAAAGAATTTAGCCGCTTGGCTCATGCAGTAAAAATATGGCTGGCCGGGCGGAGAACATCTGCAAACAATTGCCGAAAATAAAGCGCGGCTGAAAACTACCCTGGACAATATGGACGAAGGTGTTTTGGTTGTGGGCGAACAAGGCCGCATCCGTCTGGTAAACCCGGCACGTCGTTGAGAGCATCAGCATCATACACAAGCATGCGGCCATAAAATCAATACCGCCCTACCGGCAGCAACGTACCGGCACGTGGTTGCGTGATTTACATACAAAACGGTCTTTCCCCTGACAGGCAGGAGAAAGACCGTGCTTTAATACCACTCCGGCAGAAATGCCGTCGCGCCTAGTCAACCTTCACAAAAGACGAACCGTTTGCCCCGCATACAGGACACTTCCCTTCATACGGGCCTTCATGTGTGTACCCGCAAACAGGGCAGATGTAATAATCCACTTCCGGCATGGCCGAGGGATTTTCCAGAGCCTTGGTATACAGGTTGGCGTGTATTTCTTCCACTTTGTTCACCATTTCAAAATACCTGGCGATGGCAGAGCGGCCCTCGGTTTTTGCCGTGGCGATCATCTCAGGGTACATTTTGGTAAACTCGTACGTTTCGCCTTCAATAGCTGCCTTCAAATTGGCAACAGTGTCTCCAATTTGGCCGGCATTACGCAGGTGGGCATGTGCATGAATGGTTTCAGCTGCGGCAGCAGCGCGGAACAGTTTGGCAGCCTGATGCAGGCCTTCCTTATCTGCCTGTGCGGCAAAAGCAAGGTATTTGCGGTTGGCCTGTGATTCCCCGGCAAAAGCATCCATCAAATTTTTGTCAGTGCTCATAATTTTTTCCTTCTATGTGATATCATACTCCTTAGTCAGGAGTTTTTCCTATTTACTTAAAAAATTTTCCCCTGTAAAGCAAATTTTGCCTGGCAACAAAATACCCGGTTTGAAACCTACACATAACTGTCATGTGCTCTACCTATCTGATTCCTGACCTTACCCCAGGCCAAATCCACCGCAGCGAAGAACGCATCCGCAACAGCAAATTTATTGTTTCCCTGGCGCACACACCCGGCCCAGACGCGGCAAAGGCCTTTATTGAGCATATACGTAAAGAATTCTCTGACGCCACGCACAATTGCTGGGCTTATGCCGCCGGATCTCCAGGCCAAACAGCTCAGGTTGGATACAGTGATGACGGCGAACCGCATGGGACAGCAGGCCGCCCCATGCTCACTATCCTCCTGCACGGGGGTATTGGTGAGATCTCGACAGTGGTTACCCGATATTTTGGGGGGACAAAACTGGGTACCGGAGGTCTGGTCCGCGCCTATCAGGGGATGGTCAAACTTGGTTTGGAAAGCCTGCCCACGCGGGAACACATTCCTCAAGCGCATCTGGAAATTGTGCTTGACTACAAGCATATCACGCTGTTCAGGCACATGCTGCCGGCCTACAACGCCATTGTAAGCAAAGAAAATTTCAGCCATCAGGTCACCTGCTGTATTGCCCTGCCCGAGCAGAACATCCCAGCCTTCACTACTGCACTCAATACAGTAACTGAAGGCACGGCACATCTAACCCGAATTGACAAACCCTAAACCAGAAGCCAGGGCACAGTAATCCAAAGCGCGCTAACCTGCCCAAGACCTGGATTCAGACCTGAACAGCGCCGGTCAATACTTTTACTGCCCTGATCGCTGCAATACCTGCGCATAGACGGCCAGAGTCTGTTCCAGAAAATTCACGCTGCTCAATTGCGCAATACGCTTCGCGCCAATGTCAGCTAGGCTGGAGCGCCATGCACTGTCTTCCACCGCCCGCCGAATCAGTCTATCAAGACCTGCCGGATCAGCCGGAGGCACAAGAGCTTCAGCCGGGAGCAAATCTGGCATTACTCCAACTGATGTGGACAACAGCGGCCGGTTGCAGGCCATAATCTCCAAAGCTGCACGGGCAATTGCTTCCGACCACAGCGAAGCCACAATACCAATATCCAGTGCCGACAGACACGCCGCCACATCATCCACACGCCCGCTGATGCGCACGTAATGCTCCATGCCCCTGTTTTGGATCCAGCTTTCAACCTCCTGTTGCGAGGTGGCTGAGGAAAAACCGATAAGCAACAGGCGCAGCCGCGTCATCCCCTGCCCCACCAACCGGGCAACAGATTCTATCAGTTCCTTCTGGCCTTTTACCCTGTCAAAACGCCCCAGCAGCCCCAGAACACAGTCAACATCGCTAAAGCCATATCTGGCCCGTGCAACAGCCCGACCGGCTGGATCAAAGCGAAACCGCTCCGTATCCACACCTCCAAGGATGGTGTGTAATTTCCCTCCTGGTACCTGCATCCGCTCCGCAAAATAGCGGGCCATTCCTGTATTTGTTGCGATCACGGCGTCGGCGGTTTTTCTATGCAGTATTATGTTCGGCCAATTGCAGCGCGGCTGGCGTTGATCCCCCCGCGTACGCACCAGACCATACTTGCCCCAGGCTTTGAGCAGCCCCCAAAGCACAAACGATTCTCCCCGGTGGCAATTGACAATATGTGGCCTAAAATCGCGGATAAATCGGCGCATTGAAGCCAAAAGAGCAGGAATTTCCAAGGGATTTTTGGTATTTAAAGGCATAGCTATCGGTTCAAGCCCCATGGAGCAGGCTTTGGCAAAAGCCTCGGTACCGGCCAGAGCAATCACTTTACTTTCGTTTCCGGCGGCCTGCAGCAGCCGGGCCAGCTCAAGCCCATACCAAACCGTGGCGTTAAACCAGCGTACATTAACAACCTGAACCGTGCGCAATGGAGATGGCAGCATAATACACTTTCCCAAAAGCAGGAATTACACACCAGCAGAAATCAACCAGCGTTGAATACATGGCAGCATGCAATGCCCCGGCCAGTTGCGCAAGACTTTTCTGCATCCAACATACGTTGACATCAGGGCTGGCCAGGAGCGACAGAAAGCTTTTGCTGGTCATGGCGCGCTTTAAGCGCGTCAAGTAAGGCTTCTGTTACTCGTAATCCTCCTCTGCCCCGGCCCAGGGCCACATCACGCTTGTTTAGACCATGATAATCAGAGCCGCCGCTCAGCCCCAGATCATACCGCGCGGCCAATTCCACACAAAAACGCTCATCTTCTGCCGAATGTCCGCTATGCCAGGCTTCGATAGCACCCAGGCCCGCTGCTTTCATTGTTGGAAGGATCGTATCATACCATGCGCGCGGACATGAAAGAAGCATGGGGTGGGCAAAACTAACCAATGCCCCTGTAGATGCCAGAAGGCGGATTCCTTCCTCTAGCGACGGGATATCCCGCGGCACATAGGCCGGTCCATTGGTCCCAATATACAACGCAAAAGCCTCTGGCACATCGGTAACAAAGCCTCTGACCTGCATGGCCCGGGCAATATGCGGCCTGCCTACAGACTCTCCACCAGCTTGTGCCAAAACATCCGCATAGGATATATCCATACCCAACTGCTTCAATCTCTCCAGAATTCTAACATTTCTGCTTTCCCGCAAAGCACGCAATTGCTTAAGCACGCATTCCAAAGGGGTCACATCTTCAGGTATCCACAACCCCAGCAAATGTATTTCCCCATAGGGACTTTGGACGCTAAGCTCACAGCCACGGATAACCTCCAACCCGTATTCACGTCCGGCAGATTCGGCCTCTGCAAGGCCGGAAAGAGTATCATGATCCGTAACAGCAATGGCAGCCAACCCTATGGCCGCTGCCCTACGCACCAATTCGCGCGGGGAATCAGTGCCGTCAGAGGCTGTAGTATGCGTATGAAGGTCAATAAAACGAGGCTTCATTAGACTTATCTTTTGCTGCCTGCACAATGATGTGTTTTCGGTTTACAGCAACATCCTGTGGCAGTACCTTAAAGGCTGGAAGGCCGCGACGCAATATTGTTTTCCTCCAGGGAAACAGCTATGCTGTTTTTACAAGGAGAATCTGTATGCCCCTTAACCCAGAGCTTATCCATATCCTCGCCTGCCCCCTGTGCAGAGGCCCCATACAGCCTGTGGATAACGAAACAGGGCTGGAATGCCCTGCCTGCAATCTGGTGTATCCCGTGCAGGACGATATCCCGATTATGCTTCAAGAAAAGGCTATCTGTAAGGAAGACTGGGATCGCGGCCAATGCCATGCCCGATCCGCACAACGCAGGTAGCCCGCAACATATGACCCTTGACAAAATCATACATGCAAAGATAGTACATAAACACTGTGGTGATGCGCCGTAAGGCGCTGGGAAGCCGGTGCAAATCCGGCACGGGCCCGCCGCCGTAACCGGGACGAAATCCGCACATATGCCACTGCGTAAGCGGGAAGGCGCGGAAAGTAGGAAGAACCGGAAGTCGGAAGACCGACCGCAGTTGTTATTTCGGCTAAGCCCACGGGAATCTGGTGCGTATGCCGTCTGCTTGAGATAAAAAACGGGGTCTCGGGTTGTATTTGCAATCCGAGACCTAATTTTTATTGTTTTTCCAAACAGATAGCAGGCAGAACATCCCTGGGCGCGAAGTTTCATCACACTTCAGACGAGGAGTTTTGAGAATGAAACG
>CAYRKU010000079.1:0-6591 GCA_964425055.1 uncultured Lawsonia sp. | reverse complement strand
GTTTCCATAGACGCTTCAATAATGAAAGGAAGATCATTATAGTACAGTGCGCCTATGGGCACATCGTAACGCTCCTGTGCCTGGGCAAATTTTTGGTGTAACGGACTTAAACTTACCCACATTGGGGTTATTACCCAAAGCAGCAGCCAGATAACCCCCATACACAGCAAAAGCTTTATCCAACCGGTAACAGCCCCTTTTACGGACATATATTGCCCCTATATGATTGGGCGACCCGTACGCCATAAGCGCAACAGGCCGCCGCTAACACAAAGCATCCTACAGCCAGGATGCTGGCGAATTAGATGTGAGCGGTGATCTCCGGGAACACCTTGTAGAACATGATCCAGGCCATCAGTAGCGTAAGGACAATGTTAAATGCCTGCCCACATACATACAGGATAACGGGCTTACCACCCTTAAAGTAGGGCGCCAGTTCACGGAAATTGGTGCTCAAGCCAATAGAGGTAAAGGCAAGAACGAAGAACCATGTCCGAACGTCTTTTTCCAGACCATTGATCACGCCATTGTTGACAAGCGCGGACCCCATGTCCGGGCCAAGGCTGGAGCTGTACATGGAAAAAATGATGGAAGCCACCAAGAACCCAATAACAAATTTAGGGAAGCGGTGCCAGATTTCCATCAGGCTGGTTTCACGGCCGGCGGTCTTTTCCACACTGGTGCACCAGTATACGGCAATACCAAAAGCCGTCACACCAATGAGTACATTCTGAATCATCTTGATGGTTGCGGCAACGTACATAGCTTTCTGGCCAAGGAGCGCACCAGCAGCAGCCACGGCACCGGTGGAGTCTACTGTGCCACCGATCCAGGCGCCACCAAGCACTTCAGGCATACCGATAGCTTTAATCAGAGCAGGCATAGCCACCATCATAATGGCAGTAAATGTCATGGACAGGCCAAGGGCAAGGGTAAGCTCTTCCTTCTTTGCCTTACAAGCGGCAGCAGCGGCAATAGCAGCAGATGTACCGCACACGGACATATCGGAAGAGATGGTAATGTTTAAAGTTTTGGAAGGCATTTTCAAAATCTTCTGGCCAAAGATAAACGTACAAATCAGCACAATGGGCGTCACCACCCAGGCCACAAAAATCCCAGGAGTACCAATGGCCACAATTTTATCAAACAGGATTTCGGCGCCCAGCAGAACGAGGCCTGTTTTAATGAAATATTCCGTCTGCAATGCTGGCTTCATCCATTTTGGCGTGCCAATGGTATTAGCAACAATCATACCTGCGATAATAGCCCAGGGCTCCACGCCAAGGCCATAATAGGCCATGGTACTTTGATTGCCCAGCAGCATGGCGATAACAGCAACAATAAACAAGCCGATAAAGCCAATAAAAAACTTAGGCAGGTTCCACCCCATGGCAGCAGCGCCAACACCAAAGAAGATGACAAAAGCCAAGAAGCACATCGGCAGTGACGTGAACAGATTTTTGGCTTTGGCCGTGGTGTTGGCCTTGGAATAGGCGGATTTGGCACTGCTCCATTCACCAATGGCGGATGTAGCAGCGGCATTCAAAGCTTCATCCTGAAAGCCTGCATCTGCTGCCAGTTGTTCAGCCTCCTGTGCGGCAGCAAAGGTTTCGTCCAGCCTGGCTTTGGCTGCTTCAATCTTAGGTTTGGCAGCTGCGTTCTTGGCATCGGCTTCGTCCTGGCCAACATAAAACGCGCTAATGGGGTTGTTGCTCCATTTGGAGGGCGTAGCTATTAAGTTCTTAATAGATTTGGCAGCTGCAAGGTTTGTCCCGGCAATCGCCTTTTTGGCATCCTGCGCCTGAATATAGGCAATGGTTTTGAAGGGTGCCTTTTCGGCTTCGGCCTTCATGATCGCGTTTGAATTGTCAAAAGTTTCCCTGTAGCTTGCAGGCGCACCGTTGATGAAGATCACGATGGCCGCAATAAGCAGAATAAAACCCAACCAGATAGCCCAGTAATCCTCTTTCTTCCACAGATCGGAAATTTTGGATTCTGCTCTATCGATGACAATACCATTTTGCTCAGGCATAGATCTTCCTCCTGATGACTTGGTCAATCCACAGACCATTGTTTACATCCAAAATACCCTAATGACATTCCCAATCAACCTTCTATTTTGGTAGGCAGTAGGAGAGTTGTTTTACAGGCACACAGCTTTTTGTCAATACTTTTTTTTCAGTTTCTGCGGTTACGGCTGGATTACATGGCGGGCAAAAAAGTAAAAAAATCTGTTTCTGTTACTGTTAGTTGCATATGTTGCCAAAATGCAAAGCGCAGCTGCAACAGGAGGTACAGAATATTCCACAGGGGCCCAGCATCCTGGGCCTGCGTTTATCTCTACAGGGCACGATATTAGGCATTAAGCCTGGCCGGCCATATTCCGCCCCAGGTTGGTCATGGTATCCAGTGCTTCCTGATCCCACTTCATCCGGAGTACAACCATAGCCCTCCAGCAGCTAGACATAGGGACAACCATCTGATTAATGCCACAAAGCTCATCAGAGCATTGTACGTTTGCAGGGTGCCGCCGCGCCTAGCCACCACTATTGGGGCATGCGCCCACGGTACAGTCGTGTGCGCAGGCACATGCCCCGCAGTCCACTCTGTGTCATGTCGGCAAAACAGGTTGGGGAGACCAGGATGATTCCATCTGCCTGGGCCATTTTATCTATCCAGATGTTCACCGGAACATCGTCAAAAAGGCAATGGGTATAAGGTGACGCTCTCTGCATTGCTAACAGGCGTTACCGCGTACCGTATTCCCGCCAATCTTCACCTCCTCTGCAGCAATACCAGCTTCCCGCAACGGGCCGCGAACACCTGGCGAATCATACTGGATGTATTGCCATTGGCCGCAGGATTTTCCGTTAAAGGCGACAATACGCACAGGATCCTCTTATTACGTCCATATATTATAGCGAATTTTACCCTTATCATAACGTTCTTTCGTAGTAAACGGTACCGCAGGATAGCCAATAACGGCCAGGCCAAGAGGGCTTATTTCCAGCGGCAGCCTAAACAGCTTCCGTATGCCTTCTTCCCGTTCAGGCTGGGAATGGATACCGCACCAGCAGGAACCCAGGCCCAAGGCCCGCGCTGCAAGCAAAATATTCTGCATTGCTGCGGAGCAGTCCTGCACCCAGTATCCTCCATACTGTACAGATGTGGTATCCCCACACACCAAAATGGCCAACGGTGCCTCGCGGATCATATTTGCAGCAGGGTGTACTGTGGGTACGGCATCCAGCACGGCACGATCCGTCAGCACAATAAACCGCCAGGGCTGAACGCCTGCTGCAGTAGGGGCGCTCATAGCTGCTTCCAGCAATGTTTGTACAGCCTCCGGAGGTACAGGGGTTTTGGTAAAATGACGCGGATATTCCACGGCGTCATGGCATCCCGGAGCACAGTTCTAAAATTTCGGCCTATACCAGAAAGTCAACCGTTTGTACGAACAGAAATAAAATCTCTCAGCGTACAAAAAAGCTTGCCAATACAGACCGTTTCGCATAGAGTGTATCTCTGTGCCGAGGTGGTGGAATTGGTAGACACGCTATCTTGAGGTGGTAGTGGGGATTCCTGTGCGGGTTCGAGTCCCGCCCCCGGCACCAGAAGACATTATAGTTTTCTTAAAACAACAGATGTTTCAAGAAAACTTTTCATTCATATTTTTGCTCTGGCCATGCACCGGTCAGGGCTTTTTATTTATCAGGATACAACGGATGCGTGGCCCACATACGGCATCATACATATAGTTACTTGAAGCTATCTTTTCTGCCCTGCATTGAGATACCCGGGACAATGCCCTAACTAACAACTCAGCCTCCATGTGGATACCAAAAGTCCAATAGCGCCCCCCCTAATATATGTATATTTGGAGGCACTTGGGGTTAGTACGCTACGGCCTGCCGGGGAAGGCGTCGCGAAAAATAACAGCCTCAAGGCAGGCGCACAGTGCATGATACATGGGCAAATGCAATTCCTGCACCTGTGGCGTCGATATTGCAGCAGCACGCAACTCCACATTCAGCAGAGAAGCCATTTCACCACCATCTTTACCTGTAAGGCCCAATGTGGGGCAGGAAAGTACCCGCGCCACCCGCAATGCGTTGTTAACATTGGCCGAATTACCTGATGTGCTGATCCCCCACACCACATCACCCGGTCGGGCCAGAACATACACCTGCTGGGCAAAGGCAAGCTCACCGTCCACATCATTAGCAAAGGCAGTTGGCAAGGCTACACCAGAAACCAGAGGCACCGCAGCAATGCCCCCCTGTATCCTGACCAGATGGTCCGCATGCTGCGGGTACAGTGCCTGTACACGGCGGATAAACGCTTCCGGCACCGGCCGTGGCAGCAGGAATGATTTCATCAGTTCGCCGGCAATATGTTCAGCATCGGCAGCGCTTCCGCCATTTCCGCACAGCAAAATTTTTCCCTGCCCGCCCACACAGCGGGCCAAAAGGTCTACAGCTCTGGCAAACGCCTCTTCCGCACCTCGCCACTGTGGATACCGCGCAACTAGATCCCGCCAGAACGATGCAATACAATCTTCCATATCTGCTCACAATCTTCTGTCACCATTCCGGAATAACGGCAGAAAAACCATATGCATCCGGCATACTATATCAATCACCGGCGTGATCATACGTTACAATCAACAGCATCAGTTAACCATCCCCCACCTAACATTACAACGGATACTATCTGATCGTACGATCCCATCCCTGATCGGTTTCCTGCTGCAACGAAGCTGCCTGGAGGAACAAGTCCTGGTTTTGCCATAAAATTCCCCATGGGAAATTTTACTCAAGCATACTTCCCCAGACCTCACTATATCTTCACAGGCTGCCACTGTATGCCCCTACCACTCACCTGTTAACGTACAAAAGGCAAAAAGAGAAGGTAGCCCCATATCCTCAGATGTTTTACAGCACGTTGATACCGCCGGAAAACCCTGCCAATGGACAGAGGGTCATCCAAACCTACCAGGTTTCACCCCGCTTCAGCTGTGCCTGCATACCGCCAAGTGCATTTACCACATTGGTTATGCCCCGTTCCTGCAGGTACAGCGCCACCTCATAAGACCGCAACCCCGTATTGCAGATCAGAGCAATTGGCCGATCGCGTGGCAATATGGACAGCTGCTGAGCCACGTCTTCCAGAGGCAAAGCGTGCCATTCTTCAGGGTATTTGGCCGCAGTAGCCGTAGCTGCCACGGCAGGCCGGGCATCCGCAAAATAGACGTTGTTTTCTGTGCGGTTTTTCCATAAATCGGAAAATTCCCGGGAAGAAATAGCCTTTAACTGACCGGACAGCAAATTATCCGCAACATTGGCTACCACATTCAATACATCCATGGCCGAAGCAAATGGCGGAGCATAGCCCAATTCCACATTGGCCAGATCATCAAGAGTTGGCTTACCAAACTGGATCATGGCGGCAACCGTGTCAATGCGGGCCTTCAGGGCATCACCCGCTTCACAAAAACCCTGTAGTCCAAGAATTCTCCGCGTGGAACGATCCACCACAAGTTCCAGTGACATCATATGTTTTTCAGGGTAGAAATGGGCCCGATCAAACTGTTCCACACTGACTGAAACGGCATCAAAGCCTTCGGTTTTAGCCCGATCAAGGGTTAACCCCGTACCACCGGCCGACATACTGAAAAATTTAACACACCACGTTCCCACAGCACCGTTAAAAACAGCTGCGCGGCCGGTTTCGGCCGCCAGATTGGTACCAATAACCCGGCCTTGCCGGTTCGCAAGTGACCCAAGCGCTATGACAAATGGTTTTCCTGTAAGCAGGTTGGGTGTAGCCACGCAGTCCCCCGCTGCATAAATATCCGGGTCAGATGTCTGCATATATTTATTGACCAATATCGCCCCGCTGCCCTGTGCAAGATCCAGCCCGGCAGCACGGGCCAGCTCTGTATTGGGGGCATACCCGGTGGCAAAAATAACAATATCCGCATCCAAGGTACGTTTATCGGTTACCACGCGCTGCACAACACCCTTTTCACCTTCAAGGCGCTGCACTTTTTCAGAAACGTACACACCCACTCCATGCGCACGCAGATCATTGGCAACCATATCGGCCATATTGGCAGAAAGCACGCCAGGCATAACCTGGGGCATAAATTCAACCACACTGGTTTTAATACCCCACATATCTGCAAAGGCCACAGCCATCTCCATACCGATAAAACCGCCACCAACAACCACCGCACTGTTGACATTGCCCGATGCACAGGCAGTACGGATGGCTTCAGCCTCCTCCAATGTATTTGCCCCACTCACGCCCTGCAGATCACACCCTTCAATATTGGGAACCTTGGGTTTACTGCCTGTAGCCAACACAAGGCGATCATAAGACAAGACAGATTCCCGCCCTGTATCCAAATCCAAGATTCGGATCGAATGGGACGTGCGATCAATGGAAAGCACCCGCGTCCTGTTCAGAACGGTAACGCCTTTCCGCTCTTTAAAATATTCAGGTGTACGGACAGCGCCGTAATTGGTGGAGCGTAAGGCATCCAACGAGTTTATTTCCCCGGAAACATAGTAGGGAATACCGCAGCCA
>CAYRKU010000078.1:4754-6682 GCA_964425055.1 uncultured Lawsonia sp. | reverse complement strand
ACAGCGCCTTGGAGAAATGGAAGTGTGGGCGCTTGAGGCCTACGGTGCATCCTACCTGTTGCAGGAGTTCCTCACAGTCAAGTCTGACGATGTGAGCGGTCGCGTGAAAATGTATGAAAAAATCGTCAAGAATGATAATTTTCTTGAAGCCGGACTGCCAGAATCGTTCAACGTTTTGGTGAAGGAACTCATGTCCCTTGGCCTTAACGTTACCCTCCATCAGGAAGAAGGGAAGAAAAAGCCCAAACTTGACGTTATGGAAGATGAGCAGCAGCTTCGCCACCAACAGCCAAAGGTCGAGTAAGCTTTTGCATCCGGGCATTTCCCGATCAACAGGGAGCGTATTCCCTCAATCCGTAAGGGAGTGTACATATATGAGCAGTCTTGATGATCTGTTTATGGGTCGCAGTGTGGTGGCCGACAATGCTGCCCAAATTCGCAACCTGAAAGCTATTCAGATCTCTATTGCTTCCCCGGAGAACATCCGCAAATGGTCTTACGGAGAAGTAAAAAAACCGGAAACCATTAACTACCGTACGTTCAAGCCAGAACGCGATGGCCTGTTCTGTGCAAAGATATTCGGCCCCGTAAAAGATTACGAGTGCAACTGCGGTAAATATAAACGCATGAAGCACCGTGGTATTGTCTGCGAAAAATGCGGTGTAGAAGTTATTGCATCTAAAGTGCGCCGGGAACGTATGGGGCATATTGAACTGGCAGCCCCAGTGGCCCATATATGGTTCCTCAAAACCTTGCCCTCGAAAATCGGAACCCTGCTCGACATGACCATGGCCGATGTAGAAAAGGTTCTGTATTTTGACTCGTATATTGTACTGGATCCTGGGACTACCAATCTGCAGAAACTGCAGGTTATTTCTGAAGATCAGTACCTTCAGATCATTGAGCACTTTGGCGAAGATGCGCTAACAGTGGGTATGGGGGCGGAATCCATCCGCAAACTTCTGGAAGAGCTGAACCTTGAAACACTTAAGGTACAGCTTCGGGAAGAATCACAAAGCACCAGGTCCCAAACACGGAAGAAAAAACTCACCAAACGCCTTAAAATTGTAGAAGCCTTCCTTGACTCAGGAAACCGCCCCGAATGGATGATTCTGGAGGTTATTCCGGTTATTCCACCTGAGCTGCGGCCTCTTGTACCATTGGATGGTGGCCGCTTTGCCACGTCTGACTTAAACGATTTGTACCGGCGTGTGATCAACCGCAACAACCGCCTGAAACGCTTAATGGAACTGGGTGCCCCCGACATCATCATCCGTAACGAAAAACGCATGTTGCAAGAAGCGGTAGACGCACTGTTTGACAATGGCCGCCGCGGCCGTGCCATTACGGGTACCAACGGCAGGCCCCTGAAATCCCTTTCCGACATGATCAAGGGCAAACAGGGGCGCTTCCGGCAGAACCTACTGGGCAAACGTGTGGACTATTCCGGGCGTTCGGTTATTGTTGTTGGCCCGTATCTGAAGCTGCATCAGTGCGGCCTGCCCAAAAAAATGGCACTGGAACTGTTCAAGCCTTTCATCTATTCCGAACTGGAAAAAAGAGGCCTGGCATCCACTATAAAAAGCGCCAAAAAAATGGTGGAACGGGAAGAACTGGTGGTTTGGGATATTTTGGCCGATGTGGTACGGGAATATCCAGTTATGCTCAACCGAGCGCCTACGCTGCACCGGCTGGGCATTCAGGCCTTCGAGCCGCTGCTGGTGGAAGGGAAAGCCATTCAATTGCATCCTCTTGTGTGTACTGCCTATAATGCAGACTTTGACGGCGACCAAATGGCTGTACACATCCCTCTGTCAGTCGAGGCACAGATTGAATGCCGCGTGCTGATGATGAGCACCAACAACATCCTTTCTCCTGCTAACGGTACCCCAGTCATTGTTCCTTCACAGGACATGGTTCTGGGCCTG
>CAYRKU010000078.1:0-4744 GCA_964425055.1 uncultured Lawsonia sp. | reverse complement strand
AAGGCATGACCTTCTGTGCCCCATGGGAAGCTGTTGCCGCACTGGATGCCAAACAGGTAAACATCCATGCCCGCATCAAAGTGCGCATGGAAGATGGCAAAATCTATGATACCACTCCCGGGCGCATTCTCATATGGCAAGATATGCCCAAAGGGATCAGCTTTGACAATGTCAACGTTGTCTTAACCAAAAAGAACATTGCCAAGCTGGTGGACGTGGCCTACCGGGAAGCAGGGATCAAATCAACAGTTATCCTCTGCGACAGGATCAAATCCATTGGCTATGAATACGCTACGCGGTCTGGCATTAGTATTGGCGTTAAGGATATGCTGATACCTGATTCCAAAAAACGCATTATCGATGCGGCCAGCGACGAAGTGGATAATATTGAAAGCCAGTATCGGGACGGGATCATCACCCGTACAGAAAAATACAACAAAGTTGTGGATGTCTGGACTAAGGCCACACAGGATATTTCCGCAGCTATGAACAAAGAGATATCCACTGACATCCTGACCGATCCGAAGACGGGAAAACAGGAAGCCAACCTAAGTTTTAACCCCATCTTTATGATGTCCAACTCCGGTGCCCGAGGTAACGCAGATCAAATGCGCCAGCTTGCCGGTATGCGTGGTCTGATGGCTAAACCCTCCGGTGAAATTATCGAAACCCCCATCACGGCAAACTTCCGGGAAGGGCTTACCGTGCTCCAATACTTTACCTCTACCCATGGTGCACGTAAAGGTTTAGCAGATACGGCTTTGAAAACAGCCAACTCCGGCTATCTTACCCGCCGCTTAGTAGATGTAGTGCAGGATGTTATCATTTCCGAATATGACTGCGGTACGGTAGATGGTATTGAAATCCGCACTATCCGCGAGGGAAGTGAAGTAAAGCAAAAGCTTTCCGAGAGGGCGCTGGGCCGGGTATTGCTCTACCCCGTGTACGATCCAGCTACCGGCGATCTATTGTATCCGGAAAATACCCTCATTGACGAAACCGTGGCCAAAGTTTTGGATGATAAAAACATAAACTCGGTGATGATCCGTTCGGCTCTGACCTGTCAATCCGAACATGGCATCTGCTCCCTGTGCTATGGGCGCGACCTTGCCCGCCGTCACCTGGTGAATATTGGTGAAACCGTAGGGATTATTGCCGCCCAATCAATTGGCGAACCGGGTACACAACTCACAATGCGTACCTTCCATATAGGCGGTACTGCATCCAAAGAAATTGAGCGCTCCAGCTTTGAAGCGCAACACGATGGCCAGGTAGTTCTGACCCGGGTAAAAGCAATCAAAAACCGCGAGGGCATTTCACAGGTACTTGGTAAAAACGGCCATATTGCCATTATTGATGATCAGGGCAGAGAAGCGGAACACTATACGCTACCCAACGGTGCCCGCCTGCATGTTACAGATGGCCAGTCTGTAACCAACGGCCAACTACTGGCTGAATGGGATCCGTTCAACGAACCCTTCATTACCGAGGTGGATGGCTTCATCAAATTCACAGACTTAGTGGACGGCAAAACCTATCAGGAAAAGTTGGACGAAGCCACACACCAGGCTTCCATGACCATTATCGAGTACCGTACCACAAGCTTCCGTCCATCCATATCGGTATGCGCTGAAAACGGAGAAACCAAGCTGCATGGGGCAAGCCAGCTTCCTGCAGTATACAGTCTGCCTGTGGGAGCTATTATCATGGTAAAAGACGGGGCAGAAGTGTATGCTGGCGACGTCATAGCCCGTAAACCACGTGAAACTTCTAAAACCCGCGATATCGTTGGTGGCCTTCCTCGCGTGGCTGAACTGTTTGAAGTGCGCAAGCCTAAAAACATGGCCGTTGTCTCCGAAATTGCCGGCACTGTCTCCTTTGCCGGCGAGTCTAAGGGCAAGCGCAAACTTATTGTTACCCCGGAAGTGGGTGATCCCAGGGAATACCTTATCCCCCAGGGCAAACATATCACAGCCTCTGACGGCGACTTTGTGGAATCTGGCGATCTGCTGACTGAAGGTAACCCGGAACTGCACGACATTCTACGGACCCGTGGCGAAAAATTCCTGGCAGCCTATCTGGTTGACGAAATCCAGGAAGTATATCGCTTCCAAGGTGTGAGCATTGATGACAAGCACATTGAAGTAATTGTGCGCCAGATGTTACGCAAGGTGACGGTTACCGATACTGGTGGGACCAGCTTCCTTGTAGGTGAACAGGTGGGCAAGGCAGAATTCCAGGCTGAAAATCGCAAAGCTATGGCCGAGGGTCGAGCTCCGGCTACAGCCGAACCACTTGTCTTGGGTATCACACAGGCATCCCTCACGACATCATCGTTTATTTCCGCTGCCTCCTTCCAGGAAACCACCAAAGTGCTTACCGAGGCTGCCCTGAAGGGAAAAATAGATAATTTACGCGGCCTGAAAGAAAACGTGATCGTGGGTCGGCTTATCCCGGCTGGAACGGGCTACCGCGAATATGTACATCAAGACATATCTGTTCCGGAACAGAAAGAACGGCCTGACCGTTTTCTGGAAGACCTGGAGGGTAACCCCATTCTGGCAGATATAGATCAGTAAACTCCTTTGGACGAAGGCATGCTTTGCCGTGTATATGGCTCCTCTCCGTTACGCGAAGGGGAGCCGCTTTTATCTCCGACTTTTACCAGTTCTACACGCTTTCACTGTAAAACGCCATTAGCACGGCAAAGATCCGTAAAATTCTTCTGTTACGTAGGCATAAGCCGCTCTTTGTACCAAATGTGTTAAATATATTTATAACATACTGTTTTTATTTACTTAGATTCAAAATTATTTTGACACAGTTTATGTTTTGCCTAAAAATCTATTTCATTCACCACAACCTAATCAGAGCGTATATCGCCGCCATATTGCACATGGGCTGTTTCCCGGTTTTTTTTGACTTATGTCTTATGTACGGTAGCAGGCACTGCGCAAATACAGGCAAAATTGTGGCTGTCAATACCCCCCCCCAGTTAACCTGGGGTAATAAAACTGCAACCCTACAAAATTGCTTAAAATATCTGAAGAAACCACCAAGAGTTTGCTAAAAAAATTATAACGGAATGTATCCACCACACTTCAAATATGGCATTAACGTTGGATTCATCAAGCCCCAAACACATTGGTTGCACTATGCAAATCTTTGTCCTTCAGTCCAAAGCTGGGACGGTAACACAATTTCCCCCGCCGCTCCTTACTTGCCCTCCGCAGGGCGGTCTTTTCAAGCAGACTTTTTCCGGTTAAACTTAAAGAATGAATACTCCCGGAACTTTTCTGCTTCACGCAACGGATGGATCCGCCCGTACCGGCACATTGTACACAGCGCACGGCCCTGTACACACGCCGATCTTCATGCCGGTAGGCACGGTGGGTAGCGTCAAGGCCATTGCCCCGGATGATCTTGCGGCTATTGGTGCGGAAATTATCCTAGGCAACACCTATCACCTATATCTACGTCCTGGGGATGACCTTGTGGCGCGCAGAGGCGGCCTACATGCCTTCAGTGCATGGAACAAGCCTATATTGACTGACAGTGGCGGATTTCAGGTGTTCAGCCTGTCTTCCCTTTGCACAATCACGGAAGAAGGTGTGACCTTTCGCTCCCATATAGATGGTTCAAAACATCTTTTTACCCCGGAAAAAGCCATTGCCATTCAACGAAACCTCAATTCAGACATTATGATGGCACTTGATGAATGTGTTCCCCCCGATGCAGATCACGCCTATACGGAAAAATCGTTGGACCTAACTGGCCGCTGGGCGGCCCGTTGCCGTGCAGCCTGCCCCAAAGATACAGCAGACAACCTTCTGTTTGGCATTGTTCAGGGTGGCATGTTCAAAGATTTGCGCTCCGCAGCCGTACGACAGCTGGTTGACCTGAATTTTGACGGATATGCCATTGGTGGGCTTTCCGTAGGAGAAAGCAAGGCCACAATGTTGGACATGCTGTATTCCACCGCGCCGCTTCTGCCCCCTGGGGCACCGCGCTACCTGATGGGGGTGGGCACCCCCTTGGATATCATCCGGGGGATTGATACAGGAGTGGACATGTTTGATTGTGTACTGCCCACGCGCAATGCCCGCAATGGCACATTGTACACCTCATTGGGCAGAATCAATATCAAACGGCGGGAATTTGCTGAAGACGACCGCCCCCTTGATCCTGCCTGTACCTGCTACACCTGCAGGACCTTTTCCCGGGCATATCTGCACCATTTATTCGTCTCACGGGAGTTACTGACCTTCCGGCTGAACTCCATCCATAATCTGACATTTTTCCTGAACATTGTACGCGAAGCCCGTGTAGCTATCCGTACCGGCCAATGGACTGCCTACAAAAAACATTTTGAAGATGTATATACAGAATGAAGGGTAAACATCCTACTCCAAGCCAGGTATCGGCCTCCATGCCGGATTTGCTGCCTCCAAGAATACCAAACGTATTGCATAGTACGGCCATTGTCAGCGGTGGGACACTCCTTTCCCGTCTGTTGGGTTTTACCAGAGATGCCTGTATCGCCTGGATACTGGGCGGCACCGGAACTGCTGATGCACTTACAGTCGCACTACGCCTTCCATACATGATGCGCCGCCTTTTTGGTGAGGGCACTCTTTCGTTATCTCTTACCGTTGCCTTTGTGCGAGAAGGCATGAGCGGTGGTTCTAATCTAGCCATGGCACTTGGCCGCAAAGTTCTTCCCCTGGCAGCTGTTGGCACGCTA
>CAYRKU010000077.1:0-6683 GCA_964425055.1 uncultured Lawsonia sp. | reverse complement strand
TGTGGTCACACACGGATGAATTTCAGAATAAACGCAGGCCTCACGTACCCTGCGGGCGATGAGTTGGGTAACCTGGGAGCCGTAATCAATAATAACAACTTTGCTGGACATGCCTTTTCCCCGCTGCAATGGGATTCTGTAAAAAAAATTAATGTACGGAAATAATGTTAGCCATTGTCCACGCGATAATTGGGCGCTTCCTTAGTAATGATGACATCATGGACGTGGCTTTCCCGCAGACCAGCAGTGGAAATTTCTATCATATGTGAATATTCAAACAGCTCCTGAACAGTGGATGCGCCACAGTAGCCCATGCCGGAGCGGACACCACCAACAAGTTGATAGAGGGTTTCCGAAACGGGGCCTCGAAATGGCACCCTGCCGACAATACCTTCCGGGACCAATTTTTTACTTTTTTCCTGAAAATAGCGGTCAGAACTGCCTTCTTTCATTGCATCGATAGAACCCATCCCCCGATAAATTTTATATGTGCGGCCCTGGTAGAGAATGGTTTCACCCGGGCTTTCTTCTGTACCGGCCAAAAGGCTGCCCACCATGACTGTATTCGCTCCGGAAGCAAGTGCTTTGACCACATCACCGGAAAATTTAATTCCTCCATCGCCTATACAGCAGCGGTCAAGCTCACGGGCAGCGCGGGAACATTCCATAATAGCGGTGATTTGCGGTACACCTACCCCGGCAACAATGCGTGTTGTGCAGATAGATCCTGGCCCGATACCAATCTTTACGGCGTCCGCACCGGCTTTCAGCATAGCCCTGGCGCCTTCATAGGTGGCCACATTGCCCGCAATAAGCTGGCAGGCAGGATATGCGCCCTTAATAGCGGAAACGGCGTTGAGAATATTGCGGGAGTGGCCATGCGCCGAGTCCAGCACAAGCACATCCACACCAACGTCAATAAGCGCAGCTGCACGGGCTTCACCCCCCGCACCAACGCCTATGGCTGCACCAACTCGCAAACGCCCCTTGGAATCTTTACAGGCGTGGGGATATTTCTGCACTTTATCAATATCCTTCATGGTCAGAAGCCCGGCAAGCTGGCCTTCATTGTCAACCACAAGCAGTTTTTCGATGCGGTGTGCATGAAGATGGCGTTTTGCTTCTTCAAGTGTGGTTCCGGTGGGAACGGTTACCAGATTTTCACTGGTCATAACATCTCGTACGAGTGTTCCGGCCAGATCTTCTACAAAGCGAACATCACGATTGGTCAAAATGCCGGCCAGCTTTTTATCCCGGACAACGGGCAGGCCAGACACCCGGTAGGCATGCATGAGGTCAAGCGCCTGCTGCACTGTGTCATCAGGATCTACAGTGATCGGGTCAAGGATCATCCCGCTTTCTGATTTTTTAACTTTTTCCACTTCCAGCTTCTGCTGCTCTATACTCATATTTTTATGGATAATACCTATCCCACCCGCGCGGGCCATGGAAATGGCCATGGCTGATTCAGTAACAGTGTCCATAGCCGCGGACAGCAGCGGAATATTCAGAGAAATGGACGGCGTAAGCCAGGCCGATACATCAACCATATCGGGCGTAACTTCTGAATAGGCGGGCAACAGGAGCACATCATCAAATGTCAGGCCCCTGCTCAGAATTTTGGACATCATATTCTCCCGGAGAGATAGTGTTTTCAGAATGCCGGAAAGGCCCGAAAGGCCATTGCTGTCAGCAGGTAAACACGAATACATACAAGTACTCTGCCCACGTGCGGTTGTCAATTGACAGATACTATACCGCACATAAAGCAGGCAGCAGATCAGCCTGGACGCGATATTATATGTTATAGCCCCGGACGTCCGGCGTGCAGGCAGCTCTTCGTATCTTCTGACGTGAGAAGTGAAATGGCAGTAAGAAGGATATTCCAGACCGAAATGTCCTCCTCGGTATGGAGAATAGCGGCCTGCGTGGTGAATACAGACGCTATTATTACGTTGCTGTCCACAATCCACCGTCCTGTCCGAGTGGATAACATTTTGCACTTTCTCACGGTCTCCCTGGCGGGACAAGACACACCTGCAGGCCCTATTTTCCGTTCTGGAGGCAACACCGAACTGGCCCGGGCCGTTCACCCGGCAAAACGGGGTAACGTACCGAACTCATATGTACTGCGGAATATTCTGGACGAAGTCAGGGTGACGCCCGGCGAATATATCAAGGAACGCCTGGTATTACGTTCCTTGATGTCGGGCAGCATATACTGTCAGGGGCAAAACGGTTCCGGATTTCTTCACCATTTGCCCATCCGTATGGCGCTTTGTACACCGGCATGGTTATGGTCGCCGTATACCGGAGTGTTCACTCCACCAGCGATCCAGCCATTCCGGAAATCTTGTCTCACTCCACAAACAGGGGCCAAACACTGCTTCAACCCGCAGGGACCAAAGCCGGGAAAGGTGCAGCTCCCGCAGTTTTACAGCGTCTTTCTGGGTACACACAAGCGGCAGCCCATAATTTTCAAGGGTAACCGCATCCTGTAGTGTGTAGCGATGGTGGTCAGAATAGACATGGCGCTGTGTCGGCGGATAACCCAGAAAAGCCGTTGCCGTATCCACTACCTGAGCCGGATCACCCACACCGCTGACAAGGACATAGGGCTGCCCTTTGGGGAACGGAGATACAATGTCTGCTGTGTTCCGACGTTTTGCCCCGAAGGGGCGCACCCCAAAAAGTCCCTTTGGCCGCAGGGAAAAGCTGAAAACAGGCTTGTCAAATGCGCACAGCCGCAGCTTTAATTGCGGTATAAGCTCTGAAAATGTAGCTGCATCACATGTTATAAGGAAGGCATCTGCCCTGGAAAGAGCTGATGCACCCTCCCGCCATGTGCCCGCCGGGAGAACGCTATTCCAGCTGCCCAAAACGTCTTTTGGTCGTAAAAGAACAAGATCCAAATCCCGGATCACGGCAAGGTGCTGAAAAGCATCATCAAGGACAAACAGAGCCGGAGTGTGTGTTTTCAATGCGTATCGACCGGCACGGCTTCTGTCTGGATCGACAATAACGGTACAGGCAGGATGATCCAGTGCCAGCATCAACGGCTCATCACCTGTCTGAGCTGAAGTAAGCCTGGGTGTTATGGTCAGGGGCAGATGATCGGGTTTGCTTTTGTACCCTCGCGAAAGCACAACCGCCAACCGGTAATGACTTTCAGCCCAGGTCAGAAGCCAGTCAGTAATGGGGGTTTTACCTGTCCCCCCCCAAGCGATATTACCCACAGAAATACAGGGGCAGGGTGGAGCGAAGCGATCTGACGTGTCCCGTTCCAGAATTTTGCGGCGCAGTCGCATAATGCCAGCGTAAATGACCGAAAATGGATACAAGAGGGGATACAGGACAGACTGGAGGCGATCCGTACGCATGCGGGGTTCCTTTACTGTACTGCTGTCAGGCAACACAGTGCATATATCCTTGCCGCATCCAGTACATTGACATTCTTCAATGCTGAAATCGGAGGAGGATGTCAACTTCGTTTATTTGTTATCCGGTAATCGCCGTTGAGATATTGACAGAACGTGAGTTAATGATCTTGGGCTATTTCCTCAGGGCAACACAGGCGCAATTTCAGTGATCTTTTTCGGGCCTGTCCGGCTAGTCAGCCCCGCATAAACTGACAGGCACTACCATAAGGCATTTACCTCTGCGCCTGTTGGTTTTAAGGACTTTGAAAACTGGGTAGTGTGTTAAGACAACCATCTGCTGCATCAGCCACTTTTCAGCATCTTCCAATTCTCCACACCAAAGTGATGATGGTATAGAAGATTGAGAGAATGGGCGATTTTCCACTTTTTAAGGATGGGGAGCGTTACAGGAATATCGTCCAACAACGCAGTCGTCCTGCTGACCCTGTCGTGCCTGGTTCAATTTTGCGCCCCATTTAATTGATACAGGTATGCCATTTATTCGATTGAAATACCATAGCAGAATGTCTGTATTGCGCTTATCGAATGGGGTAAGGCAAGTATGGCAAAGTAATCACCGAGATAAATACTGGAGCAATTCATCCGGGTGACACAAGAGATCGGATAAGATAGTAAACGCGATACAATTGGAAGCACCGAAGAGCTTTACACGATCGGCAAAAGATACCGGAGCGTAGGAGTCGAAACGGAAATAATCGTGCAGCGCGGAACGACGTACAGGATTACCTACATCAAAAGAGCGGGAGAAATTACGAGGTGACGATGGAGGTGTTCGATCAGCCGGACTACTTTAAAGACTAGTGACGAGCACAGCTACGACGGCGATGCGACCATCGAAAAAATAGGGGCGTTTCTGTTCCAGACCCCCTAGCGGAGAAAAAAATACGTCCCCAACTTCGAGTCTCCGGTTCTCGGCGTGACATGGCTCGCACCGGAGCAATGCAAGACCTGCGCATACAGAATCAAGGATAAGGACGGCGGGGGCTGGAATCGGAGTGACTGTTCCGCATTCCCGTACCCGAACGCAAAGCCGTCCGAGGTGATGCACAATACGGGGAAGTGCGCGTTTTACAAGAAAGAATAAACGCAGGATGTTTTTACGCCCGGCTTAGCCAACAAAAAAACAGGCAAGAGGCCGTCACTCGAAAGAGCAACAGTTTTTTCTTGCAAAATAGGGAAAGGATAAATTGCGGTATGGGCGCAAAGACATTCCACCAGCTGGCAGGAAGGACACCGAGGGCGAACTTGAAAGTGATGAAGTCCGATGACGATAAGCGTTTGGTGTTCGGCTGGGCGAATGTGGCAATCCGCGTGGATGGAGAGCAAATCGTTGACTACCAGCAGGACGTGATCGACCCGGAAGAGCTGGAAAAGGCGGCGTACAACTACGTTGCGGAATTCGGCACATCCGGAGAGATGCATCAGCGCGGCGGAGTGGGGCGAGTGATCGAGAGCATCATATTCACGAAGGAGAAAGCGACCGCGCTCGGTATCCCGGAAGGAATCCTGCCGGAAGGTTGATAGATAGGCTTCCACATCACGGATGAAGAGGTGTGGCAAAAGATCAAAAGCGGAGAATACTCAATGTGTTCCATTGAAGGGACAGCTGTAAGAAAACCTATAGAAGAAGGAGGTACAAGGTAAATGGCAACAAAATTAAGCTGGATGGTTATCCGGAGTTTCAGAGTGTGATATTCTGTTTTCAGGTGACGGAGAGAAATTTTATCCAACTGTGTTTTTTGGGGGGATAAGCTCTTGTATTTTTCTTTTTATATGGCTAAAAGATTCTTGTGTTGTGAATAAGTCCACGATGTCTGATATGGCACTGCAGGTACACGCACAAAGGTAGGGTTCTTCTGCATTGTGGGTACGTACGCGGTGTTGTGGCAGCCTGAAAAGGATAATCGGCTCCTAGAGTTATCTTTTTGGGCGATACGGTAAAATATCCCGGGGGGCCCACGTTGTTGAACAGCCGAGCGAATGTTTAATAAACGGAATATGCCTCATGGAAGAGGCAGCCGGGAAAAATTTTCCCATACCGAAAGGAGAGGGAATGTCAACCCCATTTTTGGGGGCAGCACTTA
The DNA here is from genome assembly GCA_964425055.1 of uncultured Lawsonia sp. Taxonomy (GTDB): domain Bacteria; phylum Desulfobacterota; class Desulfovibrionia; order Desulfovibrionales; family Desulfovibrionaceae; genus Bilophila. The sequence continues at coordinate 1,159 of CAYRKU010000077.1, read as the reverse complement.
ACTCGGAGGGATTTTTATGGTTATTGGTATTCTTGTTTCTCTTGCACTTTTGACCTGGATCGCGTTCCGCGGTTTCTCAGTCATTCTGTTCGCACCGCTCTGCGCACTGGTGGCTGCTCTGACTGCCGGTCTATCGCCGATGCCCACGTACTCTGAGCTCTTCATGAACTCAGCCGGTACCTACGTGAAAAACTTCTTCCCCATCTTCCTGCTCGGTGCCGTTTTCGGTAAAGTTATGGAAGACAGCGGGATGGCCCGTTCCATTGCCGGCTGGATTGTCCGCAAGCTTGGTACCCCCCGCGCTATTATCTCCATTGTTATCGCGGCTTCCATCCTTACCTACGGCGGCGTGTCCCTGTTCGTGGTGGGCTTTGCTGTTTATCCCTTCGCTAATGCTATTTTCCAGGAAGCCGATTTTCCACGCCGCCTGATCCCCGGCTGCATCGCGCTTGGCGCCTTTGGCTGCACCATGACAGCCATCCCCGGCACGCCGCAAATCCAGAACATGATCCCGACCAAATACTTCGGTACCGATGCCTACGCTGCCCCTGTATTTGGTATTGTTGGCGCAATCTTTATTTATGCTCTCGCTCTGATCTGGCTTGAATGGCGTAAACATCGCATGCTTGCCAATGGTGAACGCTTCGGCGCCATTGATACCCGTCATGTGAAGGAAGAACTCGAAAACGATATCCCCGATGTTAACGCCGGGCTTGCCGCCCTGCCGCTGATCATCACCCTCGTACTCAACTACATTATGACCAAGGTCATCGCCGGTTGGGATCCTGCCATGATGGAACCCACCAGCAAGCTCGCCTTGGCCTCCAAAGTTATCCCCGTAGCTACATGGGCTCTGATCATAGCTCTTGTTGCTGGTATCCTTGCCGGTATCCTGATTTCCGCTCGTCAGTTCAAAGTGCGTGGCAACCTGATGACCTGTCTCAACGCCGGGACCATTGGTTCACTGCTCGCCATTATGAACACCTCTTCGGAGGTGGGCTATGGTAACATCATCGCCAGCCTGCCCGGGTTCACCACGGTTAAGGAAGCGCTCATGGGCGTGAGCTCCGGTAACCCGCTGATTTCCGAATTCATCATGGTCAAGTTGCTTGCCGGTATCACTGGTTCTGCTTCCGGCGGTATGTCCATCGCTCTCGAA
>CAYRKU010000076.1:4746-6923 GCA_964425055.1 uncultured Lawsonia sp. | reverse complement strand
TCTTTGCTATATGGGATTTCTACACTCCCAGAAACAGGGCCCATTGTACAGGAGTATGATCGTCTATGGAGAAACTCTTATTGTAGACGAGAAAAACAGCTCAATGTATATTCAGGCGTAATTTGTGACTGTGCAGCCTGTCAGTCGCGGCAGGTAGTCACAAAATGGGTAGCCCAATGGGGTACCGCGGGAGCAAAGAGATGTGTGTACGTGGCAAAGGTACGCCGGATCAACAGCCCGTCATGGCCCTGAAGCTTAGTGTACCACTGTGCTTGCTCCGGAGATATATCCTGTGCGTCCGATACAGTATCCTCGGTGGGTTGTTGTATGGGGCTGGCCAGGCCAACACCAGGGGAAAGGCTGAGCGTGGGGTCAAGCTCAGCAAGGGGGATACAGCAAGAGTAATGAAACTCATGCCCGCAGAAGACGCTCCCCAGTGCGTGAAAAGGGTTGGGCCGTTCTACTTTTGCCTTAACATAGCCAAGGCCTTGTGGACGTTTTCTGAATTCAGCTCTGGTTGGAAATATTCCGGCCATGGGGTAGGTTTTTTCACCAATGCGCAGCTCCTGGCAGAGAATGATAAAGCCACCGCATTCAGCGTAGATAGGAAGTCCGGCTAGGGAAAGATCATACAGTTCTTTCAAATGTGGTGAAGCGGTGATTTTTTCGGCAAGCATTTCGGGAAAACCACCACCAAGATACAACCCTTGTAATGTCGTACACGGCCATGGCTGTGGTGAAAAGAGACTTAGCTCCATCAGTTTGGCACCTGCCTGACGCAGAGCTTCAAGATTTTCTTCATAATAAAACCACAGTGCTGCATCCCGAATATAGCCTATGGTAACGGGAGGTGGTGCCGCCGTGCAGGTGGTAGTGAGTGAGGAAGCGTGAACAGTTTCGGTCTGGTTGAATTGGGGAATGGTCAGTGGGGGTGCAGCCTGAGCTATGGATAGCGCAGTGTCCACGTCAACATGTGTTTCAATAAGACGAGCGAGATTGTCCAGCGTATGGAGTACGCTGGTGTGGGCAGTGGACGCTGTGCCTTCATCATGCATAGAGATAAGCCCCATATGCCGTTCGGGGATGGGATTAACCCTAAGTCGTGGCAGTTCTCCGATAACAGGGATGTCTGTATGGCCTTCAATACTACGGCGGATAAGGCTTGCATGCCTGGCTGAACTTACCTGATTGAGCAGAACACCAGCAAGATGGATTTGCTCAAAGGAGGCCAGGCCAGCGATGACAGCAGCGGTAGTTCTGGTCATCTTTGTAACAGTTAGGATCAGTAGGACAGGTGCGCATAACGCTCGAGCCAGTGCAGCCGTAGAACAAGATCCCTGCAGATCATAGCCATCATATAGGCCACGGTTTCCTTCAATTATGGCAATGTCCGTGTTCTGTACTGCATGGACAAATAATGTGGTAAGGCGAGGCGCAGGCAGGAAAAATAGATCAAGATTGGTTGGGGCCATTCCTGCAGCCAGGCCCAGCCAGGCTGCGTCAATATAATCCGGCCCTTTTTTGCATGGCTTCACCTGTAAACCACGCCGGGTAAGCGCACGTACGAGGCCTAAGGATGTAAACGTTTTGCCGCTGCCACCAGACAGACCGGAAAGAACCAAGCGGGGAATGGGTACGGATGTACTCATGGTCCATTTCCCTGAGTTGTCAGTATTTCCTACAGACCTAGAGCATTACGTGCTTCCTCAAAATTCGGTGCGGAGGAATCCAGCTCGTAACCGCGGTTTAGGAACGATATCGTGTATTTTTTATTGCAAGTAGTTGAAGCCACAAAGTGGAATATAACCATGTAGATAGCAATGATCGCATAGACAATTGCCATACTGGGAATGCCCATAACCGTTTCTGCACCGTTGAAAAGCTTGTTTAACAGTCCTTGCCGTGGGACGAAAAAGTATACCCAGATCAGAGGAAGCCAGGTACATACAAACGTAAGGAATGTCCAGAAGTCACCCCGGCGTAGCCAGATAAGGCCGCCTGTGTGCAGCGCATCGTAGCTAAACCCGTAATAACCGGTCACTTCTTTTCCTGTTACGGGGTTACGCAGAAGAATTGTTTTGTCCATAACGATCCTGAATACCAGCTAAAATCTGGCTATCGGAGTATTTTATATAAACCGGGAAGTTTGTGGTCTCCCCGGTTTTATATAGGTTGTG
>CAYRKU010000076.1:0-4736 GCA_964425055.1 uncultured Lawsonia sp. | reverse complement strand
GTAGGTTACAGGTGGAAACAGAGTTTATTTTTCACCCTCCGTTGTGGACTGTTTGCCCGCACCTTTAAGGCCGTACATGGTAGTGGAACCAGAAGACCAGTATTCCAAAGTTTCTTCAGCCACAAGTACTGACAGAATATTTTTGACATCCCGCGTGCCTTTTGTGGGGAAGAGTTCCAGGAAGTCTTTGAAATAATACTTTGTTTTGGCACCTGGGCGATTAAGTTTTTCCTTAAGGAAAGTTACAACCACATTGCGGTCATCATCAGTTACTTCAGTGGTGGTTTCTGTGATGTGTGACTCACCACCATGAGCAGCAAGAGCTACTTCTGAGAATTTGAACTGTGTGCTCTGCCGCCAGGTGTAATAGGCCTGATCGCGGAAATCATCGATCAGATGATGGGTAAATTCAAGACCTGTCAGTTCAAAGAACGATTCCCAGCCAATACGTTCGGCCCAATCACCCAACCGCTCATATTTGTTGGCATTTTCAGAATAAACTTCAATGATATGCTTGATAGTGGAGGTTAACGTATTCCAGCGGGGCGGTTCGTTTGGGATATAGGCCACAACGACTTTTGAGAATTTGGGCATGGAAATACGGTTGGATATCTTACCACCCACCATAAGTGCCACACCATCGCCCTGGCTATCAGAAATGGGTAAGGCCGGGCACATGGTGTAGCAGTTACCGCAGTACATGCAGCGATCCTGTTTGATGGCTACAGAATTGACCTTTTTACCATCATGTTCTGTTTTGACAGGACGTACGGCAGCCGTAGGGCAGGCAGCCACGGCCAGTGGAATTTCGCAGAGCTGGTCAACCCACTGGTTATCAACCATTGGGGGTTTTCTGTGAATGCCCACAATACCGATGTCGGAACAGTGCACAGCACCGCACATATTGATACAGCAGGCAAGGGAAATGCGTACTGGAGCCGGTAGGCGCATATTCTGGAAATCATCAAACACAGTATCCATAATTGCTTTTACTGGGCCAGAGGCATCGGTAGCCGGAGTATGGCAGTGAATCCATCCCTGTGTGTGCACAATATTGGTGATGCCGGCACCGGTACCGCCAATAGGGAATTTATAGGAACCTCCTGCAAATTTGCGGGAAGCGAGGTCTGCCTTAAGGGAAGCGAGGGTAGCTTCATCGGTTACCATAAATTCGATATTGTTCCGGGTAGTCCAACGGACATGCCCTGCACAGTATTTGTCCGCGATATCGCAAATTTCCCGGATGTGTGTAATAGACATGGTGCGTTGGCCACCAACACGTACGGTATAGACCTTGTCGCCAGATTCAGCTACGTGGACAAGCACGCCGGGCTCCAGAATTTCATGATACAGCCATTTGCCGAAATTTTTCCGAATGACATCCGGGAAAAATTCGTCGTATTTACGGGGGCCGATATCAGAGATACGGCCTTCCATCGGCTTCTCGGGATTGTAGCCTGAAGAAATGAAAGCCATGATGATTTTCCCCTTCTCTTTAGCGTTGATGTCTGGAGCGGTGAGCGGCAAGATCGCGTGTCCACCCACCGGGTACTTCCTCTTCTTTGAAGAATATATATGGGTTGGAACGAGGCTCTTTGACATGCTGGGCAAGGGCAGGAACTTCGGTAACTTCAAGCAGTTTCTGGAAGGAGAGGCGCTTCATGGTTTCCCCGAGGCGTTCGCGGTTTTTTCCTTCTTCCATCCACCAGTCCCAAATCTTTTCAATGAGTTCCTTAATTTCGGTGTATGGGGCTTCGGTTGAGATGAAGGGTACAATAAGCGAGCCCATTTGGGCGCCTTCAACCACAGGGGCCTTTGCCCCGCAGAGGATGGACGCGCCTCGCTCATCGCCAATGTGCAGGGCGCGAGGCATAACGTTGATGCAGTGCATACAACGCACGCATTCACGGTTGTTGATGAAGAGAGAGCTACCATTCCATTTCATGCATTTGGTGGGGCAGAGATTTATAACTTCAGCCTCAATATCAAAGGGCCCCCAATCGCGGCCGGAATGCGCACCGGCGTTGGGGGCAAATTCGCCACCCACATACGCTTGAACTGCAGCCTGATCGATTTTGATATCGTCTTTCCAAGTTCCAATAACCGCAAAATCAGATCTGGCCATGGCAGCAACACAGCCATTGGGGCAACCATCAAATTTGAATTTGAATTTGTAGGGGAATGCAGGGCGGTGCAGCTCGTCCTGATAGTCTTGAGTCAGTTGGTAGCACATATCCTGCGTATTGTAGCATGCGTATTCACAGCGACTTTGTCCCATACAGGCGGCAGGGGTACGCAGGTTGGATCCAGATCCGCCGAGGTCATTATTAAGTTTGTGCGTAAGATCGTGAAAGATCTCTTCCAGCTGAGGTGTTTGAGTACCTATAAGAACAATATCGCCAGTGGAACCGTGCATATTGGTTATGCCGGAACCGCGCAGCTCCCATATATCGCAGAGCTGGCGTAGAAAATCGGTAGAATAAAATTTTCCAGATGGTTGAGCCACACGAATGGTATGGAAGTGGGCAATCCCGGGGAACATCTGTGGTTGGTCACAATAGCGGCCGATAACGCCGCCTCCATAGCCAAACACACCCACAATACCGCCATGTTTCCAGTGCGTTTCGCCATCTTTATATGAAAGTTCGAGTACACCGAGAAGATCATCAGGGGCATCAGCAGGAATTTGAAAATCGATCTTGTTTGGATTTTGCGCCCGATGTTCTGCTTCCCGCTTGATGTCGGATACAAAGCTGGGCCATGGCCCGCTTTCGAGCTGATCTAACAGGGGAGTTGGGTGTTTAATTGCCATTAGCCTTACCTCCACTGATTTGTTTGGAAACCGCTTGTGGGCGGCGGTTATGGATAACCGGAAGAAACGGGATCCTGCAAAAAAAAGTTGTCAGCATTATATATGACTTACTTACTAAATACCATGAGTAAGACTATTGTGTCAAGGATGATAAAAACATACTGTCTTCAAAAGCAAAATTCAGTGCGGAAAAGGACAAATGTCTTTTGGGGATATCGGGTCGGCATTTCAGAATGCGTATATTGCGCCGTGGAGGAAGTATCCATGCCCTGGTAGGCATAGGCAGCAGACGATGGCTAAATGATGTACAGGCTGCCACAGGGGATCAATCCTCGTCAGGATAAATGACTTCATCTGGCATTTCCGATTCCGGCGTGTGGTTGACAAATACCCGTCTCCTTACCGGACGGGCGGGAGATGATGGTGTTTGCTGGCTTTTGGCCGAAGGCCGTGTGTATTTGGGATAGGGCAGTGTGTTATAAATATTCCAGTAAAAGGGTAGACTGTTGAGGACTATACCTGGGTTGCTCAATTTGATGTTAGGGCGCAGAAAGGCAGCCAGAGAGAGTGCTAAAGCCCAACTGAGCGTAGGGCTGGACCATGGGATAACATTTGGCTCAATCGGGATAAGGGTTGCCCCGGTACGCAGCAGACCCATCTGCCCCAAAAAGCTGTCCACAAGGGACATGTCTATATCTGCAGGTAGATTGGGCATGGATCCACCCCGATTGTGGACAACAGGAATAAGAGCGAGCACCAGTCCAAGAGGGAGGAAATCCGGCGAAAGTGAACGCAGGTTGGTAGGCTGTTTGCCTGAGGGGGCAGCCTTTTCAGTTGCTTTGGGTTCAGCGGTAACGCGTACACTGTCTGAAGCCGTACTGACGTTGAGGCCTGCTTCGCTAAGCATACGCAGTAGTTGGATGCGGGATTCCTGGCTTGGCATATGCCATGGCCCACTCAGGCATACTGCCCCTCCGGTAAAAGCCGGTATGGCCAGCAAGCAGGCCGCAGCCGGAAGATTGATACCGGATAAGAGGGTTTTGGCGGGGTCAATTGTACCTGGAAGGATGCGCATTGTCGTGCCTGATTCGGATTCTCTCAACTCTGCCTGCAAACCTGCTGCCGTGATGAAGGGGAGGATATCCGCTGCTATTGCAGTACCTTTTGGGTGATTGCGCAGGTGAAGCACAGTTTCCTTTCCCCAACCGGGGATGGACAAGATAAGAGCTTCTACAGCTTCAACAGGTAGATCTGCGGGTACTATAACTGTGGACGGCAGCATAGCTGATGTCTCAATTCTGGCTGGAAGACCTTCCTGTCCGGGTATAAGGCTGGTCAGTCGCGCGCCGAGTGATGGCAGAAAATGACGAAGTGGAGCAAGATTGGCAAATTTAAGAGCGCCTTCTCCAACGATTTTCAGTTGGGCAGGACGTGCCACCATCAGAAATAGCAAAAGGCAGGCATTAAAAAAGTCACTGCCTGCGTGAATCACCTTGTCCAGAATTGGTTTCGTGCAGCCGATGACAGGTGCCGTTTCCTGGCATAGGATGCGGCCACCTTCCTCCCAATGTAACTTTGCCCCCACCTGATTGAGCATTTTTAGACACTCGATCACGGGAGTATTCAGCACAACATCTGTTAATGTATACGCACATCCAGACGCTGCAACCAAGACCATGATACGGCGTGGAATGCGATCGGAGGGTGGAGCCGGGATAGTTATGTCTACAGGTCTGCGGGTTGGCGCAAGGTTGAAGGATAAGGGGCGTTCCACATTAGCTGGAACCACTTTTATATCCTGTAACAGGGTAAATAATTGGCGGATAAGCCGTGGATCACTGCTGATGGTTGCTGCGTTTGCTTCCCATGCAGTGCGCAGTTCCCTTTCCTGCCTGGCATTTTTCGTTCTGGGAAGCCTGGCGAG